>JBOHBN010000204.1:0-1448 GCA_050698355.1 Streptosporangiales bacterium | reverse complement strand
TTGTCGTCCAGTCCACGCAGGTCGAGCGGCATCGCGCCAAAGGTGAAGGTCGGCTGCGGCTGGGGCGGTTCGGTGCTGCCGGCGAGGTTCTCGTAGAGCCCGCGCCGGTCGAGGGCGCGCACGACCTGGCCGACGAGTCCGTTGGCACGGTTCTGCTCGACGCGTTCGGTCTCGCGCTCCAGCACGATCGGCCGCCCCCCGGCCAGGCTCAGCTCACAGGCAAGCAGCAGGCCGTTCGGGCCTGCCCCGGCGATGACGACATCAGCAGTTACCTCGGTAGACACAGTTGTCCTCCATTCGGTTTCCGGGCATGACGTTCCCGCCCGGCGGTGCCGGGCTGTCGGGTTCCGGTGTGGGTTACGGGGTGGGGAGGCCGGCCGCGAACTGCCGCAGGGCATCCCGCAGCACCGTGATTGTCCGGGCCGGTGGTTCGGTGGTGATCGCCGCGGACATGGCGGCCCGGACCGCGACGCCGAAGGCGCCCGCCACGAGCCGCGGGTACAGGTCGCGGGTGACGTCGAGCCCGGTGCGCTCGGCGACCGCGGCGGCGAGCTCCTCCTCGACCGCAGCATTGGCCTTGAAGAACTCGCCCTGCACGGCGGGTTCGGAAATCATCAGCCGGAGCCCGGCGATCCACTGCTCGTCCGGCGGGCGTCGCTCGTCGACCTCGACGCCGAGGCCGAAGTCGTTGAGTGCCGCGGACGTGAGCCCTTCCCACAGTGGCTCGGACGCCGGTCGGTCACGCAACGCGTCCGCGATCATCCGGCCGCGCTCGTAGTGCCGCGCGGCGATGGCCTCGCCCTTGCTGGCGAAGTAGTTGTTGAACGTGCGGGCCGACACGCCGACCTCGCCCGCGATGTCACCGACGAGCACGTTGTCGAAGCCGTGCTCGACGGAGAGCCGGATGGCGGCCCAGCTCAGCGCGATGCGCGTCTCCCGCTTCTTCCGCTCGCGTAGGCCCGTCCGTTCCGTGCTCATACCGCCACACTACCAGAACTTGCGCGCCACGCAATTATGCGCGGTACGAACTTTCACGGAGCTCCCTGGCCTGCGCGGATGAGGCCAGGGCGGGGAAAAGCCCGCAAAACCCCCCTTTTGTTACCGGCGGGTAGTGGGCATCAGGCGCGGAGGGTGGCGAGGAAGCGGGTCCAGGTGGGGGCGGGGAAGGCGAGGGTGCCGGCGTGGGGGCGCTTCGAGTCGCGCACACCGACGGCCGGGGTGGCGAAGGCGACCTGTACGCAGTTGCCGGCGTCGCCGCTGTAGCTGCTGGTGCGCCAGCTCGCGTCGGCGAAGGCGACCTGCACGCAGTTGCCGGAGTTGCCGCTGTAGCTGCTGGTGCGCCAGCTCGCGCGGGAGAAGTCGGCCTTGATCATGATCGCTCCTTGTCGTGCCGGGCAAGCTCGGCGACGATCACCTCCAGCGAACGCTCCGGGGGCAGCGCCTTCGCC
>JBOHBN010000203.1:0-49011 GCA_050698355.1 Streptosporangiales bacterium | reverse complement strand
GCGCTCCCAGCGGTCGACCTCGCTGCGCAGCGGCCGGGCGACGAACGCACCCAGCGCCACGCCCGCGGCCAGCCCGAGCCCGATGCTGGCCGCGGAGACGAGCTCGCTGATTCCGGTGAGGGTCGCGCCCTGAACGAAGTCGGAGATGCCGCGGTAGGTCGTGAGACCGGGCAGGAACGGTACGACACCTGACATCGCCACGACGAGTGTGGGCACCTTCGTGCGGTCGCCGGCGATATCCGCGATCGCACCGAGGACGAGCGCGGCCCCGGCACTCGCCACCGCGGGACCGACACCGGCGTCGCGTAGCAGGGCGGCGTAGATCACGTACGCGATGCCGCCGCCGGCAGCGGCGACCAGGCTCGCGCGCCACCGGGCGTACGACGACAGGGCCCAGAACCCTGCAACGACCGCCGCGATCGGAATGAGGGCCGTAGGGCGCACGGACCCAAGGTCCAGGTCCTCGACCTTGGTGAGGTCGAGACCCAGGCGGTTCGCGATGTCGAGCACCGCTCCGACGCCGACCACGATGCCGACCGTGTTGAGCACGACCTCGAACGTGCGCGCCCCAGCGGTCAGGTAGTGCCCCGAGATCGCGTCCTCCACCGACCCGACGACGCCGAGACCGGCGAGCAGCACGGTGATGCCCGAGCCGACGAGCAACGACGCATCCAGGTGCATATCGAACGGCAGCGGCTTGGCGAGCAGGATCCCCACCGCGATCAGGGTGACGAACGCCGCCGCGGCCGCCTGCTGGAAGAACGACGGAAGACCCCACCTGTTCAGGCGGCGCAGCATCCGGTCGATGCCGGCGGTGGTGAGCGCAGTGACGGCCGCGATCGGGAGACCAGCGCCGAGCAGGCCGGATATGCCGGCCGCCATGCCCGCGAGCGCGAGGGTGACGAGCCAGCGCCGGTACGGGTGCGGTGCGTGGACGATGGCATCGAGCCGCTGGAGCGCCTCCTCCAGCGGCAGCCCCGCCACGATCTGGTCGGCGAGCTCGTACAGAGCGGCCAGCCGCGAGTAGTCGGCCGCGCGTACCCTCACTATCCGCATCGAGGTCATCGGCTCGCCGTCGTCGCGCATGACCGACACCGTGATCGAGGTGAACGTGACATCCACCTGGATCGAGGTGAGCCCGTACGCGGCGGCGACTCGCAGCATCGTGGCCGTCACGCCCGCCACCGGGGAGCCGGTGGACAGCAGCGCCTCGCCCGTCCGCAGCGTCAGGTCGAGCACGTCGTGGGCGATGAGATCGTCGACCTGGGAGTCGCGATGCCGCGTGGCCACCAGGTAGGCAGGCGCGTCCCCACGCAGCACCCGCAGGGCGCCGCGCGTGCGCTGCATGACGCCGCCGAGCCGCCGTGGCGTCCGATCGTTGCTCACGTCACCGCAGCGTAGACGGGCGGCGGCGCTCTCGCCGCTGCGGTTGGCTCATCGGCTCTTGCGCAGCATGACCGTGGGCGGCCGTGGGACGCACATGACTCGCTGTTCCAGTAGGCGCGGGAAGCGTTGCCGACTTGTTATCCAAGGATTGCTCGGAGGTCGCGGGCAATGTCACTGCTCGAATGTATGTTCGAATTATGGACAGGGACCAGGATGCCCGGCCGCCCGTCAGCGACGAGGCGGTGTGGGAGGCCGTGCTAGGTGCTCGGGAGCAGGTCGCCGCGGTTGCGGGTGCTGGTTCGCTGTCCCGGCTGTCCGACCACGCGGTGGATGGGGTGCTGCTTGCGGTGGAGGAGGTCGCCCGGCTGGTGCCGGTGGTGCAGCAGCAGCTGGTGGTGCAGGTCGCCGACCGTGGATTGGGCACCGCTCGGGGCTACTCGTCGACCGCGGCGTATCTGCGGGATGTGCTGCACCTCCGGTACGAGCAGGCGGCCGGTCGGGTCCGGCACGCGGGGCTGCTGCAGCCGCGCACCAGTCTCAGCGGCGATGGGCTGTCGCCGCTGTACCCGCACCTGGCCGCCGCGCAGGCCGACGGCGCGGTGAGTCCCACGCACGTGGCGGTGGTCGCCGACCGGTTGGAGAAGCTTCCCGACGCGGTCACCGAGCAGGACCGCGCGGACGCGGAGCGGGTGCTCGCTGACCACGCGCGGGTGTTCGACCCGGCCGCGTTGGGCAAGCTCGCGACGAAGCTGGCGGCATGTCTGGATCCGGACGGCACCCTCGCGGGCGAGGAGGAGAAGGTCGCCAAGCGCGAACTGACGTTCAGCAAGGACCTGCACGGGATGGCCAAGCCCGGCGGCGCACTGGACCCGGAGGCGATGGGCTGGGTCCACGCCGCGCTGGATCCGCTCGCCAAACGCGCCCCGGAGGTCGACGGGCACAAGGACCCCAGGAGTGCGGGCCAACGGTACGGCGACGCGCTGGTCGAACTCTGTAGGCGGCAGTGCGCGCACCCGACATGCCGGTCCACGGTGGCGCCAAGCCGACCCTGGTCGTCACCATCGGCCTGCACGAGTTGGAGCAGCGGGCCGGGCTGGGCAGGCTGCCCTACGGCGACCCGGTCACCGCCCGGCAAGCGCTGCGCCTGGCCTGCGACGCGCACCTGGTGCCGGCGGTCCTCGACCCCGACGGGCAGCCACTCTCGGTGGGACGGTCCGAGCGGGTCATCGGACCCGCGCTCCGAAGAGCGCTGGAGATCCGCGACAAGGGATGCGCGTGGCCCGGCTGCGACGCGCCACCCACCCGCTGCGAAGGCCACCACATCCGAAGCTGGCTTCAAGGCGGGGAAACCAGCCTCCGGCAACACCGCGCTGCTGTGCTCCACCCACCACGACCGCGCCGACACCCGGCGACTGGACCCTCGAACTCAAGAACGGTCGGGTCCGGGTCACCCCACCGCCCTGGGTCGACGCGAGACAAGCACCACGCGTCAACCACCTGCACGACCCGCCATGACAGGCGCGAGCAGGGATACTGGCACGGGTCAGCGGGTGAGCGACACCCGGGCAACGTCGTGGAAGCCGCGACGGCGGTACCAGGTCAACGGCCAGCCATCCTCATCGGCGCCGACCACGACCCTCGTGGTGCCCTCGTCGGCGAGCAGGTCGAGGACCGCGGCGAGTAAGGCGTTGCCGTATCGCTGTCCACGGTACGACGGAAATACGTCGACCTCCTGCAGCCGAGCCCAATGCTCCAGCGGCTCCAGCAGCCGTAAGCGGGCGACAGCGCCCACCAGGTTTCCCGCGTCACGGGCCAGGTACAGGCTCAGGCCAAGCCGCCCCGTCCGTTCCCGCAAGTCCGCAACCATCGCGCGGGCTGCCGCCTCACCCACGCCGAAACCTGCCTCCACCGCGGTGCGCCGGTCCGCATAGTCTGCCCAGTCGCGCTCGGTGCCGATCCGCGCCAGGTCGACACTCGCCTGGGCGGGAAAGCGGTCGGCGGTCGTGCGGACCAGCAGTACCTTGCCCGCGCCGACCGCCTCGGCCGGAGACAGGAGCCGGGTCGCGGGAAACAGCCGCTGCTCGCTCAGCAGCGCCACTCTGGCCGCCTCATCTTGATCCGACACGACAGCGACGGTACTTCGGCGGCGTCTCAAGCGGTCACTGCTCCTGCCGCCTGCCGCACCTCATCGATCGCCGCGACGAACGCGCGGGGGTCGTCCGCCGTGAGGTAAAGCGTGCCGAGCGGCGTATCGCAGAGAGAACCGTTGACCAGCAAAGGTATCTCCCGGTCGAGGGTCAGGACGATATTGGCGTCGGTGTACGCGAGGGTGGCGACCTCACGTTCCGCATAGACCTTGAACCAGGAACGACCGTAGCCGGGATACGAACCCGTTCGCATGCCGAGGATTGCCGCGTACGGCACCGCAACCTCGGTAACGACGCTCTCCCGCAGCAGCAGCGCCTCCTCACCGAGCAGGTGAGGCCGGGTGACAAGCGAGCCGCAGAAACCTAGCAACAGCAAGAGCGCGTACGCGTGCACACCGGCGGCAACCCATAGCCACGGGCTGCCCGGGATGGCGAGGGCGAGCACGACGTCCAACACAGCGCCTTCGACGACGACCAGTCCGACTGCGACCCAGATGAGGGGCCGTACGCCGCCGTGGTACCCGTACCCCTGTTTGTGTCGGCCCGCTACCCAGCGTGCGAGGCACGCCCACAGCCGCGCTTCTAGTAGGAGGAACCGCGCGAACCGTCGCGGGACGAGCTGCGCCAGAGCACCCTCGGCGGCCACCCAGAAATCTGCCCGCTCGCGGCGACCGGCTCGGAATCGGCGCACCGCTGCAATCGTACGGCTGACGACGACCGCTGCCAGCAGCAGCTCGACGGCCACCGCCACCATGATCGCGTTCCATACGGAGAGTAAGCCGGACCACGCTAGACCCGCCTCCACCGCGATCATCGCGGGCGTCAGCCACGGACCCGCCCGGCCCCACGCGCCCCGGGTCAGCACGACAGCTCCCGCCAGCGGGCGCACATCAACCGGAGACAGCGCGCTTGGGCGGCATCCATGTCCGCGGTCATGGCTGCCAGCAGCTCGTCGGCGACGTCTGGGTCGCCCTGCTGCCGCCTGATCTCCTCGGGCAGCAGCGCCCGCACGGCATCGCCGAAGCCCGCCGCCTCGCCGGCCAACGCGTCGACCGCCGGGTCGGTCGGGGAAAGCCCGGCAAGTGCCTCGAACTCGCGGGTCGCGGCGAGCATCCGCTCAGCCAGGTCGGGGTCGGCGAGGACACGCCCGTACGCCGCGTACGCCTCCGGTGCTCGCGCTCCCGCGACCGGCTCGACCAGCTCGAGCGCCCACTGCTCGCGCACCAGACCGGGATGCTCGTCGCCCGCCACAGCCTTCAGCTCCGCCCAGACCTCGGCCTGTTCCGCGGATAGCGTCAGATCGCCGGCGCGTGCGAGCAGCGCCGCGATGCGCTCCCGCCGAGCGCGTACCCGCTGCTCCTGGTCGGCGAGATCCGCATCCAGTTCGGCGAGTATTTCCCGCAGCTCGCGCCCCTCGTCGTCGGCGAGTGCGTCAGCGACCTCGTCCAGGTTCAGGCCGAGCTCGGTCAGCCGTCGTACGCGAAGCAGCCGGGCGGCGTCTCGCAGCCCGTACGTGCGGTAACCGTTCGCTTCGCGATCCGGCTCCGGAAGCAGCCCGATCCGGTGGTAGTGGCGGATCGTGCGCGCCGTCACGCCCGCCAGTTCGGCCAGCTGACCGATCCTCAGCCCTGTTGCCACGCCGTCAGTCCACACCTTGACGTCGCGACAAGGTCAAGGGCGCCTCGGCTACTCGTCGGCGGGGATGGCGCCGGTGCGGGCGGCCAGCTCGAACTCCTGCCGCGGCCTGTGCAGCTGGCCGAGCGAGATGGTCTCGCGGCGGAAGAACGACGCGAGAGTCCAGTCGGCGACCACACGGGCCTTGCGGTTAAACGTGGGCATCTTCGATACGTGGTAGGTGCGGTGCATGAACCAGGCCGGCAGGCCGCGCAGCTTCAGCCCGTAAACCTGCGCCACGCCCTTGTGCAGGCCGAGGCTCGCTACCGACCCAGCGTACGCGTGCCGGAACTCCCGCGGCTCCCCACCACGCATCGTCGTGATGACGTTCTTCGCGAGCAGCTTCGCCTGCCGTACGGCGTGCTGCGCGCTCGGCGGGCACACCTGGCCCGGGTTCGTCACATCCGGTACGGCCGCGCAATCACCGGCGGCCCAGGCGTCCTCCAGCCCCTCGACGGTCAGCTCGGGTGTGCACCTCACCCCGCCGCGCTGGCCCAGCGGCAGGTCCGTCGAGGCGAGCACCGGGTGCGGCTTGACGCCGGTGGTCCACACCACGGTGTCGGACTCGAACTTGGTGCCGTCGGACAGCTCGATCTGTCCGTTCGTGCACGAGTCGAGCTTCGTCGACAGGTGCACTTCGATGGACCGGTCCTCAAGGCGTTCGACCGTGTAGTTCGCCATGTCGAGGTCGACCTCGGGCATGATCCGGTCCGCGGCTTCCACGAGCGCCCAGCGCATCTCGCTCGGGTCGAGGTTCTTGTAGTAGCGGCACGCGGCTCGGGCCATGTCCTCCAGCTCGGCGAGCGCCTCGACTCCCGCGTACCCGCCGCCGACGAAGACGAAGTTCAGTGCGCGGTGACGGCGCGCGGGGTCGTCGGACGAAACGGCGAGATCGAGCCGGGACAGCACCTGGTTGCGCAGGAAGATCGCCTCGCCGACGTTGCTGAAGCCGATGCCCTGCTCGGCGAGCCCGGGGACGGGCAGCGTCTTGGAGATCGACCCGACCGCCATGACCAGGGTGTCGTATCCGAGCTCACGCTCCTCGCCCGACACCGCGTGGATGTACGCGGTCCGCGATGCGTGGTCGAGGCCGGTCAGCTCAGCGTTGATGATCCGTACACGGGGCAGCACGCGGCGCAGCGGCACCACGACATGGCGTGGCTCCAGGCTCCCGGCCGCTGATTCGGGAAGGAACGGCTGGTAGGTCATGTACGACTCGGGTGATACCAGCGTGACGTGACCTTCGCCGGGCTTGAGCTGCCGCTGCAGCCCGTACGCGGTGTACAGGCCGACATATCCGCCGCCGACGACCAGGATGTGCGGTCGTGACTTACTCATTGGCCTCCACCTCGCGCGCGCTCGCAGCTTCTTTGCCGCACGCTACCCGAAACCCGCGCGGTGTAACCCTCTACGGCGATCTGCGCCGGAAGACCAGGAGCGGGAGCAGGACGAGGGCGGCGGCGCCGAGGAAGCCGATCACCATCCAGGGCCCGCGGGAGGCCGGCTCGGCGACGCTCGGCAGTGCGGCGAGGGGCACGGTCACGACGAGCACCACCACGGTGCGCGCGGCCCAGCGCAGGATCACGGCCGGTTCGACCCGTGCCAACGGCGGGAGCGCTGCCGCCAGCGCGGCGGTGGCGTGCATCAGGTACAGGCCCGCGATGAGCGCGTACAGCGTCAGCGGGCCGGGCGTCGGGGCCTGGACGTTGATGAAGCCGAACAGGTACTGCACGACGACGGTGGCGAGCGTCCCGGTCGACCAGGCACTGCTCGCGTCGAGCACGGCGAGGATGCCGGCGACCGCCGCGACGACCGTGAAGCCCCACAGCGGCGCGGCCTGGTTGTGGGTGGCGGCGACCACGCTGCTGACGGCGACCGCGATGGCCAGGTGCGCCAGACGGGCGGCCAGTGGCCAGCCGGTGCCGACCCGCCGGTGCAGGCCGGCGAGAAACGGATCGACCCGTTCGCGTACCCACCTCATGTGCTTGCCACGCGTTCGCTTCCTCGCTCCCCTACGGCAGGTGCCGCGAGTGGGTCGTCAATGTGTTGCCTTGTCTTCGCGGCCCCTACCTTCCGCTCGCTCCTCAGCTCCTTGCTCATCGCCGCACCACCCCTCGGGGGCCCCGCGACATGCGTACGACGTCGCGCAACACCGCGTCGATGCTGCCCGAGCCCGCCCAACCGACGACGGGTACGCCGGCTTCGCCGAGCAACGCGACGGTGCGCTCGCGCTCCATGACCCAGATGCGCTGCGCGATCTCCTCGGCGAAGCGTCCCGGGCGGGGCAGGCAACCGTCCGGGAGCGTGTCGACCACGACGATCGCCTGGCCGCGCTGCCGCAGGTCGGCGAGCAGCTCGACGCACCGCTGATCGAGCAGCGGGGTCAGCACGACGGCGAGCGCTCGCGCGGGGAGCAGCTGCGGGCCGATGCGGCGCGCCTGCACCTCCCACCCGACCGTGCCGGCGCGGACGCCGAGCAGCCAGTCCAGGGCGCGGGTCACACCGGATCGGCCGAGCAGGTCGTGCGCGTGCCGGATGCGCTCGCCGAACTCGACGAGCGAGACCATGTCGCCGGAGTCGAGGTAGTGCACGGCGATCGCACCGGCCGCGCGTACCGTCACGTCCAGGCTGCTCGCCTGCCCGAAGACGCCAACGGATCGACCCGCGTCGTACGACGAGTCGACGAGGATCACGACGTCTGCCATCCGGTCGGTCACGGTCGCGTTCACGTGCAGCGAGCCCAGGCGCGAGCTCACCGGCCAGTTGATCCGCCGCAACCGGTCGCCGTAGGCGAACTCGCGTACCGCATGGAACTCCAGGCCGTCGCCCACCCGGCGCGAGCGATGGCTGCCCGCCGTGGCGAGGGCCTGCGGCATCAGCTCGGCGGCACGGAAGCCCTCCCGCGACCCGATCACCGCCAGGTCGGCGACGGCCAGGTCGAGCGGGGACGAGGTGCTGCCGAGGTGCGGCCCGTACGTCGTGACCCGCGTGGGGCCCACCTTCCAGCGCCCCCACCGCTCCGCCTGCACGCGGATCTCGAGCTCCCGAGGCACCCCGGCGCGCACGGCGACGACCTGGGTACGCGGGTCGACGGGCTCGATGCCGTACGGCAGCCCGACCGAGAAGGTGACCGCGTCCAGGTCGATGTCGGAACGCAGGTCGACGCGGGCGGTGACGGTCTCGGCCTCGAAGGTGCGGTCCGTGCCCAGCTCCATCGCCGCCCGCAGCCGCGGCGCGGCCGCGCGTCCCCATGCGAGCGCCGCGTACACCGCGAAGGGCGCGGCCATCACCACCACGTCCGGGCGGCCGAGCGCCAGCCCACCGACGACCGCGAGCACGACCACGCCGACCGCACGCCGGAACGCCCACGTCGCCGTGGCGCGGCGCGGCGGTTCTGATGACTTGTCAGTGCCTGGTTGAGCCATAGGTCGACCGGGCACTGACAGGTTGCGGTCAGCCATCGGACCAGTCCGCGCCGTGCGGCACCGCCGCCGTCATCGGGGCGGCGACCAACGCGGCGACCTCACCGATGACGCCCTCCGCGGTGACCCGGCGCAGCCACATCTCCGGCTTGATCGTCACCCGGTGCGCGAGCGCCGCCGGGGCGACCTGCTGCACGTCCTCGGGCAGGACGTAGTCGCGCCCGCGCATCAGCGCCACCGCACGCGCGCACGCGAGCAACGCCAGCGCCCCACGCGGCGACGCGCCCACAAGGACCTGGGAATGCTCGCGGGTCGCGGTGACGAGCGCGACGATGTACTGCCCGACGGTGTCCTCGACCGTGACGGCCTCGACCGCCTGCTGCATGGCGAGCAGCGTCGCCCGGTCGACCACCGCGTCGAGGGTCTGCGCCTCCCGCCGCCGCGCCATCCGCCGCCGCAGCACCTCCCACTCGTCGTCCGCCCCGGGGTAGCCGATGGAGACCCGCAGCAGGAACCTGTCGAGCTGCGCCTCGGGCAGCGGGTACGTCCCCTCGTACTCGATCGGGTTCGACGTCGCAAGCACGTGGAACGGCGGCGCCAGCAGCCTGGTGTCGCCCTCGACACTCACCTGCATCTCCTGCATGGCCTCGAGCAGCGCCGCCTGGGTCTTCGGCGGTGTCCGGTTGATCTCGTCGGCCAGGAGGACGTTGGTGAACACCGGGCCGGCCCGGAAGTCGAACGAGGACGTGCCCTGGTCGAAGACGTACGAGCCGGTGATGTCCGCGGGCAGCAGGTCGGGGGTGAACTGCACGCGGCGGAAGTCCAGCCCCAGCACCTGGGCGAACGAGCGCGCGATGAGGGTTTTGCCGAGCCCGGGCAGGTCCTCGAGAAGCACGTGGCCACCGGCGAGCACGCCCGCCAGCACGAGCTCGACCGCGTCCCGCTTGCCGACCACGGCTCGCTCCACGGCGGAGACCACCTGGCTGGCGTACTCCCCCGCCCGCGCCGGCGTCATCTCGTCAGACATCACAGCCGCTCGATCTCCTCCACCCAGCCGCGCAGCCGCCGCGAACTCGGGCTCTGACTCTGCTCCGCCTCGACGAGTGTCCACAGTTCCTCTCCCACGATCTGCCGGGCCCGCTCGGGTTGGGCCCGGCGGTCGATGCGGTGATGCCGGCGCAACCGGTCGTCGATCAGCTCGACGAGCAGTGGGCGTACGCCGTACTCGAAGTGCCGTGCCTCGGCCGGCACGAAGTCCAGCAGGCCGGTGATGTGGCCGATCCGGGCGAAGGCGCCGCTGTACGTGGCGGTCCTCGGTACGTGCACCACCGGGTCGGCCGGTGACCCGCCGCGGCGCCGGACGGCGGCGGCCGAGCGCCAGCCGATCGCGCCGAGCGCCGACACCGCGAACGCCGCCGGCAGCGAGACGGCGCGGAACGCGAGCGTCGCGTGCCCCGCCCACAGCAGCAATGTGCCGGCGGCCGCACCCGCCAGGACGAGCAGGACCTCCCGCTGAACCGTAGTGGTGGACCGCCGCTGGGTCCTCATACGGTGTCCACGGGCTGGGACGCAAGGTCATGGCGGATCTCGGCCAGCACCGAACGAGCGGCGTCCACGTCATCCGATGTGATCGGGTGCCGGGAGTACCTCGCCAGGTGGTACAGCACCAGCAGCCGGTCGAGCGCCTGGCGGCGGACCCGCTCACCGGCGAGCATGCGTACCGCGAGATCGGTCGCGGTCTCCTCCGGGCGGCGGGTGACCCCTGCATCCGCGGCGGCGCGCTCGAGCCGCACCCAGCAGTCGATGACAGCCACGCGAGCACCGCGGCCCGCCTCCAGGTCGGCCAGCCCGGCGTCGATACCGGCGATCAGTCGCTCGGCGCGCTCGGCCTCGGGGATCGGTTCGCCGGCGGATAGCTGCAGGTCCTCGTCGTCCCAGCGTGCGCGTATCACGTCGTTGCGGTTGACGATGCCCAGCAGCACCAGCACCAGCCGGACGAGCACGTAGATGAGGGGAACCGCGACGACCAGGACGATAAGGCCGAAGATCACCATCGCAATGGAGTCGCTCATCGACCGGCCGCCGTCGACCGGCGTGGCCGTGAGGGAGAGCGACGGAGTCGGGCTCTGCGAGACGTGCACGAGCGGCAGCCGCGTCGACGTGATCGGGGACCCGCCACCCGCTGCGTACGCGACGAGCGCGACCAGAGCGGCGACGCCGAGGGCGGCAAGCAGCGCGCGGAGGTCCAGCCGGTCCCGCCGGCGGGGGCCTCCCTCGCCGCTCACACCGCGTCCCCACCAAAGGTGGCCGCCCGAGTGAACACGGCGTCGAACATCGTCTCGGTGAGCTTGCCTGTGAACGTGTTCTGCTGGCTCGGGTGGTAAGAGCCGATCAGCAGCCGGCCCTCCGGCAGCGCCATCTCGGCGCCATGACCGAACGCCGCTCGCCGCGGCGGCAGCGGGTACTCGGCGAGCCGTAGCCCACGCCATGCGGCCTGCCACGCGAACGCCCCGAGCGCGACGACCACGCGAACCGAGCCGCGTACGAGCCGCATCTCGCGCACCAGCCACGGCTCGCACGCGTCCCGCTCGTCGGGGGTGGGCTTGTTGGCGGGCGGTGCGCAGTGCACGGGGGCGACGACGCGCGCGCCGGGCAGCTGCAACCCGTCACCCGCCGCGGTGCTCACCGGGGCGGTGGCGAGCCCGGCGCGGTACAGCGCGCGGAACAGCCACTCACCGCTCCGGTCGCCGGTGAACATCCGGCCGGTGCGGTTCGCGCCGTGCGCCGCTGGCGCCAGCCCGACGACGAGAACCCGGGGGGAGGTGTCGCCGAAGCTCGGCACCGGCCGGCCCCAGTACGTCTCTCCCGCGTACGCCCTGCGCCGTTCCCGCGCGACCTGCTCGCGCCACTCGACCAACCGCGGGCAGGCGCGGCACACGCTGACACGCGCGTCGAGCTGGCCGATCGACCGGGCCGCATCCGCGAGGTGGGCAACGCCGTCTGCATCGGCCGCGACCGGGGTACGCGCGGTGGCCGGGTCCTCTGGCCAGCCGCTTCCGGGTGGTACGTGCACGCAGGACACCTTTGCACGAATGGCAGCGTCGGCGCTGCCGCCGTTACGGACGCGTTATGTCACTCTCGACATTGTGTCGACGTTCCTGGTCAACGAGCGACCAGGCGATGCCGTCCAGGATGTCGTGCTCGCTCACCAGCACCTCCGGCACACCGGTGTACGAGACGATCCGGTCCAGGATGAGCGCGCCGGCTCCGATGACGTCCACCCGGCCGGGGTGGATGACCGCGTTCGCCGCGCGCTCCGCGTGGGACATGCGGAGCAGGTCGCGGGTGATCTCGTGCACCCGCGCGGCGGGCATCCGCGAGTGGTGGATGCGCGCGGAGTCGTACGCGGGCAGGTCCAGCGCGATGCCGCCGAGCGTGGTGACCGTACCTGCGAGACCCAGCAGGGTGCCGGCGTCGCTCAGCCCCACCGCCTCGTCGGCGAGCGCGATCGCGGCGTCGATGTCCCGGCTGGCGGACTCGACCTGCGCGGCCAGCGGTGGGTCGTCCGCCAGGTGCCGTTCGGTGAGGCGCACCGACCCCACGTCCACCGACCGGGCGCGCACGGCGCCGCCCTCGCTCGCGCGGACGAACTCGGTGGAGCCGCCGCCGATATCCACCGCGAGGAACGGCCACGCCAGGTCGTCGCGGCCGGCAAGCTCACGCGTCGCGCCCAGGTACGACAGGGCTGCCTCCTCCGCGCCCTCGACGACCTCCGGGTCGACGCCCAGGACACCGTGCACGCCCTGGACGAACTCGCTGGCGTTGGCGGCGTCGCGGGTCGCGCTGGTGGCGACCATGCGCACCCGGGTGATGCCGAGGTCGCGAACGACCCCGGCGTACCGCTCGCACGCGGCGAGCGTGCGGTCCAGGGCGTCGGTCGCGAGGCGGCCGGTGCGGTCGACGCCCTGCCCGAGCCGGACGATCTCCATCCTGCGGTCGAGTTCGGTGAGCGTGCCCGCCACCGGGTCGACGTCGGCGGCCAGCAACCGGATCGAGTTCGTGCCGCAGTCGATCGCGGCGACCCGCGTCGTACTCACTGCTGTCCTCCGTTTGGGTAGTTGTCAGTGCCTGGTTGAGCTATGGCTCAACCAGGCACTGACAGGTTCGGGTGTATGCACGGGCCGCGGTCCCACCAGGCGCCCGCTAGCCGTACGGTCTCGTCGCCGAACGGGTTGACGCCCTCCCCGGCGGCGAGAGCGTGCGCCGCCAACGCGTGCAGGCACTTCACCCGGTTCGGCATGCCACCCGCGCTGTCGCGGTTCGGCAGCACGTCGATCGCGTCGCGCCGGGCGAGGTAGTCGTCGTGCGCGGACGCGTACCGCGCCGCGAGATCGGGGTCGTCGGCGAGCCGTGCACTCATCTCGCGCATCGCGCCACCGGCCTCGAGCCGCCCTACGCCTGCGCACGCTCGCGGGCAGGTCAGGTAGAACAGCGTCGGGAACGGCGTGCCGTCCTCGAGCCGGGGGCTGGTCTCGATGACGTCGGGCAGACCGCACGGGCACCGGTGTGCAACGGCGCGTACGGCGCGCGCCGGGCGTCCCAGCTGCCGCCGGACCGTGGCCAGGTCAGCGGCACTCGGCTCCGGGCCGCTCACTTGCCCGGGCGGTCGGCGACGTGCACCGAACTCCACAGCCGCTCGTACCAGCTCTGGCCGCCCGCCGAGCCGCCGGGCCCCCCGCCACTGCCGCCGGTGCCGTCGTCGATGACCACGTAGGTGATCTCGCCGGGCTTGGCGTAGTGCAGCCGGCGCCGCGCCTGCTGCTCGATGTACGCCGGGTCCTGCAGTCGCTGCTGCTGCCGCTGGAGCTTCCCGATGTCCTTTTCCTGCTGCCGCTTCTTCGCCTCCAGCTCGGCGATCTGCTGCCGCTGGGTGATGTACTCGCGCAGCGGGTACGCCAGCCCGACCACGAGCAGGCAGAGCACCGCCGCGAGCACCGCGGCGCGGCCGGTGAACCTGCGCCTGATCTCGCGTTCCGGCAGCGCCGGGGCCCGCTTCTTGCCGGCGCGCTCGCTGGCCCCGTCCACGATGCTGCGACCGGAACCGGCCGTACGCCGCCGCGTCTCGGGCCGCTGCGTCGACCGGTCACTGCGCGACACGCCGGGCTTGCGCCGCCCGGGATCACTCGGGCCGCGCGTGCCGCGCCGCTCCGTACTCACGTGCTCGTCGTGCTCCGGACGGATCGCGGGAACGCCGACCATCCCGCGTACCGCGCGGCGTCGTCGAGTATCCCCTCGATGCGCAGCAGCTGGTTGTACTTGGCGAGGCGCTCGCTCCGCGCGGGGGCACCCGACTTGAGCTGGCCCGCGTTCGCGGCGACGACGAGGTCGGCGAGCGTGGTGTCCTCGGTCTCGCCCGAGCGGTGGCTGAACTTGCACCGGTAGCCGTTGCTCGTCGCGAGCGCGACAGTGTCGAGCGTCTCGGTGAGCGTGCCGATCTGGTTGACCTTGATCAGCACGGCGTTGGCGACGCCCTCGCTGATGCCGCGCCGTACCCGTTCGGGATTGGTGACGAACAGGTCGTCGCCGACGAGCTGCACCCGGTCGCCGAGCGCGGACGTCAGCTGCCGCCAGCCGTCCCAGTCCTCCTCGGCGAGCGGGTCTTCGATCGACACGATCGGGTAGTTGTCGATCAGTTCGCGGTAGTAGTCGGTCATCTGCTCGGCGGTGCGCGCGGTGCCCTCGAACTGGTACGCACCATCGGCATAGAACTCGGTCGCGGCCGGATCGAGCGCGAACACGATGTCGTCGCCGAGCGCGTAGCCTGCCTTCTCCACGGCGGCAGCGATGAGGTCGAGCGCTGCCCTGTTGCTCTCCAGGTTGGGTGCGAAGCCGCCCTCGTCGCCGAGGCCCGTGGCGAGACCCTCGGCCTTCAGCACGGACTTCAGCGCGTGGTAGGTTTCGGCGCCGTACCGCAGCGCCTCGGTGAACGAGTCGGCGCCCACCGGGCAGATCATGAACTCCTGCACCGCGACGTTGCTGTCCGCGTGCGCCCCGCCGTTCAACACGTTGAGCATCGGTACGGGCAGCAGGTGCGCGTTCGGCCCGCCGATGTAGCGGAACAGCGGCAGCTTCGCCGACTCCGCCGCCCCCCGTGCGACAGCGAGCGACACCCCGAGCATCGCGTTGGCACCGAGCCTGGACTTGTCCGGCGTGCCATCGAGGTCGATCAGTGCCTGGTCGATCAGCCGCTGCTCGTCGGCGTCGAAGCCGACGAGCTCGGGCCCGATCTCGTCGCGTACCGCGAGGACGGCCTTTTCCACGCCCTTGCCGCCGTACCGATCGTCGCCGTCGCGGAGCTCGACCGCCTCGAACTGGCCGGTGGACGCGCCGCTGGGTACGGCGGCCGTGGCGATCGAGCCGTCATCGAGCGCGATCTCGACCTCGACGGTCGGGTTGCCCCTCGAGTCCAGGATCTCGCGGCCGAACACCGCATCGATCGACGCCACGGGTGCTCCTCTTACGCATCGGGGAAGGCGAGCAGTACGAGCGTACCGGCCGGTCCGTCCGCGGTGGTGGACGCACGCCGAGGCCAGCTGCCCAACCCGGTGATCATGAAAGGTCGTCGTAGCAATAGCTACGAACATGTTTCATGATCACCGGTAAAGCTAGCGGCGGACGAGCCGACGCCCGCTCTCCGTACCAGGACGCTGGTAGTCCATCCCGTAGTGCCGGAAGACGCGCTCCTCCTCGTCCGGGTCCAGGCCCTCGCCGGGCTTGGTCGTAGGGGCGCCCTCCAGGTCGTCCCTGCTCCAGGCCATCGCGAGGTGGTCGGGCGATGCGGCGACGCCACGCAACGATACGAGCAGGTGCTTGTTGGAGAGCCGCCCTGCCTTCACCGACAAGAAGAGCGACTCGTCGGTCTCGGCGTCGTAGTACACCTCTTCGAGCTTGCCGAGCTTCTCACCATCCTTGAGGTAGACGTCCTTGCCCCGCCACTCGTCGATGTTCGCCCCTACCTGCATCACGCTCACCCCGTCCTTTCGTAGCTGACCTCTCGGGAACGTACACCCGTTCGCGGCTGGTGACCGGATTGCGCTTACTGCGTGGTCTCGGCCTGCAGGACACGATCGCGGTACGCGCGCGCCGCGGAGCGCAGGGCCTGCTCGGGGTCGATACCGGCGCGGTGCGCCCGCGCAGCGGCGGCGAACAGCAGCGCGCCGACCTGGTCGGCGTCCACGCCCTCGCCCTGCGGGCCGACGGGAGCGGCGGGGACGGCGACGTCGAGCCCGGCACGCTCGGCGCGGCCGAGCAGCTTGCCGGCGAGCGCGAGCGCCGGCTGCGCGAGAGGCACACCCTCGACCACCGACGTGCGCTCCTTCTCCGCGGCCTTCAGCGCGTCCCACCGGACCTGGGCCCGCTCGCCCTCCGGCGCCTGCTCGTCCCCGAACACGTGCGGATGGCGGCGCACCAGCTTGTCGGCGATGTCGCCGGCGACCTCGTCGATGCCCCACGGGTCGGTGGCGTCCTCGGCGGCGATCCGGGCGTGGAACACCACCTGCATGAGCACGTCACCGAGTTCCTCGCGCAATGCGGCCCGGTCCCCGGTCTCGATCGCCTCCGCGAGCTCGTACGCCTCCTCGAGCAGGTAGCGCACGAGTGACTCGTGGGTCTGCGCCCGGTCCCACGGGCAGCCGCCGGGTGAGTACAGGCGGTCCATTACCTGTACGAGGTCGAGCAACCGCGCGCCGGGCTCGCCGGACTGGCTCGTCAGCTCGCTCATGGTCAGGGCCCGGTGGCCGCGCCCTTCGCCGGCGTCCAGAGCGCGTTCTTGTCAGTGCGGAGGGTGAGGTTCTTCGGGTCGAAGCTGCCGTACCTGGGGTTGACCCGCACGCCCACGTCGTCGGCGACAGCGGTCAGCTCGTTGACGAGCTTCTGCTGTGCCTTCGGGCTGGACGCCCCACCGTAGCGCTGGATGAGGACGCTGATGATGTACAGGTCGCGGCCGTAGTCCTTCGCCGCGTTTGCGGGCACTTCCACCTTGGTCTGGTTGATGAGCCCGATGGTGTACACCTCGCCGGACTGGACGCCCTGGCCGCGGGTCGCCTTGTCGATCGCGGAGTCGACGTCGCCACGGGTCCAGCTGACGCCCTCCCGGTGCGCGAGCTCCACGAGCAGCAGGTCGAGGACGCGCATCGAGACGATGCCCGCGATGACGTTCGTCTTCTGCTGCGCGGTCGGGTCGATGCGTACGACCTTCTGCGCGGTCTGGTCGACCGAGTCGACATCGATACGCTGGCCGCCCACGATCGCGGCGGCGCCCATGGTGAACGTGCCGCACGCTGACGTGCCGACCAGTCCGGCGAGCACCAGCAGGCCCACCAGTACACGCACGGGAAACCGCACCGTCACCTCCGGTTCGTGAAAGACACGGTGGACTCTACTTCGGACCCGCGCGTGAGCCAGTCGCGGGGCGCCGGCTACTGACACGTTCATCAGCCGGTCGGGGCCGGCAATTCCGTGATCGCGTCGAGCACACCGCGGCACCAGGCGAGCAGGTCGCGGTTGCGCAGCGGTTGCGCGCCGAATCCCTCGCCCTTCGGCCGCGGCACGAGCACCGTGCGTACGGGTTCCTTCACCACGCTGCGCGGGTAGAGCCGGCGCAGCCGCATCGCCTGCGACTCGCGGAGCTCCAGCGGCGCGAACCGCACCTGCTGGCCCTGCAACGTCACGTCGGTGATGGCGAGACTACGGGCGTACGACCGGAAGCGCGCGACGTCGAGCAGGGTCTCGACCGCCGTCGGCGGTGGCCCGTACCTGTCGACCAGCTCGTCTCGCACAGCCGTGATCTGCTCCTCGGAGTCGGCTTGGGCGATCCGTTGGTACGCCTCGAACCGCAGCCGCTCGCTCGGCACGTAGTCGTGCGGGATGTGCGCGTCCAGCGGCAGCTCGACCCGCACGTCGGCGGGCTCCTCGGTCTGCTCACCGCGGTACTCCGCGACCGCCTCGCCGACGAGCCGTACGTACAGGTCGAACCCGACGCCTGCGATGTGGCCGGACTGCTCGTCGCCGAGCAGGTTGCCGGAGCCGCGGATCTCGAGGTCCTTCATCGCGACGTACGTGCCCGAGCCCAGCTCGGAGTGCTGCGCGATCGTCTGCAGCCGCTCGTACGCCGACTCGGTGAGCGGTTTCTCGGGTGGGAACAGGAAGTACGCGTAGCCGCGCTCCTTGCCGCGGCCGACCCGGCCGCGCAGCTGGTGCAGCTGGCCAAGTCCGAGGATGTCCGGACGGTCGACGATGAGGGTGTTGGCGTTGGCGATATCGAGACCGCTCTCCACGATCGTGGTGCAGACGAGGACGTCGAACTCCTTCTCCCAGAAGCCGACCATCACCTTCTCCAGCTTGTCCTCGCTCATCTGCCCGTGCGCGACGGCGATCCGCGCCTCGGGCACCAGCTCGCGCACGTGTGCCGCGAGCTTGTCGATCGACCGTACGCGGTTGTGCACGAGGAAGACCTGGCCGTCGCGCAGCAGCTCGCGGCGGATCGCGGCGGTGACCTGGCGCTCGTCGTACGCGCCGACGAACGTGAGCACCGGATGGCGTTCCTCCGGCGGTGTCTGGATCACCGACATCTCGCGGATGCCGGTCAGGCCCATCTCCAACGTGCGCGGGATCGGCGTGGCCGACATGGCGAGCACGTCGACCTCGGTGCGCAGGCGCTTGAGAAACTCCTTGTGCTCGACGCCGAACCGCTGCTCCTCGTCGACGACGATCAGGCCCAGATTCTTGAAACGGACCTCGGAGGACAGCAGCCGGTGCGTACCGATGACGACGTCGATGGTGCCGTCGGCCGCGCCGGAGAGCACTTCCTGGTGCTCCTTGGGGGTGTTGAACCGGGACAGCGCGCGCACGGTGACGGGGAACGGAGCGAACCGCTCGGCGAACGTCGAGGTGTGCTGCTGCACGAGCAGCGTCGTCGGGCAGAGGATGGCGACCTGCTTGCCCTCCTGCACGGCCTTGAACGCCGCCCGCACCGCGATCTCGGTCTTGCCATAGCCGACGTCGCCGGAGATGAGCCGGTCCATCGGCGTGGCACGCTCCATGTCGCGCTTCGCCTCGTCGATCGCGGAGAGCTGGTCGGGCGTCTCGACGTACGGGAAGGCGTCCTCGAGCTCGCGCTGCCACGGCGTGTCCGGGGCGTATGCGTGGCCCTTGGTCGCCTGCCGGGCGCTGTACAACCGGATCAGCTCGCCCGCGATCTCGCGTACGGCCTTGCGGGCACGGCCCTTGGTACGCGCCCAGTCCGACCCACCGAGCTTGTTGAGCGTCGGCGACTCGCCGCCGACGTACCTGGTGACCTGGTCGAGCTGGTCGGTCGGCACGTACAGCCGGTCACCGGGCTGGCCGCGACGGGCGGACGCGTACTCGATGACGACGTACTCGCGCGTGGCGCCCTGCACGGCGCGGGAGACCAGCTCGACGTACCTGCCGACGCCGTGCTGCTCGTGCACGACGTAGTCGCCGGCGGTGAGCTGCAGCGGGTCGATGCCCTTGCGCCGCCTGCTCGGCAGCTTGCGCATGTCCCTGGTCGAGCTGCGCTGGCCGGCGAGATCGGCCTCGGTCAGCACGACGAGCTTGGCGGTCTCGGCGAGGAATCCGTGCACGAGGCCGCCGGTGCTGACGTACGCCACGTCGGTCCCGGGCGGCTCGGCGAGCTCGGGCACGTACCGCGCACCGATCCCGCCGTCGCTCAGCATCTCGGTGAGGCGCTCGGCCGGCCCGTGGCCCTCGGTGACGAGCACGACCCGGTAGCCGCCGGCCAGCCAGTCGCGTACGGCGGCGAGCGCGCGTTCGGTGTCACCGCGGTAGGAGTCCACCGGCCGCGCGTCGACCGTCACCGTCTCCGCCGGTTCCCGCAGGTTGTCAGTGTCTGGTTGACCTATAGCTCCATCAGGCACTGACAAGTCGTCCGGGCCGGACGCGAACGGGGTGACGGTCCACCACGGGACGCCGAGGCCGAGCGCGTGCGAGCGCACGTCGGCGAGGTCGCGCAGCGACGCCGCGCCCAGGTCGATCGGCGCGCTGCCGCCGCCCGCGGCGGCGGCCCACGACGCGTGCAGGAACTCCTCGCTCGTACGGACCAGGTCGTGCGCCCGCGCCCGTACCCGCTCGGGGTCGCACACCATGACGTGCGTGCCGGCGGGCAGCTCGTCGAGCAGCAGGACCATGTCGTCGACGAGTGCGGGTGCGAGGGACTCCATGCCCTCGACGGCGATCCCCTCGGCGAGCTGGTCGAGCACGTCGGACAGCTCCGGGTACTCCTTGGCGAGCGTGCGGGCGCGCTCGCGTACGTCCGCGGTCAGCAGCAGCTCGCGGCACGGCGGTGCCCACAGCCGCGGCTGTGCCGCGGGCGCCTCCTCGGTGGGGATGGTGCGCTGGTCGCTGACACCGAAGTAGCGGATCTCGTCGATCGTGTCGCCGAAGAACTCCAGGCGGAGCGGGTGTTCCTCGGTCGGCGGGAACACGTCGACGATCCCGCCGCGGACGGCGAAGTCGCCGCGCTTCTGGACGAGATCGGCGCGGGTGTACGCGGCGGCGGCGAGCCCCTCGACCAGGTCCTCGAGCGCGATGTCGTCGCCCACGCCGACCGCGACGGGCTCCAGGTCGGCCAGCCCGGCGACGATGGGCTGCAGCAGGCTGCGCGCGGGCGTGACCACCACCGAGAGCGCACCGGAGTCCGGGGTCGCGGGATCCGGGTGACGCAGCCGGCGCAGCGTGGCGAGCCGCTCTCCTACCGTGTCGCTGCGCGGGCTGAGCCGCTCGTGCGGCAGTGTCTCCCAGGCGGGAAAGCCCGCGACCGCGTGCGGGTCGAGCAGGCTCCCCAGAGCCGCGATGAGGTCGTCGGCCTCGCGCGCGGTCGCGGTGACGGCCAGCACCGGCCGGTGCGCGTGTGCGGCGACCGCCGCGATGGCGAACGGGTCGACGGCAGCCGGTGCGGTGATGTCGTGAAGGGGGCGGTCACCGGCTCGGGCGGCCTGCACGACCGTCTCGAGTCCGGCGTCGCGGACGACCGCGTCGGAAAGTCCTTGCAGGCTCAGCTTTGCTCCTTGGCAGCACGAATGGCCCGGCATCCGCACCGGATACCGGGAACGCCTCAACACTAGCGTGGACAGCCGACGGCCCGGCGCGCCGCAGCGACCCGTGGTCACCTGTACGCGGTAGCCTGCCGTGCCGGTCGGCGAGTCGAGGGTCGCCGACTGAGAGTAATGGGTACGCTACACAGCGTAATCGAATGGGACGAGCACATCCGCCGGAGGACGCGGTGACAGAAGAGAGCCCCGACGAGCAGCAGGGCGCCGCAGCCGGACAGGGCGAGGTCGCGGGCGCGCTCGCCCAGATCGACGCCGAGATCGCCGAGCTGACCGCCATGCTCAACCGCCACCGCACCGGCGACGCCGGCAGCGACGAGGCCGCAAGTGAGGACGAGCCGCCGGCCGCGTCGTAACTGCTGTTGCGCTAGACGGTGACCGCCTGCAGGTACGCGGCGTAGCGCTCCTGGCACGCATCGCTCGTCGGGCCGGGCGGCAGCGGCTCACCCCGCGGCGCACGGGCCGGAACGGCGCGACCATGCCCGGCGCGCCAGCCGAGCAGCGCGGCACCGGCCGCGGTCGCGTCGTCCACGTCCACCCGGCGCACCGGACGGGCGAGCACATCGGCGAGCAGCTGCCGGAACTCCGCGCGCCGCACACCGCCACCGACCACCGCGACCGGATCGCTTCCCTGGTCCAGCATCTCCACCGCGCGCCGGATACCGAACGTCACGCCCTCGGCGACCGCGCGCAGCAGGTCCGCGCGGGTCGTGTGCAGCCCCAGATCGCGCCACGCGCCCGTGCCCGCCGCCGTCGGCGGCTCGCGCTCCCCGCCGAGGTACGGGACGAACAGCGGCCCGTCGCGCACGTCGTGCGGGTCCGCCGGGATCGCGGCGTACAGCTCGTCCCACGTCGCACCGAGCGCCCGCACGGCCCAGTCGAGCGCGAGGCCGGCGTTCTGCACGGCCGCCATCGCGTACCAGCCGTCGACGGCGCGGTACGCGTGCCAGCGCGGCGCTGGATCGGGTGCAACCCGAGCCACCGGCGAGATGGCCTGGGCGCCGGTGCCGACCACCAGCACGAGCTCCGCCGGGCCAGCGTCGAGGCCGAGCAGCGTCGCGGCGACGTCGCTGCAGCCGACGGCCACCGGCACGCCGTCCGGCAGTCCCCAGCGCGCGGCAGCCGTACGGTCGAGCACCCCGGCGACGGTGTCCGGCTCGCGCGGCGGCGGCAGCAGCGCCGGGTCGAGCCCCACGCCACGCACAACGGCATCCGACCAGGCGTCGGCAACCACGTCCCAGAGCAGCGTCGCGGAGGCGTCGGTCGGGTCGGTACCGCCGGCAGGCACCAGCTGGTCGCGCAGCCAGTCCTTCGGCGACAGCACCCGCCGCGTGCGCGCGTACGCCTCCGGCTCGGCATCGCGTAGCCAACGCAGCATCGGCCCGCTCATGCCGGGCGCGAGCGGGTTGGCCAGCCGCGCGTGCACGTCGTCGGGCAGGCCTCGCCAGTGCCGCAGCTGCTCCCCGGCGCGGGCGTCGGGCCACAGCATCGCGTCACGTACGGCCACACCCTCGGCGTCGACGGCGACCAAGCCATGCATCTGGCCGTCGATGCCGACCGCGACGACCTCCGCCGACGTTGCCTGCCCGCACGCGTCCGCGACCGCCGCGACCGCGGCGTCGAGCCAGTCGGACACCGGCGTCTGCGCCCAGCCAGGATGCGGCGAACGCACCTCGTAGCCGCGGCGGGCCGACGCGACGGTACGGCCGTCCTCGTCGACGCGGACGGCCTTCACCGCGCTCGTTCCCAGGTCAATGCCCAGGCTGACGGGAGTCACCGAGCCCCTTCATCAAGAAGTCATGCGCGTTGCGGGCCAGTGCCGCGCCGTCGGTCCAGGTGTTGCGCCAGATGGCGAGCGTGGACGACAGGCTCGGGTGCACGACCGCGGACGAAAAGCTCTCGAACGTGATCGTGCCGTCGTACCCGACATCGTGGACGGCGGTGAACAGCTCGTCCCAGTCGATCGTGCCGGTGCCGAGCGCGCCGCGGTGGCTCTCCCCGACGTGCAGGTAGCCCAGCTTGGACCCGCAGCCACGCAGCGGGGAGTGGAAGTCGGGCTCCTCGATGTTCATGTGGTACGTGTCGAGGTGCACCACGACGTTGTCGGCGCCGGTGTCCGTGATGAACGCCAGGGCGTCGTCGTGGGTGTTGAGCACGTTGCTCTCGTACCGGTTGACGACCTCGAGCCCGATGGTGATGCCCGAGCGCCGTGCCTGCTCGGCGAGCCACGCCACGCTCGCACGCGAGTTCTCCACGGCTTGCGGCGAGGCCGGCTCGGTGTAGCGACCGAGCTTGGAGTACACGACCCCACCGAGATAGTCGCCGCCGAGGTCGCGGACGAGCGCGAGCGCGTCGCCGAGCACCGCACGTCCGCGCGCGACGGCGTCGGGGTCGGTGCTCGACACGTCGGTGTCGTCGGTGAGCCCGAGGGACGCGACCGCGCGCAGGCCGTGCTCCTCCAGCAGCCGCGCGGTCAGGTCCACGTCGAACGAGGCGGGGTCGAGCGCGGGCAGCTCGATGAGGTCGAAGCCCGCCTCCGCCGTACGCGCGATCGCCTCGCGCGCCTCGCGCTCGCTCCAACCACCGACCCACACCATGCCGTGCAACCCGAGCGTGTTCACCTACGCACCTTCCCGATCCGACACCGCCCCGGTGACGAGCGCCACCAGTTCCTCACCTGCCGTGTCCCGCGTCTCGCGGCGGCCGGCGACCTCACCGGCGCGCATCACCCACACCGAGTCGGAGAGCCGCAGGACCTGGTCGAAGTCGTGCGTCACGAGGACGACGGTCACGCCGTCGTCGCGGAGCCGGCAGATCAACTCCTCCACCCGCTGGGTCTCCTGCACCCCGAGCGCGGCAGTCGGCTCGTCCATGATGACGAGCCGCGAACCCCAGCCGACCGCGCGGCAGATCGCGACCGCCTGCCGCTGCCCACCGGACAGCCGGCGGACCGGCGCGTCGGCCGACGGCACGTTGACCGCCAGGCGCTCCAGCATCCCCGCCGCGCTGGCTCGCATGCGGCGACGGTCGAGGAACCCCAGCACGGCACGGGTCTCCCGGCCGAGGAACAGGTTCTGCACGACAGTGAGGTCCTCCACGAGCGCGAGGTTCTGGTGCACGGTCTCGATGCCCGCGCTGCGTGCGGCCTCCGGGCTCGCGAACCGTACCTCCCGACCGTCCTGCACCATCTGGCCCGCATCGGGCTCGTGCACGCCGGCCAGGCACCGTACGAGGGTGGACTTGCCCGCGCCGTTGTCGCCGACGAGCGCGGTGATCCGCCCGGCGCCGACGGCGAGGCTCACGTCCTTCAACGCGCGCACGTTGCCGAACGCCTTGGACAGGTGGCGTACCTCGAGCGCGGCGGTCTCGGCGGTCACTTCTGGTACCTCATGAACAGCGCGGCGGCCACGACGATCACGCCGACCGCGACGGGCTGGTAGAACTGCGAGACTCCGAGCAGCGTCAGTCCGTTGACCAAGACGGTGAGCAGGATCGCGCCGAGCACCGGGCCGAGGATCGTTGCGCGGCCGCCCAGCAGGCTGACACCGCCGAGCACGACCGCGGCGACCGAGTTGAGCAGCAGCTTCAGGTTCGCCGCCGGCTCCGCCGCGCCGATCCGCGCGACGAGCAGGATCGAGGCGATACCGGCGAGGAGGCCGGAGATGACGTACGCGGCGAGCTTGACCCGGCGCACATTGACACCCATCGCACGCGCGCTCTCCTTGCCACCTCCCGTGGCGAGCAGGTGCACCCCGAACGGCCGGTGGAACAAGACGATGTGCGCGACGACGGCGATGGCGAGCGCCACGAGCACCGAGTAGCCGAACGGACCCACCGAGCCGGTCGACAGCTCCAGCAGGAACGGCACGGGCATCGTCACGGGCTTGCCGTCGGACAGGACGAGCGCGAGGCCGGACGCGCCCGAGAGCGCGCCGAGGGTCACGACGAAGTCGGTGATCCGGCCCCAGGCGACGACGAACCCGTTGACGACGCCGACGGCCGTCGACGCCGCGATGGCGAGGACGATGTCGACGCCGATCGGCAACCCGGCCGCGTACGCCTGCCCGGCAACGACCGCGCCGAGCGTCATCGACGAGGCCACCGAGAGGTCGATACCGGCGGTCGCGACCACGAAGGCCTGCCCGACGGTCAGGGTGATCGGCACCGCCGCCGCGAACAGGACCGCCTGGACGTTGCCGAGCGTACGGAAGGTCGGGTCGATGACCGCGAAGACGAGGACGAGCGCGACGAGCCCGACCGCCGCTGCCCAGTCGGCCCAGAACTCGATCCGCCGGACCCGCTGCGGGAACGCGACCGCCGTCATTTCACCAACTTGACGAACGGGTCGTCGTATTCGCTGAACGGCTTGGGGAAGTTCTCCCGCGCCTTGGCGACGTTCTGCTTCGTCACCAGCGCGACCGGGGCGTCCACGTCATCCGGCATCGTCTTGCCGGCGTTGGCCGCGAGGCACGCCTCGAGGCCCATCTTGCCGATCACGTACGGGTACTGCGAGACGGTCGCGGTGAGCTCGCCCTTCTGCACCGACCGCAGCGCGGGCTTGATGCCGTCGCCGCTGATTACACGTACCTGGTCAGCCTTGCCGGCCTGCTGGACGGCGCGTACGACGCCGAGCCCCATGTCGTCGTTGGCGACGAAGAAGCCGGACAGGTCAGGGTGCGCGCGAAGGATCGTCTTCGCCGCCGTGTACGCATTCTCGCGCACCCAGTCGGCGTTCGTGGTCTGGACGATGTCGAGCTCGCCCTCGACCGCGTGGGCGAAGCCCTCGAGGCGCTGCTGGCTCGTGACGTCACCGGCGATCCCGCCGATCCGCGCGACCTTCGCGTGCGGCTTCAACAGCTGCACCATCTGCTTGCCGGCGATCCCCGCCTGGTGCTCGTTGTCGGTGCCGACGTAGGTGACCGGCTCGACGTCGGCCGCCTCGGCCGCCTTCTCGTCCAGCGGCAGGTCGATGTTGACGATCGGCTTGTGCTTGGCGGCCACGCGCGCGAGCGGGCTCACCAGGTTCGACCCGCTGATCGGGTTGACGATGTAGCAGTCGAAGTCCTGCTGCGCGAGCGCGTTCAGCTTGTCGGCCTGCCCGGTCGTGTCGGTGATGTCGTTGGCGGCCTGGATGGTCGCGTCCACGCCGTGCTGCTTCGCCGACGCGGTGATGCCCTTCTGCATCGCCGCGAAGAAGGGGTTGTCCAGGCCCTTGATCACCGCCGCGACGCGTACCTCACCGCCCCCACCGGAACCGCCGGACCCGCTGCCGCCGCCTCCGCACGCGGCGAGGACCAGGCCCCCTGCCAGCACGCCGGCCAGCAGCCACGACCGCCTCATGGTCGCCTCCGTTCACCCCTATTTGATTCGGCTCATAGTTACATCTTCCTGTATTCGACACAAGAGTCGTAAGCTTATGACTTCTTGAGCCATAACTAGGGAGGTCGTGTGAGCGACGAGGGACTCCTCCGGCTGCTGCGCCAGCGCGGCACTGCCTCGAAGGGTCAGCTCGCGACAGCGTTGAGGACCTCGCGCAGCGCGGTCACCGAGCGGTTGGACGCGCTGATCGGCCGCGGCGTGCTTGTCTCGCTGGGCACGGCGGCGTCCACCGGCGGGCGCCCCGCGGAGGTGTTCGCGCTCAACCCGCGCGGCGGCCTCCTGCTGGCCGCGGACATCGGCGGCTCGGGGTTCCGCGCCGGGCTCGCCGACCTGGCGGGCGACATCCACGACGACGTACACGAGCGGCTGGACGTGCAGAACGGGCCGGACGTCGTGCTCGGCGCCGTGCGGTCCCGCTTCGACGAGCTGCTCGCCCGGGGCGGCCACGAGCGCGGCGACGTCGTCGGCGTCGGCATCAGCGTCCCCGGCCCCGTCGAGTTCGCTACCGGGCGGCCGATCAGCCCACCGATCATGACCGGTTGGGACGACCACGACGTGCCGGGCGCCTTCGCAGACTTCGACTGCTCGGTTCTCGTCGACAACGACGTGAACGCGATGGCGTACGGGGAGTACCTCGAGACGTACCCGGGCTCGCCGATGCTGTTCATGGTGAAGGCCGGTACGGGTGTCGGCGGAGCGATCGTCTTCCACGGCGAGCTGGTGCGCGGCGCGCAGGGAGCGGCGGGCGACGTCGGCCACACCCTCGTCTCCGCCGTCGACGGCCTCGTCGCCGACGGGGCGCCGCGCTGCCAGTGCGGCAACGTCGGCTGCGTGGAGGCGTACGCGGGCGGCTGGGCGATCGCGCGGGACCTGCGCGCCGAGGGCTACGACGTGCACGACGTCGAGGACGTCACCGCCCTCGTGCGAAGCGGGGACCCGGTCGCGATCGGCCTCACCCGGCAGGCTGGGCGGCGGATCGGCGACGCGATCGCCACGGCGGTCGGCCTCGTCAACCCCGACGTCGTCGTGCTCGGCGGGCAGTTCGCCGAGGCCGAGACGCGCGACCAGCTGATGGCCGGCGTGCGCGAGCGCGTCTACCAGCGGGTGCTGCCGCTCGCCTCCCGTACGCTCACCATCGCGCCCAGCGCGCTCGCCGGCCGCGCCGGCATCGTCGGCCTCACCGGCCTGCTCACCCGCACCGTCGACGCCAGCATCGTTTAGAACGAAGTGCTACTCATGGAGGCGGATCTCGCCGCGTCTGGATGAAGCCGACGTCGCAGACTGGTCCGTCATGATGTCGAATCGCAATGGCAGGCGGCTGACCCAAGAGGTGTGGGACGTTGTGCGAGCCACCAGCCCGACACACCTGCACCTGCGTAACCGGCTGTGGACCGCGCTGGTCGTCACGCTACTGGTCGACGCGGCGGGTAGCGTCGTCATGTTCCTTGCCGAGCGGGACGCACCGTCGACAGGGCTGCACAGCTTCGGTGACGCGGTGTTCTGGACGTCGTCGCAGCTGACCACGATCTCGTCGTCGCTGCCGAACCCGGTCACCGGGTTGGGGCAGGTCGTGGCCGTGCTCATCGACGCGTACGCGATCGCCGTGGTGGCCGGCATGGCCGGTGCGTTCAGCGCGTTCTTCCACCGGCGGGGCGAGGAGCGCAACCCGCTGCACGGCACTGACCGGTAGCTCGGGTGTGGGGGTCGGGTACCCGGACGGCGCCGGCCCCGCGCAACCGCTACGGGACGGGGGCGCTGCCGGTCTCGGCGTGTTCGGCCCGACGGCCGCCGGAGCGCCTCCTGCCGCTACGTCCCGGTACGCGGCGGCCGGTGACGATGCCTGACGACGCGTACAGCAGGCCGAGGAGCAGCAGCACGCCGGCGAGCCAGCCGGCCAGCACATCGGTCCCCCACTGCAGCCGGGTGGCGAACTGCGACCAGCCCGCGATGAAGGCGACCAGCGCGACGAGCGTCCCCAGCACGGCCGCGCGCCGGCGGGACAGGGGCAACAGCCGTAGCAGGGCGAAGGCGCACGTGCCGTAGACGACGACGGCGCGCGCCGCACCGGCCGCCGGGTACGTCCCGGTGCTGCCCTGCGGCGGGGCACGGTCGACAACCGCGGCCAGCACCACGTGCAGGTAGTGCTGCAGCACGAGCGCGGCCGCGATCGCCACCGCGCCGGCCCACCGGCGCCGCTGGGCAAGGAGCGCGTACACGATCGCGACGACGGCACCGGCGATCAGGCAGGCGTACGTGTCGCCGATGGGGGCGAGCGCGCTGAACGGACCGCCGCGCCCGGCTTGGAGCCAGTCGAAGAGCAACGCGTCGACCGAGCCGAGCTGGCGCACGCCGAGCCCGATCGCCCACAGCACCCCGGTCACCAGCGTGAGCACGGCGGCGACGAGGATCACGAACGCACCGAACGGCCGGATCGCCCTGCCCATCGCGGCGCGCATCTCGCCGAGGCGGATGCGGCTCGTCGCGCGGGGGCGCGCGGCGGAACGCGGGCGGCCGGCGAGTGCCCCGATCGCCAGGACGAGCGCGATGCAGATCGCCGGGACGAGAACGGCTACGGTTGGCACGGCTTCCTTTCGAGCGGCACGAGAGTCGGGTACGGCCCCGCCCCGCCAGGTCACACACCGTACGCTGGCAAGGGTCCGTGCGAGAAGCAACCCACAGACGCAACCAACCCGAGACACGCAGGGGAGATGATGCGACCGGCGCAGGAGCCAGGCGAGGCAGCGACACCGGAGCACCGCTACGCCCCGGCGCCGCGCACGCTCGCCGATACCGAGCTGATGCTTGCGGACGCATTCACGCCCCTCCCAGGCTTCCTGGACCGGGCCGACGTGGACGCCGTGCGCGCGACCGGTCGGCTGGCCGACGGAACGCCGTGGCCGGTGCCGGTCACCTTCGACGCCGCCCCGGCCACCACCTTGCAGGCCGGCGTCGGCGACCACGTGATCGTCGAAGACCAGGAGGGCGCTCCGATCGCGCAGTTGGAGGTCCGCGACCAGTGGGCCGAGGGCGAGGTCGGGCGCCTCGCCGGGCCCGTACGCCCGCTGCAGTCGGCGGTCACCGGCGTGTTCGCCCGGTTCCACCGGACACCCGCGGACGTACGCGCCGAGCTCGCCGGCCGGCCCGCGGTCGCGATGCTCGTGGACCACCCGTCGCACCGCGACCTGCTCGCCGCCCTCAGCCGCGCGTGCGAGTCGCGGGACGCGCGGCCGCTGCTACTCGTACCGACGGCCGGAGACCGCGCGTTGCCGCCGGAGTCGCTGGTCCGGCTGGCGCTCGCCGCTCGCGACGAGCTTCCCGACGCGGTCGTCGTCGCGGTACGCCTCGCCGCCCGCGATGACCCCGCGGATGACGCGCTCCTCACCGGCTGCGTGGCGCGTGCGTACGGCGCCACCGCGCTCCTCGGCACCGCCGAGGTGGGCGACGCCGCGCCGATCCCGGTCATCGCGCCGGAACCGATGGCGTACGACGAGGTCGCCGCGTGCTGGCGGCCTCGTACCGAGGTCGCAGACGGGCGTACGGGCCTCTCCGACGCCGACGTGGACGAACTGCTCGCCGCGGGCCGGCCGCTGCCGGAGTGGTTCACCCCGCGTGGTGTGGCGGCCGAGCTGCGTCGCGCGCGACCACCGCTTCCCGAGCGGGGCTGCGCGATCTTCTTCACCGGTCTGTCCGGCTCCGGCAAGTCGACGATCGCGCGGGCGTTGCACGACGCGCTCGCTGAGCGGGCGGACCGTACCGTGACCCTGCTGGACGGCGACGTCGTGCGCCGCATGCTCTCCGCGGGGCTCGGCTTCTCCCGCGAGGACCGGGACCGCAACATCCTGCGTATCGGCTACGTCGCCGCCGAGGTCGCGCGGCACGGCGGCCTGGCGGTCTGCGCGCCGATCGCCCCGTACGCCGCGACCCGCGACGCCGTGCGCGCGATGGTCACCGCGTACGGTGCCGGGTTCGTACTCGTGCACGTCGCGACGCCGTTGGAGGTGTGCGAGCAGCGCGACCGCAAGGGCCTGTACGCCAAGGCACGCGCGGGCCTGATCCAGGAGTTCACCGGTATCAGCGACCCGTACGAGACACCGGTGAACGCCGAGGTCACCATCGACACAGGCGAGCTGCCCATCGAGGAGTCGGTTCGTACGATCATCGGCTACCTGGAGGCGCACGGCTGGCTGCGCGCCTCCAGCGAGTTGTCAGTGTCTGATGGAGCTATGGCTGAACCAGACACTGACAACGCGGGAGCGATCACCCGATGAGCGTCACGCTCGCGCTCGGCAGCTTCGTCGTCGGTACGATCGTCGGCCTCACCGGGATGGGCGGCGGCGCGCTGATGACGCCGATGCTGGTGCTGCTGTTCGGCATCCAGCCGCTCGCCGCGGTGTCCAGCGACCTGGTCGCGTCGGTGTTCATGAAACCGTTCGGCGGCCTCGTCCACCTGCGCCGCAAGACGGTCAACCTGCAGCTGGTCAAGTGGCTGGTGATCGGCTCGACGCCGGCGGCGTTCGCCGGCGCGCTGCTGATCCGGGTGTTCGGGCACGGTGAGCAGGTACAGGAGGGCGTGCGCATCGCGCTCGGCGTGGCACTGCTGCTCGCGGCCAGCGGCATCGCGGCGAAGGCGTACAGCGCACTGCGAGAACGCCAAGTACGCGGCAAGGCAGCGGCGCGGCCGCAGATCACCGTACGGCCGGTGCCGACGCTGCTCATCGGCGTCGTCGGCGGTCTCGTGGTCGGACTGACGTCGGTTGGTTCTGGATCGTTGATCATCGTGGCGTTGCTGGTGCTGTACCCGTCGCTGAAGGCCGGCCAGCTCGTCGGCACCGATCTCGTACAGGCCGTACCGCTCGTGATCGCGGCTGCCGCGGGGCACGTGCTGTTCGGCGACTTCGAGTTCAGCGTCACCGCGTCGATACTCGTCGGCGCGATCCCCGGCGTGATCCTCGGTGCCCTCGGGTCGAGCTGGCTGCCCGGTGGCATCGTCCGGCGGCTGCTCATCATCGTGCTCAGCGTGTCCGGCCTGCGGATGCTCGGCGCGGGCAACATCATCCTGGTGTGCGCGATCGTCGCGCTCCTGCTCGCCGCGACCGTCGGGTGGATGCTCGTACGCCGCGTGCACGGGTTGCCCGCCACGGCACGCACAGAGCGTCAGCGCCGCCGCTCCCGCGTCGGTGCGGAGAAACAGCGGTAGCCGCAATCGTGGCGTGCGGCTTCCCTTGTCGATCACGGTAAGTACTTCAAGACCTGGTTCGTATGCCCAGCACGGTGAGGGAAGTAGGTGCCAGGGTACTTACCGTGATCGACACCGAAGGCACCGGTGATTTCCTACTCAACCCAACTTGTCGGAGCACCTAGGGCTGTGGTGCGTGCGTCGGTACCCCTGCGGTCGGTACCCGGGCGGAACGGCGCCAGGGGCCCTTGAACCAGAACATGGCCGGAACGTACAGCAGCTCACACACGACGGCGATGATCATCCACGCCGTCCATCCGCCGGTCGCCGCCACGATGACCGGGCTGATGACGAGCATCAACACGATCATGATCCGTACCGACATACCCCATGCGCCCCAGGCCGTTCCCTGCAAGCTCGGGCGGATGTCCTCCGCGTTCTCGGAGAAGTTCGCCATCCACGGACCGTACGCCACGCCCATGAGTCCACCGAGCAGCGCTCCAGTCAGCATGATCAACCCGGTGGAGACGTTCTGGTCGAAGAGTGTGATGAAGTAGATGCAGATGGCCGCCGTTCCGAGGGCACCGATACAGGACACAGGTTTGCGCAGCTGCAGCCGGTCGGACAGCACACCCGCGATAACCAGCGTCGCGACGTTGAGGACCCAGAAGACGGCGAAGATGCTCGATGCGGTGGCCGCGTTGACACCGAACTCCTCGACGATGAGAGTCGGTCCGTAGAGGGTCAGCGTCTCGTACAGGACCAGCCAGGACGTCACCCCAAGAATATGTGCCCAGATGTGTGGATAGCGCAGCAACTCTCGCGCACTCGAGCGCACCGGAGCCTCCGCGACCGCCTGCAACTCCCTCATCTTCTGCGTCCCTTGTATGACCTGGGCACGCAATTCGGGCGAGATGTCGGCGATTGTCAGTGCGATGACAACACTCACCACGATGCCGATACATCCAAAAATAACGAACTGCGATTGCCAGGTGCCGAAGATCGGCAGGGTCAGGCCAACGATGGCTGCGGCTAGGAAGTTCGCGCCTACGGGACCCCATGTCCAGAACCCGTACCCGGTGGCCCGGCCCACTCGCGGTGTGAAGTCACGTATCAAGCTCGCCGTTGTCGCCGCAGCGAAGCCTTCGACGAACGAGAGCAAGGTGCGCACGATCAACAGATCGATGGGAGACGTCACCAGCAGCATGCAGAAGTCCCCGATGCCAGTGATGAAGAGGGCGGGTATCAGCACCGTGACACGCCCCCACATATCGCACAGCCGGCCGCCGAGTGCTGCGGAAGCCGCCCCCGCGACGACGGAGATCGCAGCGATCGCACCGTACGTCGTCAAGGACATGTGCAGATCCTCCAGCAGGACCGGCACGAGTGGCGAAATGGTGCCCTCGAAGCTGGCCACCACCGTTGCAAGCACGGCCATCAGGAGGAGAACGATACGTCGACGAGCTACAGGATATTCCGTCAGCTGACGACCCCAGAACGGTCTCATGCGTGCTCACCTCGCCTTTTGGCGGCGGCATGATCGGCTGTGCACATAATGCTGTTCTGATGAGAACATCATGTAAGTGAGGCGTGGTCAAGAGGTTATCAACTACGACCGCAGTCATTATTCACTTTACAGTGGTACGGGCACAATTTCCTTTACCATCGCCGCAACCAACCTACGGTAAGGAGTTGGCGAGTACCAGCGATGCCGCGGCGGTGAACATGCCCCCGATACCTTGGGCGAAGCTGACCGTGACGTCGGGGACCTGTGCGACGGCCTGGCCGCGGAGCTGACGCACCGACTCCTGGATGGCGAACATGCCGTACATGCCGGTATGGGTGTAGGACAGCCCGCCACCGTTGGTGTTCATCGGCAGGGATCCGCCGGGCTCGGTGTTGCCGTCGGCAATGAACGCGCCGGCCTCGCCACGGCCGACGAAGCCGAGATCCTCCAGGCCGTAGATGGGCAGGTGGGCGAACGCGTCGTAGATCATGAGGTGGTCGACGTCGTTCGGTCCGATTCCGGCCTCACCGAAGGCCTGAGCCGAGGAGAGCCGGAATGCCTTGGATGTCGTGGCGTCCTCCATCTGCGACACCAGCGGGGCCTCGCACGCCTCCCCCGTGCCGAGCACGAACACCGGAACGGTGGGGACATCGGCGGCCCGGTCAGCGGCCATCAGTACCAGCGCCCCACCACCGTCGGTGACCAGGCAGCACTCGAATAGGTGGAACGGGTAGGCGATGAGCCGCGACGCAAGGACATCCGCGACGGTCACCAGATCACGCATCTTTGCCCGCGGGTTGCCGTGCGCCCACTTGCGCTGCGCCACCGCAACCGAGGCGAGCTGCTCGTGGGTGAGTCCGTAGGTCTTCATGTACCGCAGCACGGGAAGGGTGAACATCGTCGGTGGCCCGGAAACCCCGTAGGGCGCCTCGAACTGCCCACGGAGGCCGGCCGGGCTGCCACCGTGGCGGGGTTCGCCGACCCGCGACCGTCCGGACTGGCCGTGGGTGACGAGCACCGTGCTCGCCATTCCCGCGGTGATCGCGGCAGCTGCATGCCGTACGTGCGCCATGAACGAGCAACCACCGATGCTGGTGGAGTCGATCCAGCCCGGAGTGACCCCTAGGTAATGGGCGATATCGATCGGCGACAGCCCCGCGGTCGCCACCCCGTCGATGTCGCGGGGTGAGAGTTTGCAGTCGGCCAGCGCGTTGCGCGCTGCTTCAGCGTGCAGCTCGATGGCGGAGATGCCGGGAAGCGTGCCCAGGGCGTCGGTCTCAGCCGCGCCGACGATCGCGACGGATCCTGGCCTCATGACGCCTCCTGCTTCCCCTGGTTCTCCGCGGCAGGTGCGAACATTGGCAACGACACCTCACCGCGCTGCGTGAACCTCACCCGCAGCGGCATGTCGAGCACGAGCCTGTCCGGGTCGGGATCGACCCCCACGATGTTGGTCATCATCCGTGGACCCTCCACCAGCTCCACGATCGCGATGACGTACGGCACGTCGTCTTCGAAGCCCGGCGCCGGCAGGTAGCTGATCACGTAGGAGTACAGCCGGGCACGGCCACTGGCCCGCATCCACGCCACGTCCTCGCTGCCGCACCGCGGGCAGGATGGGCGTGGATAGAAGTACGCCGACCCGCAGGAATCGCACCGTTGAATCCACAGCTCGTCGTCGCGCGTGCCGTCCCAGAATCGCTGCGTCTCCGGTGTGGGCACCGGGACTGCCTTGGCTGTCATCGACACCTCCGATCGTCCGGCCGTTCAACCGGCAGTGGTACGCGCAGCCGGCGAATCCTTATCGACCGGTACCGGTAGTCCGAGCTCCTCGAGCAGATCTTGGGAGTAGGCGATCCGTCCGGTCAGGGCCCGGGGATCGCCGGAACACAGGGCGAGCGCGGCGGCCGCCATCACGGTCGGCGGTTCCGCGTCGGGGTCGTCCGCACTGGTGAGGCCGTGGAACACGGTGCCCGGCGTGGCCACGACCTTGGTGGGCGAGAGCGCGTTGACCGCGATCCCGTCGGCGTACACCTCGGCAGCGAGCCCCGTCGAGAATCGCTCGACCGCCGCCTTGCACGTGCCGTACACCGTGCCCGCCCCGCTCGCCGACCTGCCGCGGGGTGGGATCGACGGATGGCGGGCGGCGACCGAGGAGATGTTCACGATCCACCCCCGCTCGCGTGCCCGCATGCCGGGTAACACCAACTGTGCGAGCTGGAACGGGGCTCGCACCTGCACCTCGAGCATCAGGTCGAACCGGCGTGGACGAAACTCAGCGACGGGCGTGAAGTACGTGACCGCGGCGTTGTTCACCAGGATGTCAATCGGGCCGAGTCGTTGTTCCGCCTCTGCGACGAGCCTGGCCCTTTCCGCGGGGATGGACAGGTCCGCGGGGATCGCTGCCGCATCACCGCCAGCCTCGCGGATCGCTCCGACCGTGTCGGACAGGCTGCCCGGCAGCCGTCCCTCGAGAGGCTCGGCGGTACGGGCCACCGCCGCTACGCGTGCCCCTTCCCGCCCGAAGAGCCGCGCGATCCCGGCACCGATGCCGCGACTCGCGCCCGTCACCACCGCGACCTTGCCGTCCAACCAACCCACCTGCCTCGCCTCCCTACGCCGGGGTGAAGTCAAACCGACCGCGGTCGATCACCACCGTGCCGTCGTCCCTGGCGGTCTGGTACAGGGCGGTGCCGCCGTCGACCCAGAGGGATACGGTGAGCACGTCGCCCGGGGTGACGGGTGCGCTGAACCGGCCATCCATCGAACGGAAACGTGCCGGGTCAGAACCGCACAGGGTGTGCAGCAGTGCCCGACCGGTGAACCCGTACGTACACAACCCATGCAGGATCGGCCGCGCGAACCCGCCGCGCGCCGCGAACTTCGGGTCGGCGTGCAGCGGGTTGCGGTCTCCGGAGAGCCGGTACAGCAGTGCCTGTTCGGGATGGGTCTCGTAGGTCGCTCGATGGTCGGGTGGGCGATCGGGCCGCTGCCACGATGGGGCGCTGCCACGGCCGCCACCGAAGCCCCCCTCCCCGCGGATGAACATCGACGAACGCGTCGTCACCAGTGGGTCCCGCGTCGCAGCGTCGATTACGACAGCCTCGATGACGACCAGCGCACCGCTGCCCTTGTCGTACATACCGGTCACCGTCGAGGTGGTGCGAGCCGTGCCTTCGACAGGCAACGGTCGATGCAGCGTTACCGCCTGCTCGGCCTGTACCAGCATCGCCGGGTCGAAATCGCCGAGCCGGACACGTCGGCCGCCCTGTGACAGCAGCACTCCGAAGGTGGGCAGCACCTGCTGGTCGTTGCCCTCGGAGTTCTCCGTGGTGAACTCCAGCTCTCGCAGCGGATCGTCGAGCCCCGCGCCGACCCCCAAGGCGTAGAGCAGGGCGTCGGTCGACGTCCAGGACCGCTCTGCAGGCTCGCTCTCCAAACCGACGAGGCTGTGATCCAGTGTCATGACCCTTCTTCCTGCGCCGCCCGCCGTCGGTGACGACGGTCAGATGGCTATACGCTGCGCGAGCTGCTCGCGGTGGTATACCGGATCGCCGAAGAGCAACTCCGAAGACTTCGCTCGCTTGAAGTACAGGTGGGCGTCGTGCTCCCAGGTAAAGCCGATGCCGCCATGGATCTGGATACTCTCCGCCGCGGCGTGGGAGTAGGCCTCAGAGCAGTACGCCTTGGCCACACTCGCGACGACGGGCAGCTCCCCCAATCCCTCAGCCGCGGCCCAGCCGCCGTAGTAGGCCGCCGATCGTGCCGACTCCACCTCGAGCAGCATGTCGGCACACTTGTGCTTGATGGCCTGGAAGCTGCCGATCGGCCGACCGAACTGATGGCGGAGCTTTGCGTACTCAACGCTCATGTCCAGGCATCGCTGGGCCCCACCGACCTGCTCGGCGGCAAGTGCGACGGCAGCCAGGTCAAGCGTCGTGGACAGGGCCTGGCCCGCCGAGCCGTTGGCGTCGACGAGCCTGGCTGGCGTGTCGTTGAACTCGATGTGCGCGAGCTTGCGGGTCTGGTCAAGCGAGGGCAGCAGGGTCCGCGACATGTTCCGGGCGGCACCGTCCACGGCGAACAGCGAGAGCCCGGTAGGCGTTCGTGCAACCACGAGCAACAGGTTTGCAATGTGCCCGTCGAGCACGAACGACTTGTGCCCGTTCAGTGTCCACCCCGCACTCGATGGTTCGGCCGCGAGCATGATGCCACCCTCATCCGGCCGGCCGTTATCCTCGGAGTACGCGAGGGTCGCGATCGTCTCGCCGGACGCGATGCCGGGCAGGTAGGCCTTCTTCGCGTCGTCGTCGGCGGACACAAGCAAGATGTTTGCGGCCAACACCACGGTGGAGAAGTACGGTGCGCACAGCAATGCACGGCCCATCTCCTCGAGAACGAGGATCATCTCGACGTAGCTGAAGCCAGCTCCCCCGTACTCCTCCGGGATCACGAGAGCCTGCAGCCCGAGCTGATCGGCGAGTTGCGACCACACGGCCGGGTCGTAGCCCTCGTCCGTCGCCATCAACCGCCGGACCTCAGTGCTCGGTGTCTTGTCGTCCAGGAAGCGGCGCACGGTCGCCCGCAGCTCCTCCTGCTCCCGGCTAAATACGAGCTTCATCTGCCAGCCTTCCGTTCTGCGCAGCTACGGCACACACGCGACTGCCCTCGGCTGTGTAGCGGTCGTTCCTCGTGATGACGAGGGTGTCGAGGGCTTCGACGATGTCTCCGTCCACGAGCAATGGGTTGACCTCGACGGCGACAAGGTCGGTCCCGAGTAACAGGGCTGCCTCGCTGATCCCAACCACGGCATCTGCGACCCGGTCCAGGTCGGCAGACTGGTGACTGCGAAAGCCGCGCAGCAGCGGTGCGCCGCGTAGCTCGTCGAGCATGCGCAGCACCTCGGGTCGCTGTACCGGGAGAACCCGCAGCGCCACGTCCCGGATGACCTCCACCCAGACGCCGCCGAGCCCGACTGCCAACACTGGCCCGAAGGTGGGGTCGACCGTCACGCCTACGAGGAGCTCGATACCTCCCGTACGCATCGGTGCGACAAGGACACCGTCGATCTCGGCCTCCGGCAGCGAACCCATGGCGCGCCTGATGTCGCTGAACGCCTTGCGCACCCCCGTTGCCGAGGTCAGGTCGAGTGCCACGCCGTGCACGTCGGACTTGTGCGTGACCTGTCGCGAGCAAACCTTCAGCGCCACGGGAAAGCCGAACCGGGTCGCCGCCCTCGCCGCGCCTTCCGCGGTGCCGGCAAGCTGCGCGGGGACAAGCGGCACGCCCGCACCAGCGAGCAGGTCCCGGGCCTCGGTCTCCGGCCACACCATCGCTGACCCACCGGCCACCTGCCGGGACGGCGTGGGCTCGGGCAGGCGTGGCGTGGTTGTTCCCCGCTTGCCTCGCCCATACCAGCGCAGGGCGTGACCGATCGCGGTGAGGCCGAACTCCATCCCGCCCAGCACATGCAGGCCGTTCTCGTCGAGCACCTCGCGGGCGTAGGTGCCAACGTCGACGCACGTGTTGCCGACCGGGATGATCGGGACGGGGGAGGACCTGGTCATCCCGCCGACCCACCGGGCGCGTTCCTCGGTACGGAGTCGTAGCTCCTCAGGCGGCGGGACGTCCGGGAGGGTGACACCCGAATAGTAGATGAAGTCGATGTTCGGGTCCTGCGTAACCACATTCAGGGCTTCCTCGACCGTGGTCGTCACCTCTGACCGTTGGTTTGCCAACAGGAACCCGGTGACGTCGAGCGGGTTCTGCGCCGTGGCGAAGTCGGGGAGTACCCGCTCGAGCGCGCGGACCGTTTCTGGTGCGAACTCGGGGATGGTGACGCCCTCGTCGAGCGCCCGATCGGCGATGATGTCGCAGGCGCCTCCCGAGGCCGTCACGACACCCATCCGGTTGCCGGTCAGGGGCGGATTGTAGGCAAGCATGCCTGCCGTGACGAGCAGCTCCTCCAGACTGTCCACCCGAATGACGCCGAGTTGGCGTAGGGCCGCATCGACAACGGCATCGTCGCCGGCGACGGCGCCGGTATGAGCGAGGGCGGTGCGCTGCCCGCGCGGGCTGCGGCCCACCTTGAGTGCGACGATCGGCTTGCCCATCGCGAGTGCCTTCTTCGCTGACGCAGCGAACCGCTCTGGCTGGCGAATGCCTTCGAGGAATAGCGCGATCACCTTCGTCGCGGGGTTCTGGAGGAGGTACTCGATGACGTCGGTGGTGCCCACCATGGCTTCGTTACCCATGGATACCAGCAGACTCAGTCCGATCGCCCTGGCCCGCGCGAATGCGAGCACCCCCGAGGCCAAGGCGCCGCTTTGCAGTACGACGCCTACCGGACCGGGGAGCAGCGGTGGTTGGATCACCAGCCCGTACGGCGCGGCGCCGGTGGTCGCGTTGATGAAACCCAACCCGTTCGGCCCGAGCAGCGTGATGCCGTGCCCGGCGGCGCGCTCGACGAGGTCGCATTCGAGCTTGCGACCCTCCGCCCCTTGCTCCCCGTACCCTGAAGCGAGCACCACGCCGTTACGGATACCCGCGGCGGCAGCATCCTCGACGACGCTCGCCACAGCATGCGTAGGAGCAAGGATGAAGGCGAGGTCGACCGGCTCGTCCAGATCACGGAGGTTGTGCCTTGTGGGGATGCCGAACACCGTGCGGTGCTTCGGGTGAACCGGAACGAACGTACCGTCGAAGCCCGCAGTCTGCAGGCTCGCGTAGATGTTGCGTGCCCACATCGAGGTGTCGGACGCACCGACCATCGCGATGCTGCGCGGGGAGAAGAGCCTCTCGAGACGATCGGAGGACACCGGTTGTGGCCCCGGCCGTTCGGCTGACTGTGCCCCAAGCGGGCGCGTCGGTACCTCCCCTGCATTTGCGCCCATCATGAGCCGCCTCCGGCCGAAGTGGCAGGCTCAGGATCGCGTCGGCCCTCGCGTGCGGTAGCCATTGCGTTGCCGGCGACCGCAACCTGTCCCTCGAGTCGCGCCATCCACACCAGCTCCTAGGAACGCCGTGTCTCGTTCGACCTGGGTTCTCTGGGTAGGCCGAGCACCCGTTCGGCGACGATGTTGCGCTGGATCTCGCTCGTGCCGGAGTAGATCGTGCCCCCGCGGCTGGAGAGGAGAACGTCCTGCCACCTGTCGGTGGCGTACCCCTCGCCGTCCGGCCGCACGAGCGCGTCGGTGCCGATGATGCTCACCGCGATCTCGCCCAACCGGCGGTGGTACTCGCTCCAGAACAGCTTGTTCACTGACGCCTCGGGACCCGGTTGCTGGCCCTCTGCGAGGCTCGCCATGACCCGCAGTCCCTGGAAGCGCATCAGCTGGACGTGGGTGTAGGCCCAGGCCAGCTGCTGGCGGACCCTGGGATCGTCGTCCCTGCCGTGCTTGCGGGCAGCGTCGACCAGTTCCCAGAACTCTCGCTCGTACGGGACGTGCTGCATCGTGGTGCGACCACCGCGCTCGAACCCCAGCGTGGTCATCGCCACCCGCCAGCCATTGCCGAGCCCACCGATCACGTTGAACAACGGCGCGCATGCCCCGTCCAGGAAGTCTTCGAAAAACTCAGTCGCGCCAGACATCTGACCGAGTGGGCGTATCTCGATGTTGTTGTCCTCCATGGGGACGAGTACGTAGGACAGACCCTGATGTTTGGGGGCGCCCGGATCCGTCCGGCAGAGTACGAAGATCATGTTCGCTTGCTGCGCCCCGGAAGTCCACACCTTCTGGCCTGTGAGTATGACCTGGTCACCATCGACGGTTCCGCGAGTCTCGACACCGGCGAGGTCGGAGCCATGCTCGGGTTCGGAGAACCCCTGGCAGTACCGATCCTCGCCGGAGATGATCCGCGGCAGCAAACGAGCGCGCTGCTCGTCTGTTCCATGGACGGTGACCGCCGGGCCCACGAGCCACTCGCCCATGCCGCGCAGGACGCGTGGCACACCCGCACGATGGCACTCCTCGCCCCAGACGGCCATGTGTACGCTGTTCCAGCCCTTTCCGCCCACCGACTCGGGCCACTGCGGGCAGATCAGGTGCGCGCCGACGAGGCGGCTCTCCCAGTCGGTGTATGCGGGGTTCGTCATGGCCGCCGCGGCGTTGCTCCGGTTGGAGCCGCCCATGGGTGGCGCGTACCAGTCCGCAAGACCACTCAGCTCGGGTGGTGCGTTATCCGTGATCCATGACCTGATCTCCGTGCGGAAGTCCAGCATCTCGGGGCCGAGGTCCAGTTCCACCTCTGCCACCTCCTGACCAGGCTGACTCGCTCTCGAGGCGATACCCGAATCCAGAATGAGATTCTAGGTAATTCCATGGGAAGCCTCCGCACGGGTCGCTGTCAAGACACCGCAGTGAGCACCTGGAGACAAAAGTTCCTTAACACGTACTCCCGCGACCCACTCAAGATGATCACGGTATGTAAGTCAGTTCCTACTTCCCACGGCCTGCAGGCCGTGGGAAGTAGGAACTCATCACGGTAAGCACTCACGACGGCGGGGGTGAGGACATCGCCTATGGGTGCGAACGCTGCCGGCTCGGACTCCGGTCGGTTGCGGCGCGGCAGCTGACCGGGCTCACCACAAGGCGCGCGGAAACCGACCGGGGCCACCAACGATGCGCGCCCCGGCTACAAGGAATCGACCATCTAGGCGCAGATAAGGCTGCGCAGCACCTCGCCACGCTCCATTGCCGCAAATGCGTCATTGACCTCGTCGAGACTGATGCGCCGGGAGACCAGGCGCTCCACCTTTAGCCTGTTCGCCCTCCAAAGGTCCAGGATCCGCACGAAATCTCGACGAACGTCAGCCGACCCGTACAGGCAGCCGAGCAGTCGGCGTTCGCTGAAGAACAGCTCGGCGGCGTTGAAGCGCACCTCGTCGTCGCGGCTACCCGCGCCGACGACAACGGTGGTACCGCCGCGGCGAGTCACGTCCCATGCGGCGCGAATCGTCGAGGACTGCCCCACGACCTCGAATGCGTAGTCGAAGCCGACTCCGGCGGTCAGGTCTCGGACGGCATCGCGCAGGCCGGCATCGGAAACCGCTCTCGTCGCGCCGAACTCCACGGCGAGGTCACGCTTCCACGGGATCCGGTCGACGGCGAGAATCGTGGCAGCACCGGCCAACCGCGATCCTTGGACGACGTTGATCCCGACACCGCCGCAGCCGACCACCACGACGTTGGAACCCGGCGCAACCTTGGCCGTGTTCATCACCGCTCCGACCCCGGTCATCACACCGCAACCGACCAAGGCCGCGACCTCGAACGGCACGTCCTCGGGGATCGGCACCACCGACTCAACCGGGACCACCGTCTCGTCGGCGAAAGCGCCGACGCCGAGCGCCGCCTGGACTCCTGTCTCACCCTGGCTGAACACCGGCGTGGCTTGGGCCGCCTGAAATGCTGTGCAGAGGTTGGGCTGGCCGCCAAGACATGTGCGACACCGCCCGCATGGGGGGATCCACGCCAAGATGACGTGGTCGCCGGTCTTCGGCCAGGACACGCTCTCACCCACTGCGGTGATCTCCCCGGCGCCCTCGTGGCCCAACACGACGGGCGGCGCCGAGGGCAGGGTGCCGCCCGAGAAGGGAGAGATCGGAGTGGCAGACGCCGCTCGCGCGCAGCCGGACCCTGACCTCGCGAGGACCGGCGTCCCGCAGCACCAGGTCGTCCCGGACCTCTAGCGGCCTTCCTACCTCGTAGAGAACGGCGCCTCGCACGGTGCCCCCTGCCCGATGGTCGTTGTCTCGTTTCAGGGAATCCGGGACCCGTGCCGCTGTCAAGACGGCGACGCTATTGACAACGCCCGGGACGACAGAGTGCGATACGTAGGTGGAACCTCGTTCTACCCTTCGATGTGGGTGCACGTAACCGCGCCGACTCGCCGCCGGGTGAAGGAAGGTGAGACGATCCAGAAGCCGCAGCAGCCGCAGGCGGCGCGTGGCCCGCCCCTCGCTTGCCGGCCTCCCCCGCACCATGGAAGGTGCCTGCGCGCGATACGCGGGTGCCAGGGGATCTGGCGAATCCGATATCGACGCCTTTTGCCGAGCAAGTTTGTACATTGCGCCGGACCGGCCCGCGCGACGATCGGGGGTTGATGGTGGCTACGAGGACCGTGATCGAACGCCTCACGTCTGGGCTGTGGAGCATGCGGGTGCCGATGCCCGACAATCCGCTCGGCTACACGCTCGTCTATGTCCTGGAAAGCGACCGCGGTCCCGTACTCGTCGACACCGGGTGGGACGCCGATGTCGGGTGGGAGGCACTCACCGAGGGCCTGGTGGCGGCCGGCAGCTCCGTTCACGAGGTCTACGGCGTGCTCGCCACTCACCATCACACCGACCACGCGGGCCTGGTCGGGCGGGTGCGCGAGGCCTCGGGCGCCTGGGTCGCGATGCATGAGGCGGATACCAGGATCCTGCACCACACCGCCGCGGCGATGAACCCCGACGTTGACTCCGATGAAGCCCATCGGTGGCGAAGCGACCCTCGCGGCACGGGTATGCTCGTGGCGGCTGGGGCAGGTGACGAGGTCATCGCGAGAGTCGAAAGCGCCGGCCACACCAGGTTCCGGCCGCCCGCGCTCCCCGACCGAGACCTGGCGGACGGTGAACTGGTCGATGTGCCCGGACGTCGGGTGCGAGCGATCTGGACGCCCGGGCATACGCCGGGCCACATGTGCTTCTACCTCGAAGACGCCAACCGGTTGCTCTCCGGTGATCATGTCCTACCGGTGATCACCCCACACGTGCCGTTGTTCCCGATCAGAGACCGCAAGGACGCAGATCCGCTGGGGGACTATCTCGCCTCGCTCTCCCGCGTGGGCGACATGGCGACTGTGGAGGTGCTGCCAGCGCACGAGCACCGGTTCGAGGGCCTCGAGGATCGGACGAAGGAGATCATCGAGCATCACCAGGAACGGCTGCGCCAGGTGCTCGATGATCTGGACAAGGGACCGCGAACGCTCTGGCAGATCGCCCAGGGCATGCAGTGGAACACCGCGTGGGACGTGATGTCACCGTTCATGTGGCGGATGGCTGTCGGCGAGGCCGCGGCACACGTCCGGCACCTCGAGTCTCATGGTCGGGTTGTCGCCGTCCCGGCTGACGGCGTGCTGCGGTTCGCCAAGGAAGACGGGGCCAGCGTCGCTCGCTAGACACTTGCCACAGCTACTAGAACGTTGTTCTATGTACTCATGTGAAATCGTCCACGCGGCGCTCAGGGCTGGCCGGATGGAGACAGGAAGATGCCGAACCCCAGGCTGATCGTGGTGAGCGAACGTGACCGCATCATCCTACGGGAGTGGGCGTCGACGAGTCGGGGTGAGCGGGAGCGACGCGCGCGTATCGTACTGCTGGCGGACGAAGGGTTGTCCAACCGGGAGATCGCCAGAAGGCTGGATGTGTCCCGACCTACGGTGATCACCTGGAGGCAGCGGTACGCCGCAGCAGGTCTACCCGGACTGGCCGATCGGCCGCGCCCCGGGCGTCCGCGCGAGGTCGACATCGGGGATGTCGTTGCCCGCACGATCGCTCTGCGAGTTCATCCACCGGTCTCAACCTCCTGCGCCAGGCGAGTAGCACGCGAGTTCCAGGTCTCGCCCGCGACAGTGGTGCGGGCTTGGCGAGCGGCACTGTTACGGCCGGGCCCGCACGGTGAACTCGTATTCGCGACCGAGCCCGCAATGCGAACAGATTGCGCCAGCCTGGCCGGAATCTACATCCACGGTGCGCGCGGCGTCGTCGCGATCACCCGGTGGAGCCGCGGCTCGTACGCGGCGCGGTTCGGGCGGGCGCGGATGACGAGCGGTCACGCCACGGACCGGGCCATGGTCGACTCCCCGGTGCTTCGAGCGTTGCTGACAGCTACCCCCCACAGCGCCGAGACGCATGCGGTCACAACCTCCGACGTGTCGACGGTCCGAGGCGGGCTCGGTCCGGATGCCGCGGCGCTGAGCTGGCATGTTGCCCCCTCTGTCGCCGGTTGGCTCAACCTCGTCGAAACGCTGCTCTACCTGACATTGCGAACGGAGGCCGGTCGTCCTGCCGCCGGCGCCGCGCCCCGAGCGGTGTCGAAGATCATGAACGCCGTCGAACCTCTCGCCACGGGTCGAGGAGCAGCCGACGACTGGTTCAGCTGGACCAATGGCGGGGTGGCCGGAGGTGAGAGCGGGCCAGCCTACGCGGGTGCTCAGTAGCATGATCACGTTTCTCGGGTGATCCTCGTCGCCAACCACTCTCGCGCACAACTTATTGGATTGACGAATGGCAACACAGCGGAATGAGCGTTCACTATTACGGGACCGCCCGCAACGAGGTCCCGACCGTGCCGCGGAAACCCGGCGCACGTTACTCAAAGCGGCTCGCGAAGTTTTCACCGAACGCGGTTTCGCGGATGCTAGCGTGGCAGAGATCGTGGAGCGAGCGCATTCCAGTATAGCCAGTGTCTATCACCATTTCGGCGGAAAGAACGAGCTGTTCCTCGCACTCTGGGAGGAACACCAGAGCTCACAGGAGGAGAGAGCAGCGACTGCGGTGGCGGCAAGTCGTCAGAAAGGCGGCAAGAACCCTGCAACGCTGTTCATCGCGGGTACCCGAGCCTTTCTCGAAGGCAGCTGGGCGTCTCGCGACCTCGTGTGCCTGTTCTTCGATGGGGATGGACCCGCCGGTTTTGAGTTCTTGCGACGACGGCGCAGCCGCGGCTGGGTACGACAAAATGCCGTCCTACTCAATGCCGAGGACAGTTCCGTCGACAGAGTGATGGTCGTCATCCTCACCACGTTAGTGGGAGAGATGGGCCGTGAGGCCGCGTCCTGCGAGAACCACGAGGAGGTCCGGGAGATTATCGACGCTGCCGACAATCTCGTCCGTCGGTTGTGGTCCGTTGCCCCGCGCAAGAGTTGAGAACTCGGAAGGAGATGGCATGAGTGGGATTTGTGCCGATCGGGTAGTGATCGTTACAGGTGCGGGTCGGGGAATCGGGTGCGGGCACGCGGTGGAATTCGCCCGACAGGGCGCGCGGGTCGTGGTCAACGATGTCGGCGCTGAGGTGGACGGGACGGGCTCGTCCGCGGGACCGGCCGGTCAGGTGGTCGACGCGATCCGCGCGGCGGGTGGGCAGGCAGTGGCCAACGGCGAGGACGTCTCCGACTGGGAGGGCGCCAAGCGTCTCGTAGACGCCGCGGTGGAGACCTTCGGTGACCTGCACGTTGTGGTGAACAACGCCGGCATCCTCCGGGACCGGATGCTGGTCAACATGACAGCGGAGGAGTGGGACGCGGTGGTCGCCGTGCACCTGCGCGGCACCTTCGCGGTGGCGAGGCATGCGGCGGCGTATTGGCGGAGCCGTGTCAAGGCGGGCCAGCAGCTGGACGCGCGCATCATCAACACGTCGTCCGCCTCGGGACTGTACGGCAATGTGGGCCAGGTGAACTACGGGGCGGCGAAAGCGGGTATCGCGGCGTTCACCGTGATCGCGGCGGAGGAGCTGGAACGTTACGGGATCACCGTCAACGCGGTCGCGCCGGGAGCCAGGACGCGGATGACCGAAGCCTTGTCGGGCGCATTGGCAAGGCAGCCGGCCAGCGAGTTCGACGCGGCAGACCCGAATAACATCGCTCCACTAGTGGTTTGGCTTGCCAGCGCGCAGGCCGGTGGCATCACCGGCCGGGTATTCAACGTACGTGGCGGCCGGATCAGCGTCGCGGAGGGGTGGGTTGCGGGACCCAAGGCGGACAAGGCTACCCGGTGGGACCCAGCCGAGCTGGGCACGGTCGTTCCGGCTCTGGTGACCAAAGCTCGACCGAACTCCGGCATGGATGGGCACGCCCACTCGGCCGCCGGCTGACCGCAGCAGTGGAGCTGCAGGGCGGCTCGGGCGATGCGCACGATGACGAAGGGGGCCACATGACTGAGGCGGTGATCGTCGCGGCGGCACGTTCGCCGATAGGGCGGGCGCGTAAGGGATCACTGAGGGAGCTTCGTCCGGACGACCTCACGGCGACGATCGTGCAGGCGGCGCTCGCCAAGGTGCCGCAGTTGGACCCGGCCGACATCGATGACGTGATGGTGGGTTGCGGGCTGCCTGGTGGAGAGCAGGGGTTCAACCTGGCACGCGCCGTGACCGTGCTGCTCGGGTACGACGACCTGCCCGGCACGACTGTCACCCGCTACTGCTCGTCGTCGCTGCAGACCATCCGGATGGCCTACCACGCGATCAAGGCCGGGGAGGGCGACGCCTTTGTCTCCGCAGGGGTCGAGATGGTCTCCCGGTACGCGAAGGGCAACAGCGACTCCTGGCCGGACACCCGCAACCCTGCATTCGGCGACGCGCAGGAACGTACCGCACAGAGGGCCGAGAAGGGTGCGGACCGCTGGTGCGACCCGCGCGACGGCGGGGATCTACCGGACATCTACATCGCGATGGGCCAGACCGCCGAGAACGTCGCCGAGCTGCGGGACATCACCCGCGAGGAGCAGGACGCGTTCGGAGTACGGTCCCAGAACCTGGCGGAACAGGCGATCGGCGCAGGCTTTTTCGAGCGGGAGATCACTCCTATCGTCCTGCCCGACGGATCTGTCGTCGCGGCCGACGACGGACCCCGAGCCGGCACCACGATGGAGGGGATCGCAGGTCTGGATCCGGTATTCCGGCCGGACGGCACCGTCACGGCGGGCAACTGCTGCCCGCTGAACGACGGTGCAGCCGCGCTGGTGGTAATGAGCGACGGTAAGGCGAGCGCGCTCGGCATCCAGCCGCTGGCCCGTATCGTGTCCACCGGGGTAACCGCGTTATCCCCGGAGATCATGGGCCTCGGTCCCGTCGGCGCATCCCGGCAGGCGCTTGCCAGGGCCGGCATGACCATCGACGACATCGATCTGGTCGAGATGAATGAGGCGTTCGCCGCGCAAGTGATCCCGTCGGCACGCGATCTGAGTGTCGATCCGTTCGGGACCACGCTCAACATCAACGGCGGGGCGATAGCGCTGGGCCACCCGTTCGGGATGACCGGTGCCCGTATCGCCGCCACCCTGCTCAACGGCTTGGCCTTCCACGACAAGACGATCGGCCTCGAGACGATGTGTGTGGGCGGCGGCCAGGGCATGGCGATGGTCATCGAGCGGCTGACCTGATGTCGCTTACCTGGTCCGGTGCAGTCGCGGGTCGTGCCACGCCCTGACAACGTGCCGAGGCCGTTCGCGTACGGTGGGCCGGTGCCTGTCTTTGCGGATCCACCAGCGCTCATGGGACACCGCGGCTTCGGCAAGAATGCCGAGGGCCGCCCGCAGGAGAACACGGCCGAGTCGTTCCGCGCGGCTGTCGACGCCGGCGTCGACTGGATCGAGCTGGACATCAGGCGTACGGCCGACGACGAGCTCGTACTGCTGCACGAGGCCGCATGGGACGACGGGACGCTCGTGGTCACGCACACGGCGGCCGAGCTGAGCCAGTTCGGCATCATCACCCTCGACGAGGCGCTGGCCGCGATACCGAACGACGTCGGCGTCAACATCGAGATCAAGTCCTCGCTCGAGGACGCGCTCGTACCGCCGGCGAGCTCCGCGGCCGCACTGCTGTGCCCGGTGCTCGAACGCGAGCACGCGCACCGGCCGCTGCTCGCGTCGTCCTTCGAGCCGACCGCGCTGCAGTTCATCCGTTCCCACGTCCCCGATGTGGCGATCGGCTACATCAGCTGGCTCGGCTACCCGCTCGACATGGCGGTAGTGACCGCCAAGCGGCTCGGGGCCGAGGTCCTGATGGGACACGTCCGGTCGTACGCGGACCCGGAGAGCCCGACCCGCCCGAGCACGGAACGGGTCATCGAGGTGGCGCTCGAAGCCGGCCTCGAGCTAGGTGCCTGGGCGCCGGACGCCGACGAGGTGGCCGACTACGCCGCCGCGGGGATTGCGGTGATCACCGTCGACGACGTGCCGGGCGGGATCGCGGCGCTGGGCGCCGAGCGCGACGCCGCCGCCACCGGCTGACGAGGGACGCTACCGACCGAGTCCCGCTCGCCCGAAACCCTCCGGCCCTCTCCAACTCGACACCACGGCACGGTGATCATGAAGACCTCTCCGTGCTAGGACACGGGCTATCTTTCATGATCACTGCGGTTTGGCCGAGTCCGGTAGGTTTGCGCGCGTCGTCCCGCGACCCTGGTCGGCTAC
>JBOHBN010000202.1:0-14377 GCA_050698355.1 Streptosporangiales bacterium | reverse complement strand
CGGATCATTTACCGCATTGATGATGAACGCCGCACCGTGACTGTCATGGATAGCGCTCATCGCCGGGATGCGTACCGCGGCAACCGCTGAACGCATGCCACCCGGCCGTGGATGGCGAAGCCGTCGCCATGCGGCTACCTATACTCCGGATGGCTTCGACGCTGTAGGGGCGAAGGGAGCGAGGCTATGCGGGTCGCAGTGGCCGGCGCCACCGGCCGGGTCGGACGGCTCACGGTCGCCGACCTGGAGCGTACCGGTCACGAACCGGTGACAATCAGCCGCAGCGCCCGGGGTGGACGCGTACACCGGTAGCGGTCTGGACGCCGGGCAAGCGGGAGCAGGAGCGGCTCGTGACGCAGGGCCTGGTGCCGTGGAGCATCGTGCGGGCCACCCAGTTCCACGACTTCGCGGCGATGGTCGCGGGGCGGGCCGAGCGGGACGGCACCGCCACCATCGCCCCGCTGCTCGTGCAGCCGATTGATCCCGCGGACGTGGCGACCGTGCTGGCGGAGGTCGCGACCGCGCCCCCCCGGAACGCCAAGCCCGATGTCGCCGGCCCGGAGACCCAGGGTCTTGTCGACATGGCCCGCCGTACGTTCGCCGCTCGCGGGCAGGAGGTCAGGCTCGTCCCGACCTGGCGGGGCGCCTTCGACCTTTCCATCGCCGGGGAGGTCCTACTCGCCGGCGAGGTGGCATGGCTGGCCCCCACCACGTTCGATGACTGGCTCGCCGCCGAGCCCGGTGACCCCGCCCCCACCCGGTCGTACGCACGGCACACGGGCGTACACGGTCGGCAACGGCGGTACGCGAGCGCCCGCCCGGTTGGCGGGACGCGTGCGGCGGCTGGTTGTATGGCCGCATCACGTCGGGTCGCGGCCGGCGCTCGGCCGCGTACATGAGGGGGTCAAAGGCGTTGTCGCTGCGTGACCGGCTCGCGGGCAAACGCATCCTGCTGACCGGCGTGACCGGCTTCGTCGGCGAGGCGTTCTGCCAGCGTGTCCTGGAGCAGCTGCCCGAGACCAAGCTTGCCGTGCTCGTACGGCCGAAGGGCACGGTCACCGGCCGACGGCGGATCGAGCAACTGCTCGGCAAGCCGGCGTTCGCCAGCCTCCGCGAGGCGCACGGCGGCGACCTCACCTCGGTCATCGATGAGCGGATCGAGGTGATCGAGGGCGACCTCGCCTCGATCCCCGAGCTGTCCAGCGACCTGGACGTCGTCGTCCACTGCGCCGGCGACGTGTCGTTCGACCCCACCATCGAGGAAGCCTTCGCCACCAACGTGCAGGGCGCCCTCGGCCTGCTCGAGGCGATCAAACGCAGCGGCAGCCGACCGCATTACGTGCACGTGTCCACGGCGTACGTGGCGGGCCGGCGGCGCGGGGCGATACCCGAGCGGAGCGTGGACCACCAGGTCGACTGGCGCGCGGAGCTGGCGTACGCGAACACGATGCGCGAGCGGCTGGAGGAAGCGTCGCGGGCGCCCGGCACGCTCGGCAGGCTACGGCGCGCCGCGGAGCGCGAGCACCACCGCGCGGGTCCCCTCACCGCCGCGGGTGACGCCGAGCGGCGACGCAAGGAATGGGTGACCGAGCAGCTCACCTTCGCCGGTAGGGAGCGGGCCCGCTCGCTCGGCTGGACCGACGTCTACACCTTCACTAAGGCGATGGGGGAGCGGGTCGTCGAGGAGCACGCGAGCGATTTCCCCGTGTCGGTCGTGCGTCCGTCGATCATCGAAAGCGCGTACGCCCGGCCGTATCCAGGCTGGATCGAGGGCTTCAAGATGGCCGAGCCCCTGATCATCGCGTACGGCAAGGGCGAGCTGCCGGAGTTCCCCGCGTCGCCGGACGCCGTCATCGATATCGTGCCGGTCGACCACGTCGTGGGCGCGCTGCTCGCCGTGGCCGCGACCCCGCCGGAAACAGGAACCGTCGGGTACTACCACGCGGCATCCGGCTCGCGTAACCCGCTCACCTTCCACGGGATCGTCGAGCGCCTCCGTACGTACTTCGAGCAGAACCCGTTCGAGGGCACCGACGGTCGGGGTGCACCCCGGCTGCCGTCGTGGAGCTGGGCGGGCGGTGAGTCGGTCGAGCGGCTGCTGCGCACCGCCGAGCGCGCCACCTCGGTCGCCGACAAGGTGGTCACCCGACTGCCGCGCTCGGACCGCGTGCGGCGGATGGCGAGCGACCTCGGCCGGCAGTCGCGGCGGCTGGAGTTCCTGCGCAAGTACATGGACCTGTACCGGCCGTACGCGGAGTGCGAGTTGGAGTTCCTCGACAACCGCACCATGGAGCTGTTCGACGGTCTGTCCGACGACGATAAGGAACGGTTCGCGTTCGACACCTCCGTGGTCGACTGGAAGCACTACGTCGTCGACGTGCACTGCCCGAGCATCACCGCGCCGGTACGCACGCTGGACGCGGCCCGGCGCCGGCGCGCCCAGGCGGCGGCGAAGCCGAAGGTGCTGCAGCCGAGCCAGGAGATCGTCGCCGCGTTCGACATGGACGGCACGCTGCTGTCCTCCAACGTCATCGAGACGTACCTGTGGCTGCGGCTGCCCGAGCTCGCCGGCATCGACCAGGCGCGCGAGGTCGGCGCGCTCGCCCGCCGGCTGCCGTCGTACCTGATGGCCGAGCGCCGCGACCGCGGCGGTTTCCTGCGCGCGGTCTACCGCAGGTACAAGGGGGCATCGCTCGCGCAGCTCGACCGGCTGGTTGACGAGAACCTCGCCGACCACGTGCTCGAACGGCTCTCCGGCGCCGCCGTGCGCCGGATCCGCGAGCACCGCGCGGCCGGGCACCGGCTCGTACTCATCACCGGCGCGATCCGTTCGCTCACCCGGCCGCTGCGGCCGCTGTTCGACGAGATCGTCGCCGCCGACCTCGCCATGGACGACGAGGGCAGGTGCACCGGCTTCCTCACCTCGCCGCCGCTCGTCGGCGAGGGGCGGGCGGCCTGGCTCGGCTGGTACGCGCGCCAGCAGCACCTCGACCTGCACCAGTCGTACGCGTACGCCGACAGCCACTCCGACCTGCCGTTGCTGCGGGCCGTCGGCAACCCTGCCGCGGTCAGCCCGGACGTCGCGCTGTGGCGCGAGGCGCGCAAGAACCGCTGGCCGGTGCACGACTGGGGCAACCAGGCCGTCTCCCGCCTGACGATGCCCGTGGGCCAGTCATGACCGCGCGAGGTCCGCGCGGTGCCGTTGACGCCCCCATGCGGGCGTCGTGGGCACTTTGCGGCCCCAGGGGTGGCCGGGGGTGGCGGCGGTGATGCTCGCGCTCGAGCTGTACCGGTCGCTGCCGAGGTACGCGGCGAGCCGGCTGGTGACCCGCCACGTGTCGGGCGTCTCCGCCGGCCCGCTCACCCCGCTGCGCCTGGTCAGCCGCGACGAGCCACGGCTGCCGCGTGACGGTTGGGCGCGCGTACGGCCGCGGCTCTCCGGCATCTGCGGGTCCGACCTGGGAGCGCTGTACGGCTCCACGAGCCTGTACTTCTCCACCCTCGTGTCGATGCCGTTCGTTCCGGGCCACGAGATCGTCGGCGACCTCAGCGACGACTGCGGCGACCTGCCCGCCGGCACCCGCGTCGTTCTCGATCCCGTGCTCGCGTGCGCGGCCCGCGGCGTCGATCCGTGCACGTCCTGCGCGCAGGGCGCCACGAACCGTTGCGACCGCATCACCGTCGGCCACGTGTCGCCGGGCCTGCAGACCGGCTACTGCGCCGACACCGGCGGCGGCTGGGGTGCCCAGCTCGTCGCGCACTCCACGCAGCTGCACGCCGTTCCGGACGCCCTCGACGACCGGCGCGCCGTGCTGATCGAGCCGCTCTCCTGCGCGGTGCACACCGCCCTGCGCGCGCAGGTGCCCGACGGTGCGTCGGTGCTCGTGGTCGGCTCCGGGGCGGTCGGGCTGTTCACGACCCTCGCCCTGCGCGAGCTGACCTCGGCCGGCTCGATCACCGTCGTCGCGAAACATCCGCTGCAGCGCGACCTCGCGCGGCGCTTCGGCGCGACCGAAGTGCTCGCGCCGAGCGACGTGTTCGGCGGTGTACGGCGCGCCACCCGCGCCCTCCGGCTCGACCCCGAGCGCGGCGAGCCGTACCTGCTGGGTGGCGTCGACATCGCGATCGACGCCGCAGGTAGCCGAGCGTCGCTGGAAACCGCGTTGCGTACCGCGCGGGCCGGCGGCAAGGCGGTGCTGTGCGCGATGCCGCCGGCCGGCGCCGACCTGTCGCCGGTGTGGTTCCGCGAGCTGGAGGTGGTCGGCACGTACGCGAGCGCGCGTAGCGAGCCGGGCCAGGACCGCCGCTCGGGGTTCCAGATCGCCACCGAGCTCGCCGCACGCGCACCGATCGACGGGCTCGTCGGCGACACCTACCCGCTGCACCGGTGGCGGGAGGCGCTCGACCACGCGTCGTCGGCCGGCCGCCTGGGTACCGTGAAAGTCGCATTCGACCTGAGGAGCAAGTAGTGACTCGGCGCGACAGAGTTTCGTGCTGGAAGTGGCTGGCTGAGAGGAGCCGACCGTGACTCGTCCCGGATTCGTGCTGGAAGTGGACGAGCGTACGCCGCCGCTCGTCGTGCACGAGGGGGAGAGCTTCCGGCTCGAGGAGTTCCCGCTCGGCACCCGGGTCGTGTACCCGCCCGAGATGACGCCCGGCATCCCCGACGTCGAGGGCGCCATCCGCGACGCGCTGCTGTCGCCGGTCGACAGCGAACCGTTGCCCGCGCTGCTGTTCCCGGGCATGAAGCTCACCATCGCGTTCGACGACATCTCGTTGCCGTTGCCGCCGATGCGCAAGCCGGACATCCGCCAGCGGGTGCTCGAGCAGGTGCTCGAGCTCGCCGCGTCCGCGGGCGTCGACGACGTCGAGCTCATCTCCGCCAACGCGGTGCACCGCAGGCTCACCCCGAACGAGCTGCGCGACATCGTCGGCGAGCGGGTGTTCCGGTCGTTCTTCCGGCAGGGCAAGCTCTACAACTTCGACGCCGAGGACCGGGAGAACGTCGCCCACCTCGGGGACACCGACAAGGGCGAGGACGTCGAGATCTCCAAGCGCGCCGCGGAGTCCGACCTGCTCGTCTACGTCAACATCAACATCGTGCCGATGGACGGCGGGCACAAGTCGGTCGCGATCGGGCTCGCCCCTTACAACTCGTTGCGGCATCACCACAACAGCCACACGCTGGTGCACTCGCGGTCGTTCATGGACAAGGACAACTCGGCGATGCACTCGTCCACGTGGCGGATGGGCCGGATCGTCGCCGAGCACGTCAAGATCTTCCAGATCGAGACCTCGATCAACAGCCACACGTTCCCCAAGCCGTACGACTTCCTGAACCGCCGCGAGTGGGAGTGGTCGATCCGCGACCAGGCGGGCGCGCTGGCCGCTCGCCGTGGGCTCGCCGTCGCGCCGGCGAAGACCAAGCGCAAGGTCTTCCAGGGGATCAGGGCGCCGTACGAGCTGACCGGCATCAACGCCGGCGAGGTCGAGGCAGTGCACGACCGCACGCTCGACCGGGTGCTGAAGCAGCAGGCGACGCAGGTCGACGGGCAGTCCGACGTGCTGCTGATGGGCGTGCCGTTCATCTGCCCGTACAACGTGAACTCGGTGATGAACCCGATCCTCGCCGCCTGCATGGGCCTCGGCTACATGTTCAACTCGTACCGCGGCAAGCCGCTGGTGCGCAAGGACGGCGCGATCATCCTGTACCACCCTGTGCCGTACGAGTTCAGCCAGCTGCACCACCCCAGCTACGTGGACTTCTTCGAGGAGGTGCTCGCGGAGTCCACCGACCCGGCGGTGATCGAGAGCAAGTTCGAGCAGCAGTACGCCACCGACCCCTGGTACATCCACCTGTACCGCACCTCGTACGCCTACCACGGCGTGCACCCGTTCTACATGTGGTACTGGATCGCGCACGCCCTCGACCACGTCGGCCAGATCGTGTGGGTCGGCGCCGACCGGCGGGCGGTGCGCCGGATGGGCTTCCGGTCCGCGTCGACGCTGCAGGACGCGCTGGAGATGGTGAGCGACACGGTCGGCAGCTCACCGTCTCTTACGTACCTGCACTACCCGCCGCTCACGGTCGCGGAAGTCTCGTGAGCCGGCGGTCGATGTCCCGGGAACTGGTACGGGGCACCGCGTCGGAGGTACGGCTGTTCGCGCGCGGCTGGCGCTGGGGGCGCAGGCAGCTCGTGCCTCGCTCGGCCGAGCCGCACACGCCGGGTCGCGGGCGCAAGGAGTTCCCGACGCGGTGGGCACGCAGCGCGCCGGCGATCGAGATTCGCGACGCGATACAGGCGTTCGGGCTGAGCCCGCTGCTGCGGTTCGAGGTCGAGCCGCACGTGGCCGGCCTGGACGGGCTGCGCGGTGTTCGGCCGCCGGTGATCTTCGTTGCGAACCACTCCAGCCACCTCGACACCGCGCTGATCCTGTGCACGCTGCCCGCCCCGTGGCGGCGGCGTACCGCATTGGCCGCGGCGGCCGACTACTTCTTCGACACCTGGTGGCGGGCGACCGGCTCGGCCATCGTCTTCAACACGTTCCCCATCGAGCGCCGCGGCGGCCAGCTCGCGACGACACCGGGTTCGGTGCTGGAGGACGGGTGGAACGTCGTCATCTACCCGGAAGGCACCAGGTCGCCGGACGGGTGGACCAACAGGTTCCGGCTCGGTGCCGCGTACCTGGCGGTGCAGCACGGCGTGCCGGTGGTGCCGATCGGCCTGCGCGGTTCGTATGCCGCGATGCCGCGCGGGCGGGGCTGGCCCGTCCCGGGACGCCCGCCGGTGCGGGTGCGGTACGGCCGACCGCTCCTGCCGGGCGCGGACGAGGAGCCGCGCGCCTTCGGCAAGCGCGTCTCCGCGGCGGTGGCTGAGCTTTTGGACGAGGACGCGAGCACCTGGTGGGAGGCGCGCCGGCGGGCAGCCGACGGTACGACACCGTCACCCGCGGGTCCCCAGGTCGCGCAGTGGCGCCGGATCTGGACGCAGACCGCGCCGCCGGAGGTCCCCCGGCGCCGCCGGGCGTGGGCCAAGAAGCGCCGCTTGGACTGAGCGGCGGCCGTCGCCGTCGCCGTCGGGGGATCCCCCCATGTGTGCGCACTTGTACGGGGATCCCCCGACGATGCGCCACCTCGAACGGGCCGATCGGCGGGCGCGGGCGTGTCTGGCTTGATCGTGCACACGTGACTCGCCATGCTGGCTCCCGCGCGTCACCCGGGAGGTGAACCTGCCGGTGGTGGCGCGCGTCTGTTGGACAACGAATCTGGCTCCTGGGCGACGGAAAGGTCGCGATGTTCGCGTTCCTGCTCGTGCTGTGCGCGGTGGTCTTCGTGGTCGGCGCGGTGCTGACCGTCGTACGTCATGCCCGCTAGCCGGTAGACTCTTGCCAACCGCCCAAGGGAGGTGGCAGGCATGTTCTGGGTCTTCGGAGTTCTTGTCGCCCTGATTGCCGCGGTGGTCGTGTTCGGCTCGTTGCGGCGGCGTGTGGGTGATCGGGACCGGATCGAGTCGCAGGCGGAACTGCAGGCGCGGGGCGTCACCGATGCCCGTCGGTACGAGCAGAACACCGGTGGCGGCGACGGCGGTTTCGGCCTCTAGGCGCCTGGCCAAAGCAGTGTTCGTCGCCGTCGGATCCACCAACCCGGTCAAGGCCGAGTCGGTCTCGCAGGCATTCGCTCAATGCTGGCCGGACGAGGAGCTTGAGGTGGAGGGCGTCGCCGCCCCGTCCGGTGTGCCGTCCCAGCCGATGAGCGACGTGGAGTGCATCGAGGGCGCGCGCAACCGGGCGATCCTGGCCCGCGAACGCCTCGACGCGGAGTACGGCGTCGGCATCGAGGGTGGGCTCGTGCACGTGGGCGGCCTGTGGTTCAACGGCGGCTGGGTGGCGGTGACCGACCGGAAGTTCCGCGAGGGGCTCGGCAGCACCGTACGCGTGCCCGTGCCGCCCGAGGTCCTGCGCCGGATCCAGCACGGCACCGAGCTCGCCGAGGCGCTCGACGAGGCGTTGGGCGTCACCGACACCCGGTACGGCATCGGTCACTTCGGTCACATGACCGGCGGCGTGGTCACCCGTACCCACGGCTACGCCGACGCGGTCGCCGCCGCCCTTGCCCGCTTCGTTCACCCGGAACTCTTCGATTAGTCTTGCTCGTCACCAGTACGCCGGGATGGTCGGTGTACGCGTTCAGAGGAGGTCGCCATGCGAGTAGTGACGATCTCGGCCGAGTACGGCGCGGGCGGCAGCATCGTGGCGCCCAGAGTGGCCGAGCGGCTCGACCTGCCGTTCGTGGACCGTGCGATCCCGGAGAGCGTGGCGCGCGAGATCGGCTGTTCGCTCGAGTCCGTGCTCGCCCACGACGGGCGGGCCGAACACGGGCTCGGCCGGCTGCTGGCGGGCGCGGCACGGCTGCCGAACGTCACGCTCGGCGGGATGGAGGCCTACCTGCCCGTCGGTGATCTGGTCTCGGAGGAGGAGTTCGTCGCGCGTACCGAGGAGGCCATGCGCGACGTCGCGGCGACGACGGGCGGGGTGCTGCTCGGGCGGGCCGCGGCGGTGGTGCTGCGCGACCAGTCGGACGCGCTGCACGTGCGGCTGCGCGGGCCGCAGGAGCGCCGGCTCGCGCAGGTGGTGCGCAACTCGGGCATCGACGAGAAGCTCGCGCGCAACCGGCTGGACGACTCCGACCGCGCGCGCACCGCATACGTCAAGCACTTCTACCGCACCGACCCCGGCGACAGCGCGCTGTACCACCTGGTGCTCGACAGCACGGTCGTGCCGTTCGACGAGGTCATCGAAACGATCGTCCGGGTGGCGAACAGCCAGCTCCGCGACTAGAACGTGTCTGGAAAGGTGAGGTCGAGGTCAACCCCTTGTGGCTCGGGCACCAGGCAACACCGACATATCGGACAACGCCGGTTCGACCCCGTCCACAAGGTTAGTTCCCAAACACGTTCTAGAAGACCGCTGCCTGAGGGGCTTCCAGCCGCGACCGGGTGCCGATCGCGTGGGTGACGTCCGCGATCGGATACAGCGTCATGCCTCCGCCGCTGCGGATCGACCGGACTCGCCCGTCGGAGAAGTCGTAGCGGAAGCATTCGCCTGGGGCGTTGAACCCCGATGCCTCGGTGAGGCGCAGGGTGGTCGCATCCTCGGCAGCGAACTCGAGTGAGGACTCGGTCGGGTCGGCCTGGCTGGGCCGGATGCCGACTAGGCGGTCGCCGAGCCGCACCACGTCGAGCACCCCCCACAGGTTCGCGTACCGGCCGCAGAAGGCCGCGGTGTCGGCCGCGCTCGCCCCGACCGGTTGGCGGGGCGGCGCCGCGGCGAGGTCCAGCAGCTTGACCAGTCCGGTGGCGAGTTCCCCTGCCGGGCCGTCGATGGCGTTGGTCAGCACCGACACCGCGAACCGGTCCGTCGGGTCGAACATGGTGCGCGTCGAGTGGCCCGGATAGCCCCCGCCGTGGCCGACGAGGCGGCGGTCACCGATCCGCGCGATCGAGAAGCCGAGCCCGTACCAGGTGTCGGGATCCTCGGCCAACGTCTCGTCTCGCTGCATGAGCCGCTTGGACCCGTCGCTCACGAGACGTGTGTCGCCGAAGAAGTGCGCGGCCGCATAGCGGCACACATCCTCGGCAGTGCTCGTAAAGCCGGTCGCCGGTGACATCGCGCGGGTGTCGACGTGCTCGATGGGGATCCGCGTATCCGCGTAGGACAGTGCGCTGTGGCCGGTGGCGTAGTCGCCGATGCGCTCGGCGATGAGCTCGGGTCTGGTGTCGGACAACCCGAGCGGGTCGGCGATGTGCGTGGAGACGTAGTCGTTGTACGGCATGCCGGATGCGGACGCGACCACGAGGCCGAGCAGTGCGTAGCCCGTGTTGGAGTACTTGAACCGCTCGTTCGGCGACAGCACGGCGCTTCCCGGGTCGGACACGGTTTCGCGCAGCTCGGCCTCGCCGGGGAACGGGCGCACCAGCTGCCAGAAGTCGGAGTTCTCGCCGTCCCGGGTCATCCCCGCGCCGTGCCCGAGCAGCTCGCGTACGGTCAGGTCGGCAAGCTGCGGCGATGCGGTGCGGAGCCAGGACAGGTGGTCGCCGGCCCGGTCGTCGAGCCGGACGGCGCCGGCTTCGACGAGTTGGAAGACGGCGGTCGCGGTGAACGTCTTGGAGTGCGAGGCGATGCGGAACAGGTGCCGAGGCGTGAGCGCCGCGCCGGTCTCGATGTCCGACACACCGTATGCCGCGGCGAGTCGTACCTCGTTGCCGAACAGCATGGCCGCCTGGACGCCGGGTATGCGCTGGTAGTGCTGCCGGAACTCCAGCCACCAGTTGGCGTACGCGACGGTCGAGTCGATGACGTCAGCGGACAGCCCTGCCTTGCCAGTCATGCACACCATTCCCTCGTCTTCGATGGTTCTCGCACGGGCGCCTCTGCACCGTACACTGAGCGTTTCGAACTCCCGGCGCACGAAAAAGCGTGCATGGGCGGATTCACCCGGTACGCGATCCGGCGGCTGTGACACTGTCGCTGGCGGCGACCGGCTGCACCGCCGGCCCGGAGGGCAGTGCGTCGGCAGGGCAGGAGGAAGGGGCGGTCGTCATCGCCGACGATGAGCCCGACCACCTGACGCCCGCCGGGCCGGGCTACGGGGCGTACGACGAGCTGCACGGCGTACGCCCCGAACGGGTGGGGCAACAACGGGGAGCTCACGAAGCTCACGACCACCGGCTGACCGTACGGCTGGGGCCCCGGGCGCTTACGGCGCGGTAGCCGACCCGGCTCTCGGGAGGACGCGCGGAAACCGGCAGGGCGTCGTAGTTGACCACTCGATGGGCGTGCAAACGGGGCCCTACCAGCGTGGCTGGTAGGGCCCCACGTTGCTTCTAGCCAAACTCGCCGGCGCGTACGCCGTTGCGGAATGCATCCCATTCCGCGCGGCTGAAGACCAGCGGGTCCTGGTCGGGATTCTTGCTGTCGCGGACGGCGTAGCGCCCGTCCACGTGCGCGACCTCGACACAGTTCTGGTTGTCGCAAAACCTCGACTTGCGCCAGATGGCGCCGGTCAGGTCGATTCTCCTCTTATCCACGTGTTCCCTCCGGATGGCCGAGACAGCTCGTCCAACACGCCCCGAATCATCTGCTGGGAGTCCGCCACGCTCAGCGCCGCGGCCAGCACATGATCGAATGCAAGTCTATACCCGTCAACTTCGTCTTGTTCCATGCGCATCAGACCCATATGTCCCTCGAGCCACGCCACCGGTCGGTAGAGCTCGCCGGGGAACTCGAAGATGGAGAGCGATCCGGCGGCACCGGGATGGGCCCTGTGGTTCAGCGGTACGAAGCGGAGCGTCCCGCCCGGCGGGTCCAGCAGGCGTTCGAGCTGCTCACGCAGTACGTGCGGGCCGCCGATCGTCCGATGCAGGACACTCTCGTCGAGCACGAACAGCGCGTCCGGCGCCCCGTCGCCCCATACGTGTTGCTGGCGCGCCATGCGGACATCGACGTAGTGCTCGACGTCGTCGGGCGCGAGCCGGTTCGCCTCGCACAGTGCGCGCGCGTACGCCTCGGTCTGGAGCAGTCCGGGCATGATCACCGGCTGCCAGTTCCGCATGCTCGTCGCCGCGTACTCGAAACCGATGAAGGTGGCGTACGGCGGTGCAATGTAGCGGGTGTACTTGCTCCACCAGGCACGCTGCCGGCTGAGCGTCGCGAGCTCGTCGAGCCGCTCGTGCAGCGCCTGGTCGTCGACACCGTACAGCGCCAGCATCGCGCGAAGCTCCTGCTTGGCGACGCCGACCTGGCCGCCGAAGATCTTGCGCAGCTTGTGGGTGGAGCAGCCGAGCTCCTTGGCGGTGGCCTCGTTGGAGACGTCCGCTTGTTTTTGCAAGTCGTCGAGAAGCTCGCCGAGGCGCCAACGGGGGACGGTCGGCCCGGTTGGATGGGGGGTGGGCATGCCGGGAGGATACACGGCCGCGCGGAAAAATTACCTGATAAGAAATGCTTGACCACGCGCTGTTGGGATGTCAGAGTAGGAGCGTACTCCACGGATCGTGGTGGACCCAGTACAGCGCGTGAGACTTGCTGCGGTCCGTGGGTACGGCAAGCTCGGGGAGAACGACGACATGATTGGTAGGCCATGAGTCCCAGCTCCCCGGGGAGTGCGCCCCAACTCTCAGGAACCGGCGCCAAAGTATGGTGCCTGCGCTGCGGAAAGAGCTGGCATCGCGATGATCCGCAAGCCCGCCAGCACGTACTCGCCTGCTGCCACCCGACCCGGAGTTACGCCGCAGTGACGCGGGGGCGGGTGCCCGAAGCGGCGTCTGCGTAGCAGGCGCCTTACCTTCCCTCTCTTCCACCGATCGAGAGGGGGGATGGTGCGGTGACCGGGTGTGCGCCCCGAGCCCGGTCACCGCACCGCACACCTGCCGCTTGTGGTGCGTCCGCGAATCGCTGAAGGTGGCCCCGCCGTGTGCGGGGCTCTACTCGTCGAGGCCAATGCCGGTTTCTCGGGTGCTGCAGGCATCGAGATGCCCGGCCAGGCCCACATAACGTGGTCATGCGGAGACCCGGCGAGCCGCGATGGCTCGGCGGACGTCAGGTCGTTGTCGCGGGTTGAGGTACGGACACGTCAGCGGTGCCACCAGGCGTCCCGGATGACACGTCGAGGACGAACGTTCCCGCCACCTTGTCGTGCAGGCACTGCCGGTACGGCCGGTCGAACAGGCACCACAGGTAGTTGACGACGCTGAAGACCGGGCCCGCGACCGGCACCGCCGTGACGCCGTAGAAGGCGACGTACCGCAGCACGGCGCGTCCCCAGCTCACCCGGCCACCCTCGGCGCTGACCACGCGTACCCGCACCACCCGGTGGCCGAGCGTACGGCCGGCCGCGCCTACCTGCGCGACGCGGTACACGCCGAAGGCGAGCGCGACCGCGACGCCGACGAACCACTGCCGGGCCCACAGCGGCAGCGGTGCGACATCCTGCTTCGTCGCCGGGCTCGCGGCCGTGCTCGCGAGCGCGTGGGCATGGTCCAGCTGGGCGAGCGCCGCCGGCACGAGGAGCGGCGAGAGCACCGCGGTGATCACGAGGATGTCGACGACGAAGCCGCCGAGCCGGCGCCAGGGGGATGCCGGCATCGGGGCGCGGCCGGTGGTCGCGGTTGAGGCCATGCGCCCGATTCTCTAAGACCCCGTGCCACCGCCGTACCCGGGCAGCGCATGGGATCATGTGGAGTCGTCCGCGCTCAGGGAGGAGCTACTGGTGGCGCCGCTGCCCAGCGTGTCGTACTCGATCATCGTCCGGCTCGAGGTTCCCGCCCGCGGGAACCTCGTCGGCGTGCTCACTGGCGCGGTCGAGCGGGTCGGTGCCGTGGTCACCGCGCTCGACGTCACGTCCTCAGGCCACGAGCGGCTGTGGATCGACGTCACCTGCCAGTGCCGGGATACCGACCACGCGCAGGCCGTCGTCGACGCGCTCGACGCGCTCGACGACGTCACGATCCACAAGGTCAGCGACCGCACGTTCCTGCTGCACCTCGGCGGCAAGTTGCGTACGGAGTCGAAGGTGCCGCTGCGCAACCGCGACGACCTGTCCATGGCGTACACGCCCGGAGTTGCGCGGGTATCGCTGGCGCTCGCGAAGAACCCCGACGACGCCCGGCGGCTCACCATAAAGCGCAACACCGTGGCGGTCGTCACCGACGGCTCGGCGGTGCTCGGGCTCGGCAACGTGGGGCCGGTCGCCGCCCTGCCCGTGATGGAGGGCAAGGCCGCGCTGTTCAAGCGCTTCGCCGACATCGACGCCTGGCCGATCTGCCTGGACAGCCAGGACACCGACGAGATCGTCCGGACGGTGCAGCTGATCGCGCCCGGGTTCGGCGGCATCAACCTGGAGGACATCAGCGCGCCGCGCTGCTTCGAGGTGGAGGCCAGGCTGCGCGGGCTGCTCGACATCCCGGTGTTCCACGACGACCAGCACGGCACCGCGATCGTGGTGATGGCCGCGCTGACCAACGCGCTGCGCGTGGTGGGCAAGAAGCTTCCGCAGGTGCGCATCGCCATGGCGGGCGCGGGCGCCGCGGGCACCGCCGTGCTCAAGCTGCTGCTCGGCGCCGGGGCCATCGACGTCGTCGTCTGTGACGATCAGGGGGCGGTGCGCCTGGGCCGGCCGGGCCTGGGCGAGAGCCTGCGCTGGATCGCGGAGAACACCAACCGCGACGGCTACGCGGGGGACCTGGCCGGGGCGGTGCGGGACGCCGACGTGTTCGTCGGGCTGTCCGCGCCCGGCATCTTGTCCGGGACCGACATCGCGGCCATGGCGCCGAACGAGATCGTGTTCGAGCTGGCCAACCCCGATCCCGATGTGGACCCGGAG
>JBOHBN010000201.1:0-12776 GCA_050698355.1 Streptosporangiales bacterium | reverse complement strand
TCGACGGTGCTGCGTCGTAACGCGTCGACGAATCCGGCGTTGTCGGTTGATGATGCCGGGTGGCACGGCGACGACGGCACGGGTGCGGCCGGGGCTCGGGCGGCGGTGTCCGGGTTCGACCGGGCGTACGGGTTCACCGTCACCGCCGCGGCCGACACGGTGAAAATCAACACGGGCACGGTGGTGTTGGGCCAGAAGCAGACGTGGACATTGTCGGCGTCGGTGTCGTGTTCGGCGGCCGATTCGCTGTACGTCTACGCCCATTTCAACGACGCGGACGGAACCTATCTGGGGTGGGTGCGTAACTCCTCGATCACCGTGGCGGCGGACACGGTGACACGGGTCGCGATCACGGCGGTCGCGCCGACCGGCGCGGCGAGCGGGTATTTGCAGGCGTATTTCAAGGACACGGCCGTGGGGGACGTGGCGTCGATGACGATGTTCCTCGCCGAGCAGGCTGATGCGGCGGGGGAGTATTTCGACGGTGCCTCGTCGGGCGCGTCGTGGGAGGGCACGGCGGGCGCGTCCGCCTCGACGTTGACCGGTTCCGCGCTGGGTTTGTCGTTCCCGCTGGATTTCGGTTCGAGTGGCGCGGCGAACGTCATGTACCTGCCGAACGCGGGCACCGCAGACGTGTTGCCGCTGTTCACGTTTGCCAGCCCGGTGGATCAGCCGGTGCTGACCAATCTGGATAACGGGGCGCGGCTGGAGTATCTCAACTCCGTGGGCGCGGGGCAGACGTTGACGATCGACTGCAAGACCAAGCGGGTGTTGCTGAACGGGGTGTCGCGGCGGGTGGACATGGGCCGCGCCGATTTCGACGCGTTCGCGGTACCCGCGAACGGGGTGCTTCGGGTCGCGTTCGGCACGCTCATGTACGCCATCTCCGGAGCACATGTGGACGCGACCTACAGACCAGGATGGTGGTGAAACATGGCTCCCGTTTCCGGCGTGACGCCGTTTGCCATGCAGCGCAGTGCTGACGGCACGGTGGGGATGTCCGCTAAGGACACCCGGTTCACGGGCAACGCGGTGTTCGCGCAGTCCGCGCCGAACCGCGTCTACTCGGGTGTGATCCCGGAGGGCACGGACCCGGCGACGGGAACCCCGGCCGGGTTGATTGTGACGCCGTCGGTGCCCGCGTCGAACGAGTTGCAGGTGTCGGCGGGCGTGTTCATCGTGCAGTCGGACACGGAGCAAACCTCCTGGCGCGGCGGGTTCGAGGGCATCTCCACGGTGACGGTGCCGCCGGCGGACACGACCAACGACCGCACGGATCTCGCGGTGGTGTGGGTCGAGGACGGCAAAGACTCGCAGATGGATGTGTTCACCGGGCCGGCCGACGGAACGATGGCACGGCCCACAGGATTGCCCGCGGCGTCGACGGTGTTGGCGTCGTGGACCACCCCGGCCGGTGACACGACGACGATCCCCTCGGTGGCGGACGAGCGCCGTTTCGCGGTCGCGGTGGGCGGTAACCGGCTGGTGATCAACGGGATCGGTGCGGATGATCCGGCAACTCCGGGGCAGATGCGCGGTTCCCTCGACACCTCCGACAAGACGTTTTCGGTGGACATGTTCACGGGGTTGGGCTGGGTTCCGGTCGCGTCGAAGGTGACCGCGTGGACACCGAAGTTCGGGTCCACGAACTACGACCAGATCGCCTTCGGCAGCGGCGGGTACGCCGAGGGCTACTACATGCAGTTCGTCGGCGGTCTGACGTACGTTTTCGGGCACATGGAGATGGGCTCCACGAGCGGTGACGCCGGACATGGCCCGATCACCTGCACCCTGCCCCCCGGGATCACGCCGCTGATATCGGAGGTGTACATACCCTGCCGGTTCCAGAACCCGTACTTCGTGGCCCCCGGTTTCGCCTACGTTTCGGCGGCCCGCGGCAACATTCAGTTCGGCGTGCCGGGCGACCACGACGACTGCTCGCTGGGGTTCTTGCGGAACGCGGACTCCGGGTGGGGGGTCGGGACGGGTATTCCGCATTGGGCCGGGCACTTCACGATTCAGGCGGGGGCGAACCTGGAGTTCTCCGGCCTGTTCCTGGCGCAGCAGTGAGGGGTGTCTGATGGCCACGTTCGCTCCCGCGTTCCGTACGACGGTGCTCGCCCAAGGCGCCCCGGGCACGGCCTACATCGCCACGAACACCGCCGATCCGGGCGCGACCGGCGCCTCGGAGTCCGGTGGTGCCCGGCAGCAGGCCACGTTCGCCGCCGCCTCCGCCCACGCGCGGACGGCGTCGCAGGTGACCGCGGCGGTGCCCTCGGGTACGACGGTGACGCACTACTCGGTGTGGGACGCCGCGACGGGCGGGAACTTCCTGTTCGGCGGGGCGTTGCCGTCGCCGCAGACGGCCGACTTCCCGCTGACGGTCACGCTCAAGGACTGAGGTGACGCCGCCCGACGGCTACCGGTGGGCGGCGGTCTTCACCGACGGGTTCGACACGCTCGACACGGCCACCTGGTACCGCTACCACTCCACCTACGGCACCGGGGTCGGTGCGCAGGACTATCTGCTGCCGTCCAACATCACCGTGGACGGCTCGACGGTGACGGTCACCAGCCGGCGCCAGGACTACACCGGTCCGCAAGGCAGCAGACAGTTCACCTCCGGGTTTCTCTCCACCGGCAAGCGCGGCACCGTCGCCGATCCGTCGCCGAGCTCGGACACGTTCTTCCCGCGGGCCTGCTACATCGAGGCGCGGCTACGGATACCGCAGTGTCACGGCATCCTGCCCGCGTTCTGGCTGCGCCACCGGGCCGGGGCGGGTGTGGCCGAGGTCGACGTCATGGAAGTCTTCGACGACCAGATACCCGACCACTGCTGCCACACGCTGCACCTGAACGGGGTCACTAACCTCTACCAGGCACACGGCTACCTGCAAGACAACGCCACCGCCCCGCAGTGGCACACGATCGGCGTGGCGATCCACCCGGACACCGGGGGCATCCGGTTCCGCTTCTACGTCGACGACACGCAAACCGGGGACTACCTCGCCACCGACACCGCGTTCTGGGACGACTACCCGGACGTGGACCTGTGGGACGTGTCGCTGAACATTCACACCGGCGCCGACTGGGTGGGCAGCCCGGACGACCCGCTCGGCTACTCGTCCGCGCTGGACCGGTGCCTGTCGGCGGGTACGCCACCGAACTGTGACGCGACCGGGCTGGTTGCCCCGTCGTTTCCGGTCACCTACGACGCCGACTATGTGCGCGTCTACAGCTTGGAGGGGGCGCCGGTGAGCATCGTCCGTGAACACCACTTCACCGGCACCGTCGGAGAGGCTGTGGCCGGTGAGGGGTTCGACTCCCACATCGGCGAGGACTTCTACTACGTCGAGGGCGGCGTGAGCGGCGGCGTGTCGGCGAGCTGCCCCGGCACGGGCTACGGGTACCTGCGCGACCTGCTGGATGCGGGCTACACCCGGATCTACATCCAGATCCCGGCGCTGCCGAGCGCGACCGCGACGTTCCTGACGACCCAGTCGTCGGCCGGCACGAAAGCCGCCGTGCATGTGCGCAGCACCGGGGAACTCGGCCTGGTGGACGGGCACACCTACAGCACCACCACGACCACCATGCTCACCCCGGGGGCGTGGTACCGGGTGGAGTGGCACGTCGAGGGCGCCGGCCAAGAGCTGCGCCTGTACTCCCCGCCGAACGTGGCCACACCGGTGGAGACGATCACGGCGGGGATCACCGACACGGCCGCCGTTTCCGAGTGGCGCGTCGGGCAAGGCTCCGCGTCGAACTCGCCGGTCTACGTCGACGAAATGGCGTTGGGTTCCGACTGGATCGGCTCGGCCACCCCACCGGCGCAGGCCGTGACCGCCACGCTCACGCTGAGCGCCACGGCCGCGATCCCGGGGACGTCGCAACAGGTCACCGCGACCCTGACCCTGGATGCCACGGCCAGCATCCCGACCCCACCCGCCGGTGATCTGCCGAACCGGCCCGGCCCGATTCGACTGTCCTACGACGTGACCGTGTACGAGACGGTGACGGGCCGGATCGTCACGTCCCTGCCGTACACGAAGCTCGGGTGGAACACCCCGCTGAACACCGCGGGAACCTGCTCGGCGACGATCCCGCTGACCGCGCCGGAACTGTCCGGCGTGAACGTGCGGGCACTGACCACGCCGTGGCGGTTCTCGCTGCTCATCTCCGCGGGTGAGCGGGTGCTGTGGTTCGGGCCGATCACCCCGGGACGGTCCTACGACGGCGACGGCACCATCACCCTTCCCGCCTCCGAACTGTGGGCCATCCTCAAGGGACGGTTGATGATCGGCAACCCCGCAACCGTGGGCAAGAACGGGGAACTGCCCACCGATTTGACGGTCACCGACAAGACGTTGGCCGGGTTGGCCGTCCGGGTGGTGCAGTTCGCGTTGACCGTGCCGGGTGGAAAACTGCCGGTGCAGATGCCCGCCCCCGAGGACGGCGACGCACACACCCGCACCTACGCCGGTGACCAGATCACCACGGCTGCCGACGCGCTCACCAAGCTCACCCAAGCCGAGGACGGGCCGGATATCCGCTTCGACGGCACGTTCCTCGACGACCGGCGTCGCGCTACATACGTGATGAGGGTGGGGTAGATGCTCACACAGCCGGGAACGCATGTCGCCTGGGATCACCCGTCGCCGAGCGTGGTGAAGCTGACCGAGGACGAGGACGCCTCGGGCCAGGCCACCACCTACCTGCTCACCAGCCGGGGCGAGTCCGACGACGACGGCACGCAGCATCCGCTGTGTTCCCGCGCCGACAACCCGGACCTGCTGGACGGCGGCATGCCCGCGCTGTGGCGGGTCAACAGCAGCGACCACAGCTCGGTGACCGAGCAGGCCACCCTTGACGGCTACGCCCGTTCCTACGCCGCCGCGTTCCACGACCCGGTGGTGCTGCGCACCCCGACGGTGCGCGCCGACGACCCGATCCACCCGATCGGCTCCTACAGGGCGGGGGACACGATGCAGTTGAGCGTGCACGGCGACCCGTGGATCGCCGACGGGTCGACGGTGCAGCGCATCACCGACATCGCCCCGTCCGGGTTGACCGTGGCGCTGACCGTCTCGGAGACGGCGTGATCACGCCGACGATCGACGGCCTGCCCGAGGTCATCGCCGATCTGCGGCGGCGGCTGGCGGCGCTGGAACGGCCGCGTGGCACGGGCACACGCCCCTCGGGTTCGTGGATGCTCGTCACGCCGCTGACGCTGCCCAAGGACACGTTGGTCACGCTCACCCCGTGGGACGCCCACCACGACCCCGTGGGGATGAGCGTGGACAACGACACGGGCGTGTTCACGTTCGGGCGCGCCGGCTGGTGGACGCTGATGTGCTCGATCCGGGCCACTGCCAGCGTGCGGTACCTGATGTTCATCGACCCCCCCACCGGGGGGTCTCGCATCAAAACATCGAACAGTGGGGGCCTGAACCTCACGGTGACCGGACCGTTGTGGATGGAGCGAGGGCAGACGTTGACGGTGGACGCCTTCAGCGTCGGCACGCAAGCGTCCGTTGTGGCCGAGCACGCTGTTGACGACGTTCCCGTGTTCACCGCCGTCTACTTGGGACGTTAAGGAGACGACTCGTGAGCCCTACCCCGCATGGGAGGTGAGGATGGGTGACCTGGGCGATCTGCTCGTGGGTATCGGCACCGTTCTCGCCGCCCTGGTCTCCGCGGCGTCGTTCGTCTGGCTGGCCGTGCGCACCTCACGCAGGGAACGCGGCGGATCGGCCTCCACTGCGGCGTCCCTGCTTTCCGACGCGCTCGCTGACGGGCGCATCGACCCCGACGAGGCCGCCGCGATCGCCGAGGCGCTGCGCGAGCAGGAGGAGCAGTGACTGACGAGCAGACACGGGAGATCATCAGCCGCGCCACCGCGTCGGGACTCGACCGGCGTGGGCACCGGCGCATGTGGGTCGCGCTCGCCGTGCTGTTGGTCTGCGTCATCGGCGGCGTGGCCTACCTGTCGGTGTCGCTGCACTCCGCATCCAACCGGATCGACGTGTTGTCGCGGCAAGCCTCCAGCAACGCCGGTGCCGCGCAGACCCTGGCGAGTCAGGTGCGGTCGATGGGCGGCACGCCGAAAGTGCCGGCGCCGCAGCAAGGGGCGGCCGGACCTCGCGGTGCCCGCGGGCCGGGGCCGAGTCAGCAGCAGATCAACCAGGCGGTGGCCGGCTACCTCACGGGTCACCCGCCGGAGCACGGCAAGGATGCCACTCCCGGCATGGTAGCCGCGGCGGTCGCGGGCTACCTCACCAAGCACCCGCCGCAGCCGGGCAGGCCACCCACCCAAGACGAGATCAGCACGGCCACGGCGTCCTACCTCGACGCCCACCCCGGCCAGTTCCAGGGCACGCAAGGAGCGGCCGGACCGGCGGGCAAGAACGCCACCACCGCGCAGGTCTCGGCCGCCGTCGCGGCGTATTGCGGCTCGCACGGCGGCTGCGCTGGACCGGCAGGCCCGGTCGGGCCGAGCGGAGAGCAGGGATCGCAGGGCGTCTCGGTCACCGACGTGGCCTTCCAGCGTGACTCGTCCGGCACCTGCCAGGTCGTGGTCAGCCTGCACGACCCGGCCACCGGTGCCGACTCCACGGTGACCCACCCGGCAGGCAGTGCCGCTTGCACCGGCCTGCCGCTGCCGCACTAGACCGAGGAGAGCACGCCATGTCGCAATGGGGCTTCGACGTATCGAACTGGCAGGGGCAGCACTTCCCGATGGCGCAAGCCACCTCGGACGGCTTCTCGTTCGTGTTCATCAAGGCGACCGAGGGCAACAGCTACATCGACCCGTGTTTCGCCGGCAACTACGCCGACGCGCAAGCCGCCGGGCTGCACACCGCCGCCTACTTCTACCAGCGCAACGTGCCCGCCGCCGAACAGGTCGCGCTGATCGAACGCGTCGTGCCGCGCGGCGCCCGCGTGATCCCGGACGTGGAGAAGGACTCCGGTCCGATCGCCATCACCCACGACATCGTGAACCGGCTACGCGCCGACGGGTACGAGGTTCCGCTGGTCTACATCCCGCGGTGGCGCTGGGTCGAGCTCGGCAAGCCGGACCTGTCGGGCCTCCCGCCGCTGTGGTACTCGGTCTACGCCAACTACAACGGCGGGTTCGCCTCACAGATCTGGGTGCGGGCGAAAGCGTGGTTCCTGTCGAAGTGGGTGTCCTACGGCGGCCAGAACATCGCCGTCATGCAGTTCACCTCATCGGCGACCGTCGCCGGCCGCCATCCCATCGACGCATCCATCTACCGCGGCACCGCGGACCAACTCGCCTCCGTGCTGGGTGGCGGGCAACCACAGCAAGACGAGGAGGACGACGACATGGGACTGAACGTGTCATGGCTGATCGACCAGGAGAAGGGCACGGCCGGCGCCGCGTTCGAGTGCGGCGGCAGCTCGCAGGTGGTGCACAACCTGTGGGTGAGCGCGAAGGCCGTCGGTGGCGACCTCAAGGGTGTCACGGTCGCGTTCCGCGGGGACGCCGCCGAACACCTCGGTGACGCCGGCCCGGCCGACATCGGCTGGGATCACCGCGGCTACTGGCAGGCGCCGGACGGCGCGTCGGGGGTGTGGGTCACGTGGGACAAGGACGCCTCCGGTGCCGCGCTGATCGCGCCGTACCTGGTGTGGAACTGAGGAGGCGACGATGAAGCACCTTCTCACCGAGGTCTGGCAGGCGGTCCGCTCCGGTTCGTGGGCGCCGATCGCCTGCACTGCTGTGACCGCAGCCGTGTCGTTCGGGTTCCTCGACGCCACGCAGGCATCAACGCTGACCAACGCCGTGTCCGCCGTGGCCACTGCCGTGGCCGCCCTGATCGCCGCCATGCACACCGTGCGCGGCGTGAAACTGGTCCGCGCCGGGGAGTCCTAGCGTTCCCCGCGCACAATAGCGCCCCCATCCTCACATCGAGGGTGGGGGCGCGTTTCGTGTGTCTACCGGGTGTCAGTTTCCGCCGGGACTCGGCATCCCGAGCTTCGCCGCCTGCGCCTGATACGACTGGAGCATCTCGTCCTTGACCTGGCGCTTCTCCGCTTCGGTGAGCTCGGCGCTCCGCGGCGGGTTCAGCTTCTCCTTGCAGTCGAGCAGGAAGTCCAACTGGTCCATGATTCTCACTTCTTCGGCGGGTTGCGGGGTGGTGGTGGCTTCGCGATGTAGGCGCCGCACCGTTTGCACGGGTCACCCGGGTTGGCTTGCCCGCACGTGGGGCAGGAAGTCGGGGACATCGTCTCATCCTCTCCGCGGGGGCCGTTCGGGGCAAGGCCGGGGCGCATCCTCGTCGGGGCAGGCCACCCGCACCGGGGCGCCTCTCGCACCGCCGGCACGCTGGCGCTGCGTGGCTTCCACGTCCCGGCGCAGATGCCGGTACGGGTTGTCCTCGTCGGCATCCGGGTCGTACCAGCCGGGGACCTCCCGCAGGCAGATCGGGCAGATGACCAGGTGGGACACTCCCGGCGCCTGCTCGGGTGTCTCGGCGCCGGGAGTGGGTTCATTCATCGGCACGGCTCGGTCCGCCCGTTCCCGTCGGGGCGGCCGTGCTCCACCGGGTCGATGCCGTCGCGGGTGGGCATCTGCTGCCCGCACCGGGGGCACTGCACCCGCGGCACGTCCTCGGCCTCGTCACGGTCCAGCACCGTCACCGGCGACTGATCCAACACGACACGCCGCCTCATGCCGCCTCGTCCCGCCGCAGCTCCTGGCACTCAACACACGGGGCATGCGGGGCACGGGCTGGCGTGACGGTGACGTACCGGCCGCACGCCGTGCGTGCCACGTCCCCGCAGTGCGGCGTGGCCCGGTAGGTCAGGTGGCTGGCGTCAGTGGCGGGCGTCCACCAGTAGCGGTGACGCGCCAGAGTGAGGGGCATCGAAGTCGCCTCCCGAAGGCGGTAGGGTGTGCTTGCTACCGGCTGAGCGGTTGCGTAACCAGTATCGGCGGTTGCGTAACCAACCTCAATGGTCCATTCGGGTGAATTTGCGCGTGCGCGACATCCGCTAGGATGTGGTTCATGGCTGCAACCACCGACACGCCGCGGGCGCGGGCGCTCGCAGCCGCTCTCCGCAACGCGCGCATGTCCCGCGAGATCGGGCTACGTGAGCTCTCGCGGAAGATCAGCCTGTCGCACACGCTGATCTCGCAGTGGGAACAAGGACACCGTCTGCCGAAGATCGAGGATGTCGCAGCCGTATTGACGGGGCTAGGCGCGGAAGCCGAGGAACGCACTCGCATCGTCGAACTGGCCCGCCGTGCAGGTGACTCCGACTGGCTGACGACCGGCGTGCCGGGCGCCTCGCAGAAACTCGACGGCGTGGTGGAGTGCGAGCGCACCGCGGTACGGATCACCGAGTGGCTACCGTGGAGCATCCCGGGCCTGTTGCAAACCTCCGAGTACGCCCGCGCGGTCATCGGCGACGACGAGGGACTGCTGACGTTGCGACTCGCTCGCCGCGACATTCTCACCCGCCGCGAGCCCGTTGAATTCCACGCCATCATCGGCGAACCCGGGCTGCGGCAGACCATCGGCGGCGCCGACGTGATGTCGCATCAGTTGCGCAGCCTGCTCAACACGCCAGCCAATGCGACCGTGCAGACGGTGCGTATCGGGGACGGGTGGCATCCCGGCGTCGCGGGACCGTTCATCCTCTACGAGTTCGCGGAGTCTCCTCCGATCGTGCACCTTGAGCCGTTCCGATCATCGTCGTTCGTCTACAACGAGCATGACGTGTCGGACTACATGCGCGCGGCTGAGATGATCCGCGGGAAGGTGGCGATGAGCCCGGAGGACTCAGCCGGGCTCATCGTCGATGTCATCAAGGAACTGGAGACGACACAGTGACGATACCCGACAGGTCCGACTCCTGGCGCAAGTCCAGCTACTCGCAGCAGCAGACCGCCTGCGTCGAGCTGCCCCACACCCTGGACGCGGTCCGTGACTCGAAGAACGGTGACGTGCTACAACTGAACGGGCGGGCAGTCATTGGCCTGCTCGTGGCGGCCAAGCGTCGCTAACTCTCCACACACTGCGGCCCCCGATCTCAGTTCGAGGTCGGGGGCCGCGTGGCGTCTCTACTGACAGCTCACGTCCGACACGGCCGCAGAGAGCTCCGTTGAGGATGACGGCGTGTCCACCAGCGACTTCTTCACGCTGAACCGGGAACCTCCTTGCCCTTGCGCCGTCTCGATCGTGTCTCCGTCCGAGCCGCCCGCGATCGTGTACGTAACGTCGCAGGCGTACATGTCGAGGTCGGAGAGCGGACCGCTGTTGTAGGTGATCGTGGGCTGGACGGTCACGCTGCAACCGGCTGATCCGAAGCAGTGTTTGGACAGCGTTTTCAGGCCCACGGTGAAGCTCTTCGCTGTCGGCTCCGGGATTGAGGGCGTGGTCGCCGTCGGTTCGGGCGCGCCCGCGGGTGCGTTATAGCCAGCGGTTCCGTTGAGCGGATCGGTGGGCGTGCCGACGCCGCCGCTACTCCCCGACGAGCACGCGGCGAGGGCGATACCGGCTGCGGCCAACGGGGCGAGGATCAGTGCGCGTTTCATGGTGATCTCCTGGGTCAGCCGGAGCAGTTGGCGGTGCCGAACTGGCCGGACGCTGAGTTGTGCGAGCTGACCTTGCCGTTGTGGCTGATCTGGCAGGTGACGGTGCCACCGTTGCCGGTGACGGTCAGGGAAGGCGTGAAGAACACGCTCTTGTTCGTCACGGTGATCTTCTTGGACCACTGCCCGTTCGACGTGGTCTGCGACATCGACATTCCGGAGCCGGAGAACGTGCCGTAGGAGACCGTGCCGGAGCCGGTGACGGTGTAGGCGTAGGTGTCGCCTGCCCCGCCCGCGCCCTGGTCGTTGCCGCTGTTCTGTTCTTGCACGGTGGGTGGCGTGTTCAGCTGCTTGTTCACCTGGGACACGCCGGAGGCGGTGGAGGCGAACCCGCCGATGATGGCGACGAGGGAGAGGACGAATCCGGCCAAGCTCATCCACCGATGGGAGACGAAGAACCCGACTGCGCCGAGGACCGCGCCGACGAAGCCGAGGATGATGCCGATGATGCCGATGAACGGGATCCAGCACAGGATCGCGCCAAGAATGCCGAGGACGAGCGAAGCGATGCCGAGGCCCTTGCCCTTCGGCTTCTTGACGGGCGCCTCGGGGGCGGTGGGCATGCTGGGTGTGGTCATGATGGTGCCTTCCGGGAGTGTCGGGTGTACGTCTGGGCTTTAATTCCCACCGAGGCTGAGGGCGGGCGTTTTCGCCTGCTGCGGCGTCTCGACGACGGTCCCGCGGTGGCTGATCTCGATGCCGTAGGACTTCTTGTCGAGCGGCACGTCCTTCACGGTGAACGGGAACGCGCAGCCGCCAGGACCGATAGTCTTGCCGGCTTGAAGCGTGCCGAGCCCGATCTGCTTGCCCGCAGCGTCGGTGACCTTGACTGCCACGCCAGGAGCGATATCGCCGTAGCCACCCGACGTGTAGCACGGCGAACCTTCGTCGCCCGCCGCGAGGACGGATGGCGATGCATACGGCGACGTGCTGAGATCGGTCACCAGCATGGAGCCATGCATGGTAAACGTGCTCGACCCGGCCAGCGTCAGCGAAAGTGCGATCGCGAGGGCAGCTACCACGGCGGCGGTGCCACCGAAGATGAACCACCGGTGCCGGTGATTCCGGGGCTGCCGGGGTGGGGTCGGCTGCTGCGGCTGATACACGTAGGGCTGGTACTGCGGCGTCTCGGGTTGCTGCGGCGTGGACATGGGTGACCCCTTCGGAAGTGTCGGGTATGAGTAGATCGGAATGATGTTGCAGAGCGTTACAGGGCGGCGTACCAGGCGGCGCCGGTGGCGAGCAGCGTCGCCGTGGCCAGCCCCGCGAGGGTGAGGCGCAGCAGGGCGCGGCGGGTGAGGGTGCTCATCGCTTCTCCTCCACGATCCAGGCGACCGGTTCGCCGTCGACACCGCGGATCACTTCGAGCGGCGTGTCGTCGGGCGTGGCGACCCAGGTGCGGATGCGGGCGATGAGGCGGGCGATCATGACGCATCGCCGAGGATGCGCTCGCAGTCGGAGAGCAGAAGGAGCAGCACGCCGCACTGGAAGCTGGCGTCCTTCCCGTCGTCGAGGGCGCGGTTGTAGTCGGCACGGGTCTGGGCGACGTAGGTGCTCAGCAGGTCGAGGTCGTGAGCCGTGAGTCCGGCGGTAGTCTGGGGCATATCGGAACCTCAATTTCCGATCACGGTCCCGGTCGCGAGGAGTGCGTGGCCGGGACCATCTAGTAGAAGTACGCCATCACGTCCGCTAGAAGGCGATCTCCGTGCTGGCGTAGGTGCTACGTTAGCAGATGTGAGAGCAGCCGTCTACCTCCGCATCAGCCAGGACCGCACCGGCGACGAGCTCGGCGTCACTCGCCAACGTGACGACGCTCAGCAGCTCGTTTCGCAGCGCGGCTGGACACTGATCCACGAATATCCCGACAACGACGTGAGCGCAGCAGGGAAGAAACCACGACCGCAGTTCGACGCCATGCTCGCCTCGGTCGAGCGCGGCGAAATCGACGCGATCGTGGCCTGGTCGCTCGATCGGCTCACCCGCAACCGCCGCGACCAGCTACGACTGATCGAAACCTGCGAACCCCATCGGGTCACGATCGCGCTATGCCGCGGCTCCGACATGGACCTGTCCACGCCAGCGGGGCGCATGTCGGCCGACATCCTCGCCTCGGTAGCGCGTAACGAGATCGAGGTGAAAAGCGACCGGTCGCGCC
>JBOHBN010000200.1:0-5751 GCA_050698355.1 Streptosporangiales bacterium | reverse complement strand
GTCGTGGCTCACGTACAACACGGTCTTCGTCGACTCGGCGAGGCGCTCCTCCAGCCACCTCTTGGCGGGTACGTCGAGGTAGTTGTCCGGCTCGTCGAGCAGCAGCACCTCGTCGGGCCCGCGCAGCAGCGCCTCGAGCGCGAGCCGCTTCTGCTCGCCGCCGGAGAGGGTACGGACCTCGCGCCACTTCACCTGATCGAACGGTTGGCCGAGTGCCGTCGTGCAGCAGGCATCCCAGCCCACCTCGGCGTCGTAACCGCCCGCGTCGGCGTACGTGGCGAGAGCGCCGGCGTACCGCAGCTGGGTCGGCTCGTCGTCGGTCATCAAGGCGAGCTCGACGGCGTCGAGTTCCCGGGCGGCGTCGCGTACCCGTGGTGGGGCGAGATCGACGAGCATGTCACGCACCGTCGAGTCGTCGCGGATCGAGCCGATGAACTGCCGCATCACCCCGACACCGCCGCTTCGCGCCACGGTGCCGTCCGTCGGCGCGAGGTCACCCGCGATCGTGCGCAGCAGGGTCGTCTTGCCCGAACCGTTGGCGCCGACCAGCGCGACGGTCTCGCCGTCGCCGACCCGGAACGAGACGTCGTCGTATAGCACGCGCCCGTCCGGCAGCAGTTGGCGCAGCTGCCCGGCCTCGATATGCCCCACGGGCGCACCAGTGTGGACGAAAACGGAGTTTCCCGCGACTGGTTTTAGCCTTGTCCACAGGTTCGTCGCGAGTGCGTCCCCGCTCTGTACGGATCGGTAGACTCGCAAGCTGTGAACGACGCGCAGACCTGGACGGTCATCGGTGGGTTCCTCGCCATCCTCGCGGCGATGGCTGGACTCGTGCTGCGCATCGTCACCACCGAGATCCGGGGACTTCGTGGAGAGGTCAACGGCAAGATCGATGGTTTTGACGGCAAGTTCGACGGGCTACGTGGCGAGATGAACGCCCGGTTCAATGCGGTCGACCGGCGCTTTGACCACCTCGACCGGGATGTGCAGGCGCTGACCCGCCGGGTTTTCGGCATCGGCAACGAGTAGGGCGCCTTACCAAGGGGATCATGACTAGGTGGACAGTCGAGACGCCATTGTCGCTGGTCAGGAAGCCTCGACTGTCGGGCGGCTAATGATCCCCTTGGCAGCCCAGCCGCTTCTCCAGCAGCGTGCAGGAAGCAATGCGCGCGCCGTCGCCGAACACCCCGCCGTCCTCGAACACCCGCTCACCGACCTCGGCGTAGCCCGCGTCCCGGTAGTACCTGCGCAGCCGCTCGTTGGTGGTGACGGTGTCGAGCCGGGCGAGCGCGCGACCCGAAGCCGCGATGTGGCACTCCGCCCAGGCCAGCAGCCGCTGGCCGAGACCCGCGCCCTTGTGTCCAGCGTCTACGAGCAGGCCGTGCACGTAGCCTGCCGGTTCCGGCCGGTCGCCCCAGAAGAGCTGGTCCGTCCACACGACGATGACGCCGCCGATCACCTCGTCGCCGAGGCGCGCGACGTGCAGCCTGTCCCCCCAGCCGAGCTCGCGCATGCGCCCGTGGGTGACCTCTCCCGGCACCCACTGCTCGATCCCCTGGGCGACCATCCGCTCCGCGGCCGCGTCACGCAGCCGCAGGTACGCGTCGACTTCCCGCTCGTCCGGGCGCTCTACGCGCAGCTGGTCCATTCCCGCCTTCCTTGATCACCGGATCGCTCCCTGAGCGCGGAGCTCGTCGATCTCCGCTGGGCCGAACCCCCAGGCGCCGAGCGCCTCGTTCGAGTGCTGCCCAGCGTACGGCGCCGGTCCACCGACGCTTCCTGGTGTGCGGTCGAGCCGCGGCGCCGGGCCGGGCTGCACAAGGCCGTCCACCTCGACGAACGTGCCGCGAGCGGCCGCGTGCGGATGCCGCGGCGCCTCGGCCGGGGTGAGTACGGGGGCGACGCAGGCGTCCGTACCTGCGAACAGCTCGGCCCACTCGTCCCTCGTACGGGTCGCGAAGACGACAGCGAACTGCTCGGCGATCTCCGGCCAGTACTCCCGGTCGTGCTGCCCCGGCAGCGTGGCCGGGTCGATCTCGAACCCGGCGAGCAGGGCGGCGTAGAACTGCGGCTCCAGCGCGCCGACGGCGACGAACCGGCCGTCCGCGCAGCTGTAGCAGCGGTAGAACGGTGCGCCTCCGTCGAGGAAGTTGGTGCCGCGCTCGTCCCGCCAGACGCCGGACGCGCGCAGGCCGTGCAGCATGCCGGTCATCGCCGCAGCACCCTCGACCATCGCGGCGTCCACGACCTGGCCTCGCCCGGACCGCTCCCGTTCCAGGAGTGCCGCGAGCACGCCGACCGCCAGCAGCATGCCGCCGCCACCGAAGTCGGCGACGTAGTTCACCGGCGGCAGCGGCGGCGCGCCCGCCGGCCCGATCGGATGCAGCGCGCCGGCGTATGCGAGGTAGTCGATGTCGTGCCCGGCCGCACCGGCCAGCGGGCCGTCCTGCCCGTAGCCGGACAGCCGTCCGTACACCAGCCGCGGGTTGGCCGCGAGGCATTCCGCCGGGCCGACGCCCAACCGTTCGCACACGCCCGGCCGGAAGCCCTCGACGAGGACGTCGGCGGACTCCACCAGGCGCAGTACGACGCCCGCACCGGCGGGGTTCTTCAGGTCGACGCCGACCGAACCCCGCCCGCGGGCGAGCGGGTCGGGCGGCGCGGTGGTGGGAGGGTCCTCGGGCACGTTGCTCGCGCGATCGACACGCAGCACCTCCGCGCCCAGGTCGGAGAGAACCGTGCAGCCGAACGGGGCGGGTGCGATGCTCGCGATCTCCACGACCCGAAACCCGCTCAGTGGACCACTCACCAGGGTCACCTCGCCATCAACGTGATGAGGTCGTTGGCGAGATCGGGTCGGTCGATATGGACGTAGTGGCCGCTGCCCGTCGCCGTGACCAGTCGGCAGCGGCTGGACAGGGCGGCCAGGCGCTGCTGACCCCTCCGGCAGATTCGCTCCAGCTGGGCGCCGTACTGCGGGACGGTGGCGAGTATGGACTTGTCGTGCTGCACGACGGTCAACGGGATGTCGCCGAGCGAACCGAGCGGCGTGTCCCCGTAGACCAGCCGCTCGGGATTGGCCCCCGTACGCAGGCCGTTCGCCTCCTGCCGCACGGCTGCTGCGGGCCACGTCGCGTCCGCCGGGACCAGCTCGAGGATCTCCTCGTCGACTCCCGGAGCAGTGGCGTCGAGCAGGACCAGCCCGCTGACGTAATCCGGGTACTGGTGGGCGTAAACGGTCGCAATGAGCCCGCCAAGCGAGTGTCCGGCGAGAACAATCGGGCCGGTCGGCGCGATCTTCGCCAACACGCCGTGCAGGGTCGCCGCGCAGTCCTCGAGCGATTGGTCCCGGTGCGGCGTGCTGCTCGTGCCCTCGCCGAGACGGTCGTAGGTGCACACATAGAGCACCTCACCCAACCTGCTCTGCAGCCCGTCGAAGGTCGTCAGGTCGTCCGGCATGCCGGCGAGTAGCACCACGGCCGGTTCGCCTGCCGTGGGGCTACCGGTACACCGGACCGTGACATCATCGCCGGCGACGGTCACGGTCCCCGTGGTGCCGATCGCCGCGGGTGACTCGGTCTCGAGCTGGTTCTCGTGGTTATCCACGTGCACGCCCCCTGCCGGCATTGACCGGTTCGTTTGCCCAACCTACTGCCCGGGTGATCATCAGGGTGGCCACTGGTCACTGCCGGGGAACGGTCAGGGAAGTACCCCAGCGCTGTTCGGACCGCATCGTGCGAGGATTGGCCCGATGGACTACGCAGAGGCCTTCTGGCTCCCGGCCGCGATCGCGTTGAGCGCGCTCGGCGTGCTCATCAGCATCTGGCGGTGGCGGCGCCGTGGCGTCGGCTCCGGCCTGCGCGGCCTCGCCTGGTCGATACTCCCGATCGCGGCGTACCTGATCGGCATTCTCCACCTGCTCGTGCCGTTCGCCGTACGGGTGGTCGACTGGGCGCTGGGCCTGGTGTTCTCGCTCGGTTCATGGATCGGGTTCGCGCTGATCGCCCTCTCCGTCGTGCTGTGGATCGTGTCCGGAGTGATCATCGGCCGCCGGCAGGCCGCCGTACAAGAGGCCAAGGAGAGCGGCGCGGTCGAGTCGGGGGAGAAATCCGACAGGAAGGCCGTCACCGGGAACCGTCAGACCGAGGCGAATACCCAGGAAAGTGACGACGACTTCGGTGACATCGAAGCGATCCTGAAGAAGCGCGGGATCCAATAGCACTTCCAGGTTCCTTCGAGCGGCCACTCAGCGAGCTCTCAGCACCGGCGCCCATACTTGGCAGGTAGAAGGTGCCGTGCCATGAGGGAGAACGAGACGTCGACCGAGGGTCGGCTCGTGGTCGTCGACGACGAGCCGAACATCAAGGAGCTGCTCGCCGCCAGCCTGCGTTTCGCGGGGTTCGAGGTGACCGCGGCAGGTGATGGCCGCGCGGCGATCGAGGCCGTACGTGATGTGCGCCCCGACCTGATGGTGCTGGACATCATGATGCCAGGCATGGACGGTTACGCGGTTATGCGCAAGCTGCGCGCGGAGGGGCTGCACGTGCCCGTGGTGTTCCTCACCGCGCGCGACGGCACGCAGGACAAGGTGCAGGGCCTCACGCTCGGCGGGGACGACTACGTGACCAAGCCCTTCAGCCTGGAGGAGCTCGTTGCCCGCATCCGGGCCGTATTGCGGCGCACGTCCGGGCCCGAGGCGCCGGTACGCTCGGCCCGGCTGGCGTTCGAGGACGTCGAGCTCGATGACGACTCGCACGAGGTCTTCAAGGCCGGTGCGGCGGTGTCACTGTCGCCGACGGAGTTCAAGCTGCTGCGCTACCTGATGGAGAACGCCGGCCGCGTACTTTCCAAGGCGCAGATCCTCGACCACGTCTGGCAGTACGACTTCGGCGGCGACGCCAACATCGTCGAGTCGTACGTGTCGTACCTCCGCCGCAAGGTCGACAACGCTGAGCCGCGGCTGTTGCACACCGTGCGCGGCGTCGGCTACGTGCTCCGAAGGCCCCGCGGCTGAGCACCGTGTCGTCCAACTCAGGTGTGCCGCGGCGGGCCGGCCGGTTAATGGACAGGGCGCGGAACCTCGCGCAGGTGCCCATGACCTGGCCGTTGCGGGTACGGCTCGTCGTCGCGGTAGTCCTGCTCGTCGCGATGGGGCTCGCGGTCACCGGGTTCGCCGCCGTCACGGTGCTGCGCACCTACCTGCTCGGCGAGGTGGACAGCGAGCTGCAGGCGACGGCGCAGTCGACCGCGGCGGCCGCGCGGGGCGAGCCATTTCCGCAGCAGCATGACCAGCGACCGGAGCTACCGAGCGCGTACATGATCTTCATAACGGGCCCTGCGGGAAACGGCACCAGATACAGCGCGCCGACGCAGGAGAACCCGTACCCCCCGCAGCTGCCGCAGCTGACAGCGAGCACGGCGCAACGGCTCGCCGGCGAGCCGTTCACCGTGCGCTCGACCCGTGGGCCGACCCGGTGGCGGGTCATTGTGACACCCCTGAACGACGGGTCCGGGGGCGCGGTGACGGTGGCGGTCAGCCTGGCCGAGGTCGACAACACGGTCGGCCGGCTGATCGCGATCATCGTCGTGGTCGGCGCCGCCGTGCTCGTCCTCGTCGCGGGGATGGGCTACCTGCTCGTGCGCGGCAGCCTGCGACCGCTGGTGGCGGTGGAGGAGACCGCGGCCGCGATCGCGGCGGGTGAGCTGTCCCGGCGCGTCCCGCCGCAGGACGAGCGCACCGAGGTCGGCCGG
>JBOHBN010000199.1:0-5376 GCA_050698355.1 Streptosporangiales bacterium | reverse complement strand
GTCTTCCCCTGGATCGACCGCGACCTGGCGGCTCCCGGCGACCTGCTCCTCGCCGTCACCGGACGCACGCGGGTCGCCGGTGTGGACGACGACCCGGACTGGTGGTGGCAGTCGGCGCCGCTCGCCGACTGGGATGGCCGGCCGCGACGCCGCGACATCCGCCCCGGCTGGACCTAGGTGTCCCGCGCCGCTAGCTCTTTCGATAACCGCTGGCGTGGGAAGTAGGTACTCGTCGTGGGAAGTGCCTCGGGTCTCCGGCCGCCGCGCGTCTGATCAGTCGAGGCAGAACTCGTTGCCCTCGGGATCGGCCATCACGATGTGACCGGCGCCGAGCGGGGGAGCGGGGGAGCGGGCTCGTAGCGCCCGACGCGGGACGCGCCGTGAGAGACGAGCCGCTCGGCCTCCGCATCCAGGGCCGCCATCCGCGCGTCGCCCTCGAGCCCGGGGGCGGTTCGCACATCGAGGTGCGCCCGATTCTTGACCTGTTTGCGCTCCGGAACCCGCTGGAAGAAGAGCCGCGGCCCGGAGCCCTCGGGGTCGACCACCGCCGAAGCGTCGTTGCGGCTCTCGGGTGGCACCCTCATCGCATCCAAGGCTTCTTCCCACGACTCGAAGCCCTCGGGCGGGTCCTGCAGCTGGTAGGCGAGAGCCTCGGCCCAGAACGCTGCCAACCCGGCCGGGTCGGCGCAGTCGAAGGTGACCTGGACGTCGCGTGCCACCTCAACTCGCCTCCTGCCGGGTCTGCTGGTGGGAGTGAAGGTAGAGGTCGCGGAGCAGGCACACCTCGGCCAGATGGTGGATCAGCTCGCGGTTGATGTGCAGCACCAGCCTCGCCATAGGACTGGCGGCGAACGGCCCCTCCGCCTCCCCGCATGGGCGGGCGAGGCCGGTTTCGCCGAGGGACTCCACCCCGGCCAGCCACGTCGCGTACTCCGCGTCGAGCTGGGCCAGCGCCCCGGCCGCGGTCGCGGCGTACTCGAACGACTGGTAGTCGGTGGGCGCGCGACCGAAGTGTGAGGCGTTGCGCATGGCGAGCACGCCGACGATCACGTGCCCGAGCCGCCAGGCGATCGTCGTGACCGGCGGCGGGTCGGGCTCCGGCATCGCGAAGTCGATGGTCATCGCGCCGGCCCCGGCCTGCACCGGTGCGGTGCCGCTGCCGCGCTGGCGCACGCTCCAGCAGCCGGGCGCCGGCTCCCAGAAGTACTGGTCGTCGGTGAGTCCGTCGAGGCGCTCGCGCAGCTGGTTGGTCCAGTGCCAGGTGAGCTGGTCTCGGAGCAGTGGGTTCCAGTTCTGGTCTGTCATGACTACAGCCTTCCGCCTATAGCGGACAGATCCGTTCCGTGATCTGTGGAACGATAAGCGCGTGACCGGGCAGACCGAAAGGGTGCTGCGGTTGCTGGCGCTGCTGCAGCGGCGCCCGTCCTGGACCGCCGCAGAGCTCGCCGCCGAGCTGCGGGTCACCGACCGGTCGGTGCGCCGCGACGTCGAGCGGCTGCGCGCCCTCGGCTACCCCGTGCAGGCGACGGCGGGCGTCGGTGGCGGCTACCAGCTCGGTGCGGGCACCCGGCTGCCGCCGCTGCTCCTCGATGACGAGGAGGCGATCGCGACGGCGGTCTCCCTGCGGCTGGCGTCGGGTGGCACGGTCGCCGGGGCCGGCGAGGCGGCGCTGCGGGCGTTCGCGAAGCTCGACCAGGTGATGCCGCCCCGGCTCCGCGCCGAGGTACGTGCGGTGCACGGCGCCACCGAGACCCTTGTCGGCCCCGGGGTCGAGATCGACCCGGAGCTGCTGGTGACGCTTGCGCGGGCCTGTCGTGACGCCGTGCGGGTGCGGTTCCGGTACGCCGGTCGCGACGGAGGGGAGCGCGAGCGCACGGTCGAGCCGGTGCGGATGGTCGCCACCGCCCGCCGCTGGTACCTGATGGCCTGGGACGTCGACCGCGACGACTGGCGTACCTTCCGGCTGGACCGGATGCGCGAGGTGGTCGCGACGACCTGGCGCTTCCGGGCGAGGGAGCATCCGGACCCGGTCGCCTACGTCCAGCGATCGGTGACCGAAACGCCGTACCGTTATCTGGCCCGAGTACGGGTGCACGCCCGGCCCGACCAGGTCCGGGAGCTGGTCCCGCCACAGGTGGGGCGCGTCGAGGACGATCGCGACGGGTGGTGCGTGCTCGTCGTCGGCGGAGACGTTCTGGACTGGGTCGCCGTGCACGTTGCCCGCCTGGGCTTCGACGCGGAGGTGCTGGAGCCGCCGGAGCTGCGCGAGGCCGCCGCCGCGCTCGCCCGCCGCGTCGCGGCGATGGCCGGTACCGGCTGAACGTAGTCGCCTTACCAGGACGGGCGGAGAGGCCCCGGCGGTACGACCCGTTCGAGATCGGCCCGGAGGGCGCGCGTGCGCTCGCTGCCCAGGACGTCGACCCACGGCCGGGCAGCTTCGGCGGCGGTCTCCTCTGCTGCACGGGTACACGCCCGTCCGCGAGCGGTGAGGACCACCAGCCGCGCCCGTGCGTCGGTCGGATGCGGCTGGCGCTCCACGTAGCCCTTGCGTACCAGCTCGTCGACGAGCTGGCTCGCGGCCTGCTTGGACACCCCGAGGTGCTTCGCGAGCTCGCCCGCGGTGGCGCCCCCGGGGGAGAGCCGTACGAAGGCGAAGCCGTGTGCGGGCCGCACGTCGTCGTACCCGCGAGCGGCCATGCCCGCCTGTATCCGGTCGACGACAGTGCCCGCCGCGCCGATCAGCAGCGTGCTGAGTGCCAGGCAGTCCTCATATCGCACCGCACCATCTTGACATATTAGTCAAGTACGTTGACTATATAGACAAGTACCTTGTCTACTTGCTGGGAGCGCGAGATGCCCGTCCTACCCGCCAGCCGCGCCACCGTCCACGACATGCACGGCAGCCGCTTCACCGCCTACGCGGCACCCGCGACCGGAAGCCGCGAGCTCTGTGCGTGGCGGGTCGAGGTGCCCGCCGGGACAGCCGGTGCCGCGCACCGAGTGACCCGCGAGGAGGTGCTGGTGCTGCTCACCGGTGGGCTGCGAGTCACCCTGGACGAGCTCGCCACCGACCTCGCCGTCGGCGACGCGGTCCTCGTTCCGGCTGGCTCGTCGCTGCGCCTGGACAACGAGGGGGAGGGCCCCGCAGAGGCGTGGGTCACCACAAGCGTCGGACTGCAGGCCGTGATGGCGGACGGTACGTGGTTGTCCCCGCCGTGGGTGCGTTGATCGCGTGCCGGATGCCTGGCGGCTCGGTGACGTGGCCCTCGAGGAGGACGCGGGGCGGGCCGCCGGCGGCGCTGGGCAACTCCGGTGCGACGTGGCACGATCTGACAGGTGACCAGCAAACCCGCCGCAACGCAGCGCCTGCGCGATCTCGCACTGCTGCGGCGCGTTCGCGACCGGATCGATCGGGAGTACGCGCAGCCGCTGGACGTCGAGGCACTCGCTCGCGGCGTACACATGTCGGCCGGGCACCTCAGCCGCGAGTTCCGGCGCGCCTACGGCGAGTCGCCATACAGCTACCTGATGACGCGGCGGATCGAGCGCGCGATGGCACTGCTGCGTCGTGGCGACCTCAGCGTCACCGAGGTCTGTTTCGCGGTCGGATGCTCGTCGCTGGGCACCTTCAGCACTCGCTTCACCGAGTTGGTCGGAATGCCGCCCAGCACCTACCGACGCCAGGGTGCGAACGCGGCCGCGGGGATCCCGCCGTGCGTAGCGAAGAAGGTGACAAGACCGATCAGGAATCGAGAAGCGCCGGTCGATGAGCCGCAACTAGCGTGAGCGCCATGGACATCACCATTCACCTCACCGCCCTCCCACACGACGACCCCGAGGCATCTCTGGCCTTCTACCGCGACATCCTCGGATTCGAGGTCCGCAGCGACGTCGGCAAGGGAAAGATGCGCTGGATCACGGTCGGCCCGCCCGACCAGCCCGGCACCTCCATCCTCCTGGCGCCACCGGCCGCCGACCCCGGCATCACCGACGACGAGCGCCGCACCATCACCGAGATGATGGCCAAGGGCACCTACGGTTGGATCCTGCTGGCGACCAAGGACCTCGACGGCACCTTCGACCAGGTGCAGGCGAGCGACGCCGAAGTCGTCCAGGAGCCGACCGAGCAGCCGTGGGGCATGCGCGACTGCGCGTTCCGCGATCCCGCGGGCAACATGGTCCGCATCCAAGAGGCGCGTTGAGCCGTACGGCGATCGCATAGCCAGCCAGCGAGAGTCGTTCCCTGTCACATCCGTGCGGGGTGTCGCCAGCCACCTCGCCAGAGGACCTGCCGTGACCTCTCTCGAATACATCACCCCCGAATCCCCCGATCCCGCCGCCGCGAACGCCCTTTACAGCACTGCGTTCGGTTTGGGCACGCAGGCCGGCGCTACAACGCTGAAGCGAGCCGCGAAGAGCTTCGGCAGCAAGTACGTCGAGTTCGAACCGACAGGATCGCCTTCCTCGTGCTACAGCCGGTCCGAATGCAGGCGTGGCCCGAGGCGAACGAGATCGCAGGCCGCACGCTGATGCGCGACGGCACCTGGCTCGCCTAGTACGTTTCAACTCGGTGACGCCGACGCCGTACCGGAGGCGGGCCGTCCAAGACGATGGAGACAGGATGAGCATGGCCACGCACGTTGCCGACAGCCACGATCTGATCCGCGTGCACGGCGCGCGCGAGAACAACCTCAAGGACGTCAGCGTCGAGCTTCCGAAGCGCCGGCTGACCGTGTTCACCGGCGTCTCCGGCTCGGGCAAGAGCTCGCTGGTGTTCGACACGATCGCCGCCGAGTCGCAGCGGATGATTAACGAGACCTACAGCGCCTTCGTGCAAGGCTTCATGCCGACGCTGGCGCGGCCCGAGGTCGACCTACTCGAAGGCCTGACGACGGCGATCATCGTCGACCAGGAGCGGATGGGCTCCAGCCCCCGCTCCACCGTCGGCACCGCCACCGACGCCAACGCGATGCTGCGCATCCTCTTCAGCCGGATCGGGAAGCCGCACGTCGGGCCCCCGACCGCGTACTCGTTCAACGTCCCCACCCGCAAGGCGGGCGGGGTGATGAGCACCGAGAAGGGCGGCAGAGTCGAGAAGAAGGTCGTACGCGAAGCGGTCTACCTCGGCGGCATGTGCCCTCGCTGCGAGGGCATGGGTGCGGTCACCGGCTTCGACCTGTCCGCGCTGTACGACGACAGCTTGTCGCTCAACGAGGGCGCGCTCACGATCCCCGGCTACAGCATGGACGGTTGGTACGGCCGCATCTTCCGCGGCTGCGGCTTCTTCGACCCGGACAAGCCCATCACCAAGTACACGAAGCGGCAACTGCACGACCTGCTCTACAAGGAGCCGACCAAGATCAAGGTCGAGGGCAT
>JBOHBN010000198.1:0-7506 GCA_050698355.1 Streptosporangiales bacterium | reverse complement strand
GGTTGAGCCAGGGCTCAACCAGACACTGACAACTAGTCTTGACCGCGTGACGACCAATGACTTCCCGCGCCTGCACGGCCCGCGGCTCGCCGACGTCCTCGGCCGGCGCGTACAGGACATGCCGTTGACGCGGATGCGGCGGCGCCACGACGACGTGCCCCCCTCGGTGGACCCGGAGCAGGCCACGACCACGGCGTTGCGGGATCACCTCGACGCGGTGCAGCCTGGGCAGACGGTCGCGATCGGGGTCGGCAGCCGCGGCATCAAGAGCATCGCCGCGGTCGTCGCCGCTGCCGTGCGCGCGCTGCACGAGCGGGGAGCCGAGCCGTTCGTCGTTCCCGCGATGGGCTCGCACGGCGGCAGCACTGCCGAAGGGCAGGCCAAGACCCTGGCCGGCCTGGGCATCACCGAGGCCTCCGTCGGCGCGCCGGTCCGCGCGACGATGGAGACCGTCGCGCTGGGCATGGCCGACGACGTCGACGTGGCCTTCGACGCGAACGCACTCACCGCCGACCACATCCTCGTGATCAACCGGCTGAAGTCGCACACGTCGTTCACCGGGGAGATCGAGTCGGGCCTGGCCAAGATGCTCACCATCGGGCTCGGCAAGCAGCACGGCGCCGAGGAGCTGCACCGGTTCGGTCCCGCGGACGTCGAGCGCCGCGTCACGACCGCGGCACGCTTCATCTGCGCGCAACTTCCCGTGCTCGGCGGCATCGCGCTGGTCGAAGGGCTCACCAAGCAGCTCGTGGCCGCGGAGCTCGTGCCCGCGGCCGGCATCGGAGGCTCCCGCGAGGCCGAGCTGCTGCGTCTCGCCAAGACGCAGGAGGCGCGGCTACCCGTGCACCGTATCGACGTGCTGGTCGTCGACGCGATGGGCAAGGAGTACTCGGGCACGGGGATGGACACGAACGTGCTCGGCCGCCGCATGGTGCGGTCGATGCCGGAGCTGGAGAGCCCCGACGTCACGCAGATCGTCTGCCTCGAGGTCGACCCGGAGTCGAACGGCAACGCCATGGGCATCGGGCTCGCCGACTTCGTGCCCGAGCGCGCTCTCGCCGGCTTCGACCTGTCCACCACGTACGCCAACGCGCTCACCGCCGGGTCGCAGGGCGTGCAGCGCGCCCAGATACCGATCGTGCTGCGCGACAACGTCGACGCCGTGAGCGGCGCAATCCTCACCTCCGAGGTCACCGACCTGAGCCGGCTACGGCTGGCGCGGATCCGCAACACCCTCGAGCTGGACGAGATCCTGGTCAGCGAACCGCTCGTGGCCGAGGCGTCCGGGACGTACGAGGCGGTTCCGGCGGACCCGGTGATGCTGTTCGGAACGGCTGGGAGGCTCGGCGAGTGGTGACCCGCGCGGGGCTCACGCCTGCTCGCCTGCGGTGACCAGCCCGGTCTCGTACGCGAACACCACCGCCTGCGCCCGGTCGCGCAGACCGAGCTTGCCGAAGATCCTGCCGATGTGCGTCTTCACCGTCTGCTCGGCGACGACGAGAGACTGCGCGATCTCGGTGTTGGACAGGCCGCGCGCGATGAGCACGAGCACCTCGGTCTCACGGTCGGTGAGGGCGTTGACGGCGGGCGATCGCGGTTTCCTGGGCGGAGCGTCGCGGGCGAACCGCTCGATCAGCCGGCGCGTCACCGAGGGCGCGAGCAGCGCGTCGCCAGCGGCGACGACGCGGACGGCGTCCACCAGGTCCTCGGGCGGCGCGTCCTTCAACAGGAATCCGCTCGCTCCGGCGCGCAGCGCCTCGTAGACGTAGTCGTCGACGTCGAAGGTGGTGAGCATCAGCACCCGCGGCCGGTGCTCGACTCCGCGCGGCGGGTCGAGGAGCAGCCGGGCCGCCTCCAGGCCGTCCATCTCGGGCATCCGCACATCCATGAGCACGACGTCGGGGTGGAGCCGGCGAGACGCGTCGATGGCATCCTTGCCGTTCGCTGCGTCACCGACCACCTCGATGTCGTCCTGCGCGGACAGCAGCGACCCGAAGCCCGCGCGCACCATCGCCTGGTCGTCGACGACGAGCACCGTGGTTGGCATGAGGCGTCCTCCAAAGCGAGCATCGTAGCGATCACAACCCACGAAACAGTCGGCTAGGGCAGCCGAGCGAGGAGCGGAGCGAAGGAGGGCGCCGGGATACGGTGTCAATCCGTTTCCTCCTTCGCTGCCACACCGACCGGCAGCACGGCCTCGACCGCGAACCCGTCGTCCTCGGACGGTCCCGCGGTGAGCTCGCCGCCCGCCGCACTGACCCGCTCGCGCATCCCGGCGAGTCCCTGGCCGTCGCCCTGCTGCTCCACCCGCGGGCGGTCGGCGGGCGGGCGCGTGTTTGCGACCCGCACGACGATCGCTCCGTCCCGCCCGTGGACGTCGACGGTCGTGTCCGCACCCGAGGCATGCCGCACGACGTTGCTCAGCCCCTCCTGCACGACGCGGTACGCGGTGAGCCCAACGGCGTCAGGCACGGGGTCGGGCAGATCGGTGACGTGCAGCGCGACCGGCGTACCCGCGCGGCGGGTCGCCTCCGCGAGCGGAGCGAGCCCGCCGAGCCCCGGTTGCGGGCTGCGCAGCGCGTCGTCCTCGTCGCTGCGCAGGACGGCGAGCAGCCGGCGCATCTCGGCGAGCGACGTCCGCGCGGTCGCGCCGATCTCGGTGAACTCGTCCCTCGCCTCCTGGCCCAGGCCCTCGATCCGGTACGCCGCCGTCGACGACTGGACGGCGATGACCGACATGTGGTGGGCGACGACGTCGTGCAGCTCCCGCGCGATCCGGGCCCGTTCCTCGAGCACCTGCCGCCGGGCCCGCTCGGCCGCCGTCTCACGCTCCTCGTCGAGCAATCGCTGCTGGACGAGCATGCGCACCCGCACGGCGTCACCGGCCATCCAGGCGACGAACCCGAGGATCACGGTGACCACGGCGATGCCGGTCGTGTCCGTCCCGGCCGGGCGCGTGACGTAGAGACCGATGGACCACAACGCCGTGATCGCCCAGGTGGGCAGCGACACCCGGCGGCCGTGCGCGCGGGACACCCCGTACTGCACGGTCAGGTACGCGAACAGGGCGGTCGGCGTGAGCGGCCACGGCTGGGTGCCGGCCGCGGGCGTGGCTAGCAGCGCGACCGCAGGCAGAGCGCAGGTCAGCACGGCCCAGGCGATGAACGGGCGGTACCCGGCGAGTACCACGGGGATGCCGCACTGGAGCAGGCCGAACCAGAGCGCGTACTGGCCGGCGTGGTAGTTGCTCGCGATGAACGCGGTCTCGCTCGCGGTCAGGATGACGGCGAACGGGATCGAGCCGGGCCCGACCAACCCGAACAGCGTCGCGAGCGACCACAGCCGGCGCGGACGCCACGGGTTCTTCCGCGGACCGAGCAGGATGACCAGAGCGCGATGTATCCACGCCTGGCTGGCTACCTCACCGTCCGTCACCGGACTCAGGGTACGAGGCGCGTACGCGCACGTCGTGCCACCACAGCGCCACGACGACGCGGCGACGCTGGCCCCCCTGGTATGACGCTCCGCATGCATTCTTTGTAAGCCGTTGACCCCGCTACGTGGTGAAGCTAACTTACCTTTTGACTCGAGGTGCTGTTAGTAACCTCCCAACTCCCAAGGGGAGGCACCATGATCCGCTCGACCACCCGACACCGCCGGCTCGTCACGCTGCTGGCCGCGCTCGCCGCCGCAGCCCTCGTCGTCACGCTGGCGCCGAGCGGCGCGCGCGCAGACGACGAGCACCGCAGCGTGCGCGCCAAGATCGTCCAGATGCTGCACAACATGACCTTGCAGGAAAAGGTCGGGCAGCTGTTCATCACCTACGCGTACGGCGAGACCGCCGACACCACCAACCCGGCCGACGTCGCCGCCAACCAGAAGGCCTGGGGCGTCGACAACGCCGCGGAGCTGATCGACAAGTACCACCTCGGCGGCATCATCTACTACAGCTGGTCCAACAACACCAACAACCCGAAGCAGATCGCCGGTCTCTCCAACGGCATCCAGCGGGCCGCGGCCAGCCAGCGGATGCAGATCCCGGCGCTGATCGCCACCGACCAGGAGGGCGGCATCGTCGCCCGCGTCGGCCCGCCGGCCACCCAGTTCCCCGGCAACATGGCCCTCGGCGCGGGCCGCAGCACCGACGACGCGTACGACGCCGCGCACATCACCGGCGAGGAGCTCAAGGCGATCGGGATCAACCAGGACTACGCGCCGGTGTCCGACGTCAACGTGAACCCGCGCAACCCGGTGATCGGCGTGCGCTCGTTCGGCTCCGACCCGCAGCTGGTGTCGCGGCTCGCTGCCGCTCAGGTGGACGGCTACCAGGACGCCGGCATCGCCGCGACGGCCAAGCACTTCCCCGGCCACGGCGACACCGACGTGGACAGCCACATCCAGCTACCGACGATCGATCACACGCTCAAGGAGTGGCGGCAGATCGACAAGCCGCCGTTCCAGGCCGACATCAACCACGGCATCGACGTCATCATGACCGCGCACATCACGGTTCCCGCGCTCGACCCGACCCCCGGGCTGCCGGCGACCCTCTCCAAGCCGATCATGACCGGCATCCTGCGGCACAAGATGCACTTCAAGGGCGTCATCGTCACCGACGCACTCGGCATGGGCGGCGTCAGCGGTCACTTCGGCGACGCCAACGTGCCGGTGATGGCGCTCAAGGCCGGCGTGGACATGCTGCTCAAGTCGCCGGACGGCAAGCTCGACCTGCAGTACAACGCGGTCATCGACGCGGTGAAGAGCGGCGAGCTCTCGATGCGCCGCATCAACCAGTCGGTCGCGCGCATTTTGCGACTGAAGTTCAAGCTGGGCCTGTTCGACGACCCGTACGTGGACGTGTCCGCGGTCGACGACGTGGTCGGCACGCCCGAGCACTATGCGAAGGCGCACGCGATCACCGACCGCACAACGACCCTGGTGAAGAACGACGACGACCTGCTGCCGCTCTCCCCGGAGAAGTCGCGAGACGTCCTGGTCACGGGCTGGGGATCCAGCACCACCCGGACGCTCTCCGACGACATCCGCGGGTACGGCCAGAACGTCGACCGTTACTACACGGGCAGTCCGACCGACAGCGAGATCGCTACGGCGGTGGACAAGGCGAAGACACACGACCTCACCGTCGTGACGACGAGCCGGGCATGGGACGACTCACAGCAGGCGAAGCTGGTCAAAAAGCTCGTCGCCACCGGCAAGCCCGTTGTCGCCGTGGCGGTTCGTGATCCGTACGACATCGCCTACTACGACAGCGCGCCGACGTACCTCGCGACGTACTCCTACGGCGGCATCGCCCTGCGCTCGCTCACCCGTGTGATGTTCGGCGAGGTGAACCCGCAGGGCAAGCTCCCGGTCATGATCCCCAAGGCGGGGACACAGGACGAGATGCTCTACCCGTACGGGTACGGCCTCACCTACGGCTCCTGACAAGGGGATCGGCATGCGACGCCTACCCATCCTGGGCGCGGCGGCGGCCCTGCTGGCAAGCTTCGGCTTGGCCGCCGCCCCCGCCTCAGCCGACACGACCGCGCCACCGGCAAGGCACGTGCAGCTCCGCGTGGCGTCGTACAACATCGCGCACGGTGCGGGCGCGGACAGCACGTTCGACCTCGCCCGCACCGCCGCGGCCATCGAGGCGACCGGAGCCGACGTCATCGGCCTGCAGGAGGTCGACGACCACTGGGGCAGCCGCAGCGAGTGGCGGGACGAGGCAGCGGAGCTGGGCGACATGCTCGGGATGCGCTCGTATTTCGCGCACATCTACGACTTCCCGTCCGCCACCCGCGGCGAGCCGGACAGCAAGTACGGGCTCGCGATACTCTCCCGCTACCCGATCACCGATGCGGAGAACCACTCGATCACCCGGCTGTCTACCCAGTCACCGGACGCGAAGCCCGCGCCAGCACCCGGCTTCCCCGAGGTGGTCGTCAACGTGCGGGGCGCCCGCGTGCACTTCTACGCCACCCACCTGGACTACCGGCCCGACCCGAGCGTGCGTGCCGCCCAGGTGAAGGACACGCTCGCGATCATGGCGGAGGACGGCGACAGCGCCCAGCAGGTGCTGGTCGGTGACTTCAACGCGCCGCCGGACGCGCCCGAGCTTGCCCCGCTGTGGAACCGGCTCACCGACGCGTGGGACGTCGCGGGCAGCGGCCCGGGGCTCACCTACCCGTCGCGCACACCGGTCAAGCGCATCGACTACGTGACCGTCTCCCCCGACATCTCGGTGCGAGACGTGCGAGTCGCCGACACGCTGGCTTCCGACCACCGACCGGTCGTGGCCGATCTCGTAGTAACCCGAGGAAGGTGACACCCCATGCAGGTGCGACGCAGACACGTACTCGCCGGCCTGGCCGGTGCCGCCGCGGCGCCGCTGTTCGGTAGCGGGGTCGCCGCCGCGGCGACCGGCGGCCGGGACGGCGGTGGCCGGCCACGGGTGCGCACCGGTGTCGAGGAGCTGATCGCGAGCGGCTACGCGGCCGTACGCGGGGAGAAGGTCGGCAGCATCACCAACCCGACCGGCATCCTTCCGGACCTGCGGCACGAGGTCGACGTCATGGCGAACGCCGGCGGCATCAACCTGATCGCGGTGTTCGGCCCCGAGCACGGCTTCCGCGGCAGCGCGCAGGCGGGCGGCTCCGAGGGGTCGTACGAGGACCCGCGAACGGGTCTGCCGGTGTACGACACCTACGGCAAGTCGGTCGACGAGATTGCCGCGATGTTCCGCAAGTCCGGCGTCGACACGCTGATGTTCGACATCCAGGACGTGGGCGCCCGCTTCTACACCTACATCTGGACGATGTACGAGTCGATGAGCGCCGCGGCGAAGGCGGGCAAGCGGTTCGTGGTGCTCGACCGGCCGAACCCGATCAGCGCCCTGAACGCGTACGGCCCCGTACTGCACCCGAAGTACGCCACCTTCGTCGGGCTGAAACCGATCTCGCAGCAGCACGGCATGACCGTCGGCGAGCTCGCGCAGCTGTTCAACAACGAGTTCCTGCCCGATGACGCGGGCAGCAAGGTCGACCTCGAGGTCGTCGCGATGCGTGGCTGGCGCCGCAATTACGCGTACGCGGACACCGGACTTCCCTGGGTGCTGCCCTCGCCGAACATGCCCACGGTCGACACGGCATGGGTGTACCCCGGCACGTGCATGTTCGAGGGCACCAACCTCTCCGAGGGGCGCGGCACCACCCGCCCGTTCGAGATCATCGGCGCCCCCTACATCGACTACCACTGGGCCGGCGCGCTCAACGACCTCAATCTGCCCGGCGCGCAGTTCCGCGAGACCTACTTCACCCCGACATTCTCCAAGTGGAAGGGCGAGACGTGCGGCGGCGTAGAGGTCTACGTCACCGACCGCGAGCGGTTCCGCGCCATCCACACCGCCCTGGCGATGATCATCACCGCCAAGGACCTGTACGCCAAGGACTTCGACTGGCGCTCCGACAACTGGATCGACAACCTCACCGGCTCCGACCACGTACG
>JBOHBN010000197.1:0-2276 GCA_050698355.1 Streptosporangiales bacterium | reverse complement strand
ACGAACTGTTCCACCACGAACGGATCGAACGTGCCACCGGGACCGGGATCTACTTCGCCGACCCGCACTCACCCTGGCAGCGCGGCACCAACGAGAACACCAACGGTCTGCTACGGCAGTACTTTCCGACTTGTATGGGGGTAGCGGTGTCGTGGTCGGGTTTGCTGCCCGTAGCGTGCTGTAGGACATTGGCCGGGCTGACTCGAGTACTTTCTGCCGCCTTCGGGCTGGCTCGCTTTGGGTGTGTCGCCCCGGCCGGTGTCTGTTCGCGGCTTGACTCAACAGAGGCGTGACGACGAGAGCGGTCACTGAGCTCTCTCGAAGTCGGATTGTCAGTCGCGACTCCACATTGGCTGACGATGAGAGGAGCCATCGCGATGATGGTGATCGGTATCGACCCGCACAAGAGCACGCACACGGCAACGGCGGTGGACCCGCGCACGAACCGAGCTACCTCCTCGGTTCGCATCCAGGCCACTCTTGGCGACTATCGCCGAATGTTGGCGTGGGGTCGGAAGTTCGATGATCGTCGATGGGCGGTGGAGAACGCCGAGGGTCTCGGCCGGCACCTGTCGTCGTGGCTGCTGGCCCGTGGTGAGCAGGTCGTCGACGTGCCCACGACCGCGACCGCCAGAGTCCGGCAACTATCCCGTGGCGGCGGCCGCAAGAACGACCAGATCGATGCTGCGGCGGCCGCTTGTGTGGCGGCACTGCAAGGAGAGGGCCGTCCACTCCAAGCCGAGGGCACCGCCGACGTTCTGGCCTTGCTCGACGAGTCTCGGATGAACCTGACCCAAAGCAGGGTGCGGCTGGTCAACCAGCTCCACGCGCTGCTACGCGAGCTGATCGCCGGTGGCGCTCCCAAGGACTTGTCGGCAACGACTGCGGCCGCGGTGCTGCGACGGGTACGTCCAGCAGGTGATGTCGAACGAGTTCGCAAGCAGATCGCTACCGGCCTGGTCACCCAGATCCGTACGGTCGATGCCTTGCTCAAGTCCAACGCCCAGCAGATTCGCGACCATGTCACAGCCTCGGGCAGCACGCTGACCAACACGGTCGGCATCGCGGCGATCACCGCCGGCCGGTTGATCGGACGCACCGGCCGGATCGGCAGGTTCCCCACACCGGCCGCGTTCGCCAACTACGCCGGCACGGCACCGATCGAGGTCGCCAGCGCCGACAAGGCCCGCCACCGCCTCTCACGTGCTGGTGATCGCCAGCTCAACGCCGCACTACACACCGTCGCGATCACACAGATCCGGATGAGTGGCAGCCGCGGGAGCGTCTATTACCAGGCCAAACTCGCCGAGGGAAAGACACCCAGGGAAGCCAAACGCTGCCTAAAACGCCGCCTCGCCGACCACGTCTGGCGAACCATGACAGCAGACGAACGGCACTTGGCGACGGAACCGGGAGGACACCCGGGGACGACTCTACAATCCAGCGCGGCTGGCTCAACCCCGACCACCAGCTCTTCGGACAAGTCACTTCCCGGGCCCGCCAGACCCGACTCTACAACGCCCCGCCCAGCCGCTTGACAAACACAGAGGCACCCAAAGGTCCGAGCCTCCAAGATTCCCGGGGCGGACCAGGTGTCCGTGTACGACGATGATCGCCTCGTTGATCATGCTCCTTCCTCGGTTGCTGCCAGCAGTGTTTGCACGCACCAGTCTTGGATGCTGGTGTCCGCGCGGCGGGCGGACATGTGGACCCGGGCGTAGTCGGCGGGTGTTAGGCGCAGGGTGATGCGACGCAGAGTCTTCGACCCGGTCAGGTCCGTCCAGGACAAGGACGGTGCCTCGTCGGTGCCTGCCGTGCCCTTGGGAAGGTTCCGCTCGGCCTTAACCTCATGGTTTCCCCACGCCACACCAGATTCGGCGAAGTCGGTCGCCTTACCCGCCGTCTCCAACGCATCCATGACGACGGCCGCAGAGGTCTTCTCCGGAACGTCGGTCACAACGAGTCGGACTGTGCGGTGAACCTGCCGCCCCGCCCTGATGGTGTGTACGACCATGTAGCGCACCTGGCTGCTCCTCTCTTAGCATCAGCTAGAAGCAGCATAGCAGCACCGTAAGCACGGCGCTACGGTCTTGAGAACGTGGTGAGAAGGGTCAGCCTCTCAGATACGGATGGTTGGCAGTTTCGGGTCTACCCGTGCGATATCGTCCGGGTCGCTCGTCACGACGGCGTGGTGACGAGCGTGAGCGCATAGGGCGACGTGGACGTCGACCACGTCGGCATGGTTAGACCTGCCGCAGAGGAGTCCGACCGCGCGT
>JBOHBN010000196.1:0-8077 GCA_050698355.1 Streptosporangiales bacterium | reverse complement strand
CTACTACATGGCCTCGGTCGAGGGCGGCGAACCGCCGGGGGTGTGGTTCGGGCCGGGAGCCGTGGTGCTGGGCTTTACCGCTGGCGACGAGGTCACCAGTGAGCAGATGGAGACCGTGTACGGGAAGCTGCAGCATCCGGAGTCGGGGGAGCAGCTCGGCAGCAAGCCGCGGACGTACGCGAGCCATGAGCAACGGCTGCAGCAATTACTCGTGGCCGAACCGGATCCGCTGCCCGAGCGCAGGAAGCAGATCGAGTTTCAGGCGCGGAAGCAGCAGCGGGAGCCGTGCCACTACTACGACCTCACCTACAGCCCGGAAAAGTCCTGGTCGGTACTGTACGCAGGCCTGAGGCAGGCGGGCATGGACGCCGAAGCCGACACGCTCTGGGCGTGTGTGGAGGACGGGTACCGGGCCGGGCTGGAGCACGCCATGGGCCAGGCCTGCTACGCCCGCACCGGCCGGCACGCCGGCAAGGTCGCCGGCCGCACCTCGGGGCGGTGGGAGAAGGCCACCGACTGGACCGCGACGTTCTGGCGGCACCACACCAGCCGCGACGGGGACCCGAACCTGCACATCCACGGGGCGCTGCTCAACCGGGTACGCACCGAAGACGGCCGCTGGTACGCGGTGGACGGTACGGCGGTCAAGCACGCCCGCCGGGAGGCCGCCGCCGTCGCCAGCCGCGCGGCGGAGGCGTACGCCGCGGAGCGGCTCAGGTTGCGGTTCGTCGCCCGCCCGGACGGGCTCGGCCGCGAGATTCAGGGCGTGGACCAGGAGCTGATCGACCAGTTCTCAAGCAGGCGGCGGGCGATCGAACCCGAAGCCGCGCAGATCGCCCAGGCCTACGCCGAGCGGTACGGCAGGGAGCCCAGCGCGTACGAACTCAGGTTGTTCGCCCAACAGGCCACCATGAAGACCAGGCAGCGCAAGCCCGACCATCCACCCACCCACGCCGAACAGCTCGCCGGGTGGGAGGCGCAGATACGCGACCAGCTCGGCACCACGCTCGCGCAGGTCCCCACGCAGGTGGGTGTGCGCCCAACCAGCTCAGAGACGCAGGTGGGCGGCCAAGGCGCCCAGGCGCACGCTCAACCCGCGCAGGTGGGCGCCCAGGAGGCGCAGGTCGAGGGACGAGGCGCGCAGGTCGAGCAGGGCGGGGTGCCCGACGCGCAACGGCGGGGCGCAGCGCTCACCGCCCGGCAGGCCCTCGCGCTGGCCGACGCTCACTCAGCCGCGCAGGCAGGCACGCATGAGGGGTGGGGGAGCGAGGCGCTCACCGCTGATCGGCGGGCGCAGGTGATCGCGCAGGCTGTCGCACGGGTCAGCGGCAAGCGGGCGGTGTGGCGCAGGTCCGATCTGGTGGCCGCGCTTGACGCGCACCTGCCGGTGGAGACACTCGCCCTGCCCGCAGAGGCGCAGGAGCGGCTGCTGGAGGAGCTGACCACCGAGGCGCTCACCGGCGAGCAGCCGGTGCGGCTGACTGCGGAGCCGCTCGTCGCAACGCCCGCGCAGTGGCGGCGCGAGGCAGATGGGAGGGGGCTGCATGAGGCTGCCGCGGTGTATGACAGGTACAGCACGCGGGGAACCCTCGGGCGCGAAGAACAGCTGCTGGAGACCGCGCAGCAGCAGGGAGCGGCCACTGCCGACCGGGTCCGAGTCGAGGAGCTGCTCGACCAGACAGATCTACGTGCGGATCAGCGCGCCGTGGTCGAGCGGGTGCTCACGTCCGGGCGGCGGGTCGACGTACTGGTGGGGCCGGCCGGGGCGGGCAAGTCACACACTCTCGGCCAGCTTGCGGCCACCTGGACGCACAGCGTCGAACCGGACGAGGGGGAGCCGGCCCCGCGGGTCCTCGGGCTCGCCCCCTCCGAGGCCGCCACCAGGGTCCTCGGCGACGCCAGCATCGACTGGCGGGTGAACTTGGATCGGTTCAGGTCGTACCGAAGAAAGCCCGCAGAGCAGCTAGACCCGACGCAGCGGGATTTTACTGAACTGCGTTCAAGGGATCTCTTGGTACTGGATGAAGCCTCCATGGCATCCACCGGGAACATCCACGAGGTGCTTGAGGCAGCCGAGCGGAGCGGCGCGAAAGTGTTGGTTGCCGGTGATGATCGGCAGCTTGGTGCGGTGGAGGAGGGCGGTGCGTTCGCGTTGCTGGCCGAGCGGTGTCAGCCCGCCCGGTTGGCCGAGGCGGTGCGGTTCACCCACGAGTGGGAGCGCGAGGCCAGCTTGCGGCTGCGCGACGGTGACAGTGAAGCGTTGTGGGAGTATGACCGCCGCGGCCGCATCCACGCCGGCGATGGCGCCGAGCTGGCTGCGGATGCCCGGGAGCGGTTCCTCGCCGATTACCTCACCGGCCGGGACACTCTCATCCTCACCGCTGCCAGCGCGGATGCTGCGGAGCAGGCCTCCCACATTCGCCGCGTCCTGGTGGAGCAGGGCCGCGTTGAGGACGAGGGCGTGCGGCTGCACGACGCGACCACCGCTGGCGCCGGGGATCTGGTCCAGACCCGGGAGAACGACCGGCAGCTCGGTGATGGTGCCGGCGGGTGGGTGGCGAACCGCGATACCTGGCGCGTCGAGGAACGCCGCGGCGACGGGTCGCTGACCGTCTGCCGGCAGCTGCCGCGCACGGGCACGGGCGAGCACGCCTGGGGCGAGGCGATCACGCTGCCGGCGTCGTATGTGGGCGAGCAGGTCGAGTTGGCGTACGCCTCGACGGTGCATGCGGCGCAGGGCCGCACCGTCGACACCGGCTACCTGTTGGTGGATCCGCAGATGAGCCCCGAAGCCCTGTACGTTGCCGCCACCCGCGGCCGGGAACGGAACCTGCTGTACGTGCCCATCGACACCGGCCAGCCAGAGCCGCTCGGCCGGCAGGACACCGAACCGGCCGAACAGCCGTCACCGGAGGCGATCCTCGCCGGCATCCTGGAACGCGACCAGCTGACCGAGTCGGCGGTGCAGGTCCGCGACGAAGAGGCCGACGCCAGGCAGTCCCTGGCACGGCTGGCGCCGGAGTGGCAGGACCTGGTCACCACCGACGCGCACGCCCGCTACCGGGGGCAGCTGGAAGCCCTGCTCACCGGTGAGCAGCGGGAACGGCTGGAGGGCGACCCGGCGTATGCGCCGCTGCTGCGGGCCGTCCGTGCGGGGGAGGCGTCAGGGCGTGACGCCGACCAGCTCCTCGCCCAGGCCGTCACGGGCCGGGAGCTGGACTCGGCGACCTCGGTCGGGCAGGTGCTGCACCACCGCATCACCGCCGACACGCCACCGGAGCATCTGGCCGCGGAGGGCAGCTACACAGCCCGCACGCCAGAGCTCGTCGACCCGGAGCTCGACGGCTACGCGCACGAGCTGGCGGAGGCGATGGACACCCGCGTGAGCGTGCTGGGGGAGCGGGCCGCCGCGGACCGACCGTCATGGGCCGGCCAGTTGGGGCCGGTGTCAGATGACCCGACCGAGCGGTTGGAGTGGACCCGCCGCGCCGGTCTGATCGCCGCGTATCGCGAGGAGCACGGGTACCGGTCCGAGGCTGATGCGATCGGGCCGGCGCCGCACGCCGGCGCCCCGGAAGCCCGGCAGGGCTGGCTCGCGGCGTGGGAGGCCCTGGGCCGGCCCGATGAGGAACGCGACACCGTCGCGGCCAGCGACGGCGACCTGTTCAATACGCTGCAGGCCTGGCAGCGGGAGCAGCAGGCCGCCCCGGCCAACGTGGACAACGAGCTGCGCCGCACCGCCCGCGAGGCCGACGACGCCGACCGCGACGCGCGCCGCGCGGTGGCGTTCGGTGACCTGGCCCGGGCCAGCGGCGACGACCCGAGCGAGGAAGACCGCACCCTAGAGCAGGCGCGGCAGGCCGAGGCCGCCGCCAGGCAGCGGCTCACCGCACTCGAAGAACAGGCCATGCAACGACAGGCCTGGTATGAGGCGAACCAACAGCAGCAACGCGCCGCGCAGCTCGCCCAGCACGAGCTCGCCCGGCGGCAGGACCGCGAGCTCGCCCAGGCCACCGAGCAGCGGCCCGAGCGCGAGCCGGGGATGGAGCCGCAGCCCACCGGTGAGACTCCGCCACGCGAGAGCGAGGCGCACGAGCGGCAGGAGCAGCGCGTCGCCCTGCTCGACCGCAGCGACAGCGAACCCGACCGGGACTTCGAGTGGCCCGAGCCCGCCAGCGAGCCGCGCCGCGACGAAGCCACCGCGGAGGCCGACCATGACATCGCGGCCGCGGCCGACGAGCAGGCGGCGCAGCGGCACGAGGACGACGACCTGGAGTACGAGGAACGCCAGCGCGGCCACGATGAGCCCGATCGGGACCGCGGCATCGAACTCTAGGTCGGGCCTTCTCCGCCGTCACCGATGCGGCCTACGCTCACAGCGGGAGGTGACCGTGTCATGGACGCCAGCCTTACCCTCCGGTCACGTGATGCGCTGGACCGCGCCTACCAGCGCTGGCGGGGCTTCCAAGAACGAGACCGGAACGAACCGGGGGTCGACGACACAGCACCGGTAACCGATGGCACCGTAGCCGCGCTCGCATGGGTGCTCGGCGAAAGCGACTCGTCGCCTCTCCTCAGGAAAACTGGAGTGGACGTGAGTGACCCCGAGCATCTCGACCGCGAGCGTCGCGTGGCGACGCGAATGTTGCACGGCGACGAGGCTATGGACTCACGAGGCCGCATGTACGTCAGCGGGGTCGAGGACACGTTGATGTGGGCGGTGGGCTTGTCGGATACGCCGCTGTAGACACCAAATGGGCGGTACGCCGTCTGTGTGGCGCACCGCCCGATGTGGCCGGTGAGAATGCGGCTACGACGCGATCTCTTTTTCTTGGTCGGGGTGCTCGTTGTCGAGCGCCAGACGGTCCTCCTCGGCTTCGAGCGCCTGCCGACGGGATTCTTCTTCGTGGACGAGATCGGCGGCGGTGCGCTCGTCGAGCTCGCCCGGGTCGTCGCGAAGCCATCGTTGGTACTCGGCGTTGGCGTAGTTTCGCCGCGCCTCGGGGTTGACGGCGCCGCCGTCTTCTTCCAGGCCGATGTCGGTGGCGGTGAGGTCGCGGCGCGGGGTGGTGTTCCATACCGTGTCGAGGTCTTCGCCGGCGGCGACGCGTTCGATGGCCTGCTGGGCATAGTCGGGTTCGATGATTTCCATCGCTTCCTCCTTCTGGTTTCTTTACTGCTGCTCGGCTGGTCGGTCGGGCCGTGCCTGGAGGTCTGTTTCGAGGAAGCAGGCGAGCTCCTCCTCGGACCAGGCGGGGAGCGGGGTGTCGGGGTCGTCGCCGTGGGTGCTGCGGCTGTTCGGGCTGCAGTGCGCGGTGGTGAAGGCGTGTTCGATGCGGTCCATGGCCTGGGGCACCCACCGGCCGCGGTATTCCGCGGCGGCGGTCGGTCGGGCTTGGGGGTTGGTGTAGGCGTCGACCCACAGCACCCGCAGCGCGGTGAGCTCGTCGACGACGTCGGCGTGCCGTCGCCAGCAGGGACGCAGGGTGCGGGCGTGTTCGGGGAACCGGGGGATCAAGCACTGGTTTACCCAGGAGGCGAGGGTGTCCCACGCCTCGGCGGCTTGCTCGCGGTCGAGGGTGGGCCACCACCAGGCCTGCTCCCCGCGCGGCCTGCGGTCGGCCAACAGGCGGCCGAGGTGCCCGGCGAGCTGATTAACCCTCTGGTCGAGTTCGTCCAGCCGCTGCTGGGGCGCGTCGAGGTCGGGGGCGGTCGGCTCGTCGGTCATGGCTGGGGCTTCCCGTGCGACTCGGGCAGAGCGGCGGCCAGCGCGGCCGCGCAGCCGTCGGCGTGCGCCAGGTACCCGGCGACGGTGGTCACGGTGCGCTCCTCGGGGTGGAGTGGGGTGCCGCAGACCGGGCAGCTCGTGCTCATGATCGGCCTCCTTCGTCCTGTCTGGGGGCGGGCGGTTGCAGCTGCACCACGTCCGCCAGCCGCTGCGCCTCGGTGGGTTCGTCGGGGTACGGTGCGATCGGCGCCCGCTGTGCGGCCCGGAGGGCCTTGTTCTGCTGGCGGTGGTGGCGGCGGACGTCGCGGCGGCGCCAGACGGGCCGGAGCTTGACCTCGACGGGGCGTTGGTTGCGCCACACCAGCAGCGCCCGGCGGTCTTTGAGGCACCGCACCTCGTCGGGCGCGAGGACCGGCACGCGGCGGATCTTGGCGGGCTCTCTGTGCGCTTTGGGGTGCCGGTCACGCGGCGTCGGCTCGTCGCGTTCGCCAAGCATCCCCGAGATCGCCTCCAGGTCGGCCTTGACCGTGAGGCCGCCGAGCACGATCCAGGCCGAGGCCTGTTCGACGGTCTCCCGGCCGGACCGGCCCCACCGGTCCTCCAGCTGGGACGGGGACTGGATCGCCGCAGTGAGGGCGATACCGCGGCCACCGGCGTCGCTGACCCACTGCGGCAGCGGGACGGGGCAGATGTTGGCGACCTCGTCGAGGAACAGGCTCAGTGGCGGGTCCAGCCGGCCATGCCCGCTGGCCTGCGAGAGCTGCTTGGCGCGTTCGAAGACCAGCCCGGTCAGCGCGGCGAAGAACGGTCCCATCCCGCCATGGGTTTTCGCCGCCCCCAGCAGGTACAGCGTCCCCGACCCCTCGAGGAACGCGTCGATGTCGAACGCCTCCTCCGCAGAGCCGGGCAGGGCGATCTGGGCGACGGCGGGGTCGGCGAGGAACTCCACGGTCTGCTGCAGCGTGATGTACACCGACTCGCGGGTCTTCTCCGCCGGGGTGGTCATGATCTGGCGGAGCACGTCGGCCCACCCCGGTGGGGTGTTGGGGTGTTCGTCGAGGACCCGCAGCGGGGCCCGGTCTCTCGCGTCGGTGATCCATCCCGCCACGTCCAGCAACGACTTGCCGCCCACCGCGGCGGCGTAGAGCAGGGAGCGCAGCACTTGGGCGTTCTTGTTCTCCCAGAAACTCGCGTCCTCCACCCCATGCCCGGTACTGGCGGCGGAAACCATGTACGCCGCCGTGGTGATCGCGGTGGCCGGATCCGCACACAGGGGGATGGGGGACCAGCGCAGCGTGGACGGCAGCCCGTCCATCGCCTCGGGGTTGAGCAGCCACACCGGCCCCCGCTGCGCGCGCAGGGCGTGGGTGTCGGTGTACAGGTCGTGCTTCGTGCTGGTGGCGACCACGGGCCCCGGGGCGTCGAGCAGCTGCGGGGCCAGCACGTACTTGGTCTTCCCCGCACGGGGTGGGGCCACGACCAGGGCGACGTCTTCGTGGGTGAGGTAGACCGGTCGACCGCCCTCCGGGCGCACGCTGCGGCCCAGGTGCCGGCCGAAGTGATGGGCGGGGTAGGCGTGTGGGCGCCGCAGCGCCGGACGGGTCTGCTTTCCCGAGCGGCGCGCGGCCCGCTCCGACAGCCGCCGCGACACCGCCCAGGAGGTGGCGAAACCGTCGCGGCGGGCCAGGGTCGCGCGGCCGTGCCGCCACGACCCATACCCGGCGATCGCCACGACCGGCGCACCCGCGACTGCCTCGAGGATCAGTGCGGGGTCCATCAGCTACTCCTTCGATCCATCGTCGCGGTATCCGCTGTGTCGAGCTGTTCGATCGCTGGTGGCGCGGCGAGCCGCAGCGCCGGCCGCGGCGCGCGGGAGTCGCGGACCCAGCCGGCGAACCGCGCCAGGTGGTCGCTTAGGAGGTAGGCCAGTCGTCTGGCCGCGACCTCGAGTTTCAGCGCGAGGTCGTAACGGACCACCAGGCGGTGCGTGAGGCGTACTGGCAGCTCCACCAGCAGCACGGCCAGGGCCTTACCGACCGCGACGATGGCCTTCCCGCCGTACAGGGCGGTCGCCTGCAGCACCGACATGTCGTGGGCGCGGGCGGCCGCGACGACGGCCAGGATGAGCAGGAGCATCGCGATGATCGCGGCCTTGACCAGCAGCGGGGCGAACCACACTCCAGCCACGGCGGCCAGCAGCGCGACGCCGGCGGCCTTGACCTTCGCCCCGATCTCATCCACGGCTCTCACCTCCGGCCGCGAGCCGCAGCACCGGCCCTCCAGCGGCACGCTGCTCATGGAGGAGGTCGGCGATCGTCTTGCGCGCTGTCGCGGCCGCGAGCCCTACCC
>JBOHBN010000195.1:0-2007 GCA_050698355.1 Streptosporangiales bacterium | reverse complement strand
GCACTCCGCACTGGCGAGCAGGTCGAGGATGTCGAGATCGCGACGCAGGCTCGCCGAGTTCGGGGCGGGTTCCGGGGGAGGCACTTCGCTCTCAGCGTGCAGATGCGCACGTTCCGCGTCAAGAGTGCGCGTTGACTCAGGAAAGATGCCCGCGTAGCTGAGTCGTTGCCTCACCTAGCGATGCCCGCGTGCGGCGTGTTGCCGGGCCTGCTGGCGGCGGGGCGGCTACCGACCGGTGTATGGGACTGAGCGTGAGTCAACGCAAGGCTGTGACCAGGCAGATGGCGACGAGGTATCGGGGCGCGTCGAGGCAGGTGAAGCAGCAGATGCTGACCGAGCTGTGCGAGCTGACCGGCTGGCATCGCGATCATGCGCGTAAGGCGCTGCGGGCCGCGCTCGGGCCCAAGCGGCCGCGTCGGGCTCGGCGGCCGCGGCCGCCGGTGTACGGCGAGGAGATAGTCGCAGCGCTGCGGACGGTGTGGGCGGTCATGGACGCGCCGGCGGGCAAGCGGCTGGCGCCGTTCCTGCCCGAGATCGTCGACCGGCTGCGCGCCTGTGGAGAGCTCGACCTCGACGACGCGACCGCGGCGCGGTTGTGTGCGATGTCGGCGGCGACGATCGACCGTAGGCTGGCAGCCGACCGGAAAATACTGCAGTTCAAGGGCCGGTCGGGCACCAAGCCCGGGTCGCTGCCCAAGTCGCAGATCCCGGTGCGCACCTGGGCGGGCTGGGACGACACCACGCCGGGGTTCGTCGAGATCGACCTGGTCGGCCACGAGGGCGGCAACCCACGCGGGGACTTCTGCCAGACGCTGAATGTGGTCGACATCGCCACGACCTGGACCGAGCCGCGGGCAGTGAAGAACAAGGCGCAAAAGTGGGTGCACGCCGCGCTTTTCGAGATCGTCGAGGCGTTCCCGTTCCCGGTGGCAGGCATCGATAGTGACAACGGCGCGGAGTTCATCAACGACCAGCTGGTGCGGTTCTGCGACGACCGGCAGATCACCTTCACCCGATCCCGTCCGGGCAACAAGAACGACGGCTGCCATATCGAGGAGAAGAACTGGTCGGTGGTGCGCCAGGCCGTCGGTTACCACCGCTACGACACCGCCGCCGAACTCGAGCTGCTCAACCAGATCTACACGCTGCTGCGGCTACAGATCAACTTCTTCTCCCCGCACCAGAAGCTGCTCACCAAGCACCGCGAGGGCGCGAAGGTAACCAAGACCTACGACACCGCGACCACCCCGTACCAGCGGATCATGGCCAGCCCCAAGGTCGCGAAGAAGACCAAGACGGCGCTGACACGCCAGTACCGCACACTCAACCCCGCGCAGATCCGCCGGGACATCCTCGACCTCAGCAACCGGCTCCTCCAGCTGGTCAAGGCCAAGCACCAGCCCACCCGCCTCCCGGTCAAGCCACCCTCCTCGAGGCGGGCATCGAGGCCTGAGGCAACGAAGAACCAGAAGCGGGCATCTTGACATGAGGCAACAGGGAGATCGTGCTGACTCGAACCGCCAAGCCGGCGCCGTGCTCAGCTCGTCCCGGGATCGTCGAGCTCGGGACGGGGGTCCTTTGCGGCGTAGTGCTGCCACGTGAACGTGAAGTACTCCGAACGTCGCTCGGTGCTCATGGTGCGCGCAGCCTCCGCCCGTGACATGCCCACAGGCGTTCCCACCCCGGAGGAGATCCATTGCATCTGCGCTGTCTCCTCGAGCGCGAACGCCAGGTTTGCGGCGTTCTCGACACTGTCTGCGGCGACGACCGTCCCGTGGTTCTTGAGCACCACCGCGCACCCCTCACCGAGTGCGTCGACGAGTACGCGTCCGCGCTCTCGCGTGTCGATTTGCCCATCGAACTCGCAGATTGGCACGTGCGGCCAAAATGGCGCGCCGCGCCGTCCGACGGGCAGGATGTTGACCCCGGCCACACCTAGCGCTGTCGCATAGACCGAGTGAGTGTGAACGACCGACGTGAACCCCGGGCGCGCGCCCAGGACGGAGG
>JBOHBN010000194.1:0-3774 GCA_050698355.1 Streptosporangiales bacterium | reverse complement strand
ACGTGCACCACGATCCCGGTAAGGCGCAGGAGCGCGGCACGCCGGACATCTTCATGAGCATCAACTCGACCAACGGTTTCGTCGACCGGTACGTGACCGACTGGTCCGGTCCGGCCTCGCGCATCACGCGGACGGCGCTGCGGCTGGGCGTGCCGGCCTTTCCCGGCGACACGCTGCGTTTCGCCGGTGAGGTCACCGAGGCGAACGGGAGCACGGTGCGGCTGCGGGTGACCGGCAGCAACGAACGGGGCGTCCACGTGACCGCCGACGTGACCGTGGGACGGACGGAAGGAGGCGACACATGACCCGGGCTGGTCTTTCCGGCGCCGCGGCCATCGCCGGTATCGGCGCGACCGAATTCTCCAAGAACTCGGGCCGCAGCGAATGGCAACTGGCTTGTGAATGCGTGCTGGCCGCGCTCGGCGACGCCGGTATCGGTGTGGAAGAGGTGGACGGGGTCTCCCTGTTCACCATGGAGAACAATCCGGAGATCGCCGTCGCCCGCGCGCTCGGCATCCCAAAACTCTCCTTCTTCAGCCGGATTCCGCACGGCGGCGGCGGCACCTGCGCTCCGGTACAGCAGGCCGCGCTGGCGGTGGCAGGCGGCGTGGCCGACGTGGTGGTGGTCTACCGGGCGTTCAACGAGCGCTCGGGAAATCGGTTCGGTGCCGGGCCGCCGCCGTTCGCGTACGCGCCCTCGACCGATCAGGAGTACCGCAACTGGATCAATCCGTACGGCTTGCTGACCCCGGCACAACAGGAGGCGTTCCTGGCGACCCGGTACATGCACAAGTACGGTGCGACCAGCGAGGACTTCGGGCGGGTTTCGGTGCTCTCGCGCAAGTATGCCGCGAACAACCCGAAGGCATGGTTCTACCAGCGCCCCATCACCTTGGAAGATCACCAGAACTCGCGGTTGATCGCCGAGCCGCTGCGGCTGCTCGACTGCTGCCAGGAGAGCGACGGGGGACAGGCGCTGGTGATCGTGAGCGCCGAACGGGCAAGGGACCTGCCGAACCCGCCGGCGGTGATCCGGGCGGCCGCGCAGGGGATCGGCCCGCAGCAGATCTCGATGAGTAGCTACTACCGCGAGGAGATCGATCGGCTGCCCGAGGTCAACCTGGTCGCCGATCAGATGTGGCGGCAAGCCGGCGTCGGTCCGGACGGCATCGACGCGGCCGTGCTCTACGACGCGTTCACCCCGATGCTGCTGCTGCAACTGGAGGAGTACGGCTTCTGCGGGCCCGGCGAGGCGAAGGACTTCATCGCGGACGGCAACCTCGAGCTCGACGGTCGGCTGCCGGTCAACACCCACGGCGGGCAGCTCGGTGAGGGCTACATCCACGGCGTCAACGGCATCGCCGAAGCGGTGCGGCTGGTCCGCGGCAGCGCGGTCAACCAGCCGGCCAAGTCGCTCGACCACGTGCTGGTGACCGGTGGTTCCCCGGTGCCGCACAGCGCGCTAGTGCTCGGCGCCGATACCTGAACCGAACTGAGGAGTTCTGATGAACGAACGGATCACCTATGCGCGTGCGGTGCACGGTGAGGACGAGATCCAGGCCGTGCTGGAGGTGCTGCGCAGCGGGCACCAGGGGCTGCGGATCGGCAGGAATGTGGCCGAGATGGAGGCGCGCGTCTCGGCGTTGAACGGCAAGTCGCTGGGTGTCATGTGCAACTCGGGCTCCTCGGCGCTGTACCTGGCCGTGGAGCTTTTGGACCTGCCGCGCGGCAGTGAGGTGATCACCTCGCCGTTGACGTTCTCCACCGATGTGGCGCCGATCGTGCGCGCCGGGTGCGTGCCGGTGTTCGTCGATGCCGAGCCGGACACCTACAACGTGGACGCGAGCAGGATCGAGGAGCTGGTCACCGAGAAGACCCGTGCGATCCTGCTGCCGAATCTGGCCGGCAACGCCCCGGACTGGGATGTGGTGCGTCAGGTAGCCGACCGGCACGTCCTGAAGGTCATCGAGGACTCCTGCGACACGCTGGGTGCCACACTGCGGGGCACCCCGACCGGCACACGCTCCGACGTCAGCGTGACGAGTTTCGCGATGTCGCACATCATCACCTGCGCCGGAAACGGCGGGATGGTGATGGTCAACGACGACGCGCTGCGTGACAAGGCGCTGTTGCTGCGCCGCTGGGGGCGCCGCTCGGAACCGAACCTGTACGGCACGGCCGGCAGCGGCCGGATCTTCCGGGAGAGCCTCGACGGGGTCGACTACGACAACGACTTCATCTTCGACGTGTTGCCGTGGAACTTCGAGCCTTCCGAACTGGGTGCGGCCTACGGCCTGCGGCAGCTGGACAAGCTGGCGGCGAACTACCGGCGCCGCAAGGAACTGTTCGCCACCTACACCGCCGCCTACCGCAGCTACCCGGACTTCTTCACCCCGCCACGGGAAACCGCCGGGCTGGACACCGCATGGCTGTGTTACCCGGTGATGGTGAGCGAGAACGCCCCGTTCGCCCGCAGTGACCTGCAGGAGGCGATCGAGGCCGACGGCATCGACACCCGCACCGTGTGGAGCGGCAACCTCACCCGTCACCCCATGATGGCCGGCGTGGAGTTCCGCCAACCTCCGGGTGGCCTGCCGGTCGCCGACGCGGTCTTCGCCCGCGGCATGACGCTGGGCATGAGCCACGGCCTCACCGACGACGAGGCCGATCGCATCACCGGCAGTATCCACCGGTTCGCGGAGAAGTGGTCATGACCGGGAGATTCGCCGGCAGGCGCGCGCTGGTGACCGGCGCCAGCCGCGGTATCGGTGCGGGGATCGCCGAGCGGCTGGCGGCCGAAGGCGCCGACGTCGTGGTCACGGCGCGCACCCTGGAACAGCACGATCACCTGGGCGGCAGCCTGCGCGAGACCGCGACCCGGTTGGCGACCTACGGCACCGGCGTCGGGATCGAGGTCGCCGACCTGACCGATGCCGAGGCCCGGGCGGGCATCGTGCCGGCGGCCGAGGAGAAGCTGGGCGGGCCGGTGGATGTTCTCGTCAACAACGCGGCCGCGGCGATCTACCAGCCGCTCGCGGACTTCCCGCTGCGGCGCAGGCGGCTGACCTTCGAGGCCAACGTGCACGCGCCGCTGGATCTGATGCAGGCCGTGATCCCCGGTATGCGGCAGGCGGGGCGAGGCTGGATCGTCAACATCTCCAGCGCGAGCGCCCGGCTGTTTCCCGGACCGCCGTTCGAGCTGGTGCCGCCGGGCTCCGCGCTGGCGGTATACGGGGCCTCGAAGGCGGCCCTCAACCGGACCACCAACGGGATGGGTGCCGAGCTGCACGGCAGCGGCATCCGGGTCAACTCGGTCGAACCGAAGGCGGCGGTGCTGAGCGAGGGCGCCGCCGCGCTGGTGGGCGAGACGCTCCGCCCCGATCAGGTGGAGGCGCTCGAGGAGATGGTCGAAGCGGTTACCGCCCTCTGTGCCTGCTCCGAGGACGTGACCGGGCGCAACTGCGTGAGTCTCGATCTGCTGAGTGACTGGGGACTGGCGGTGCGCGGATTGGACGCGCTGCCGTGGCAACGTGAGGAGGCCCTCCGATGAGACCGGTCATTGTGGACGCGGCGCGTACCCCGTTCGGGCGTCGCGAGGGGTGGCTCTCCGGCTTGCACGCCGCCGAGCTACTGGGGCTGGCACAGCGTGGCGTGCTCGACCGGCTCGGGCTCGACCCGGAGCTCGTGGAGCAGGTGATCGGCGGCTGCGTCACCCCCATCGGGGAACAGTTCGGCAACGTCACCCGCACCTCCTGGATGCACGCGGGGCTGCCC
>JBOHBN010000193.1:0-15637 GCA_050698355.1 Streptosporangiales bacterium | reverse complement strand
GACCTGTACCGCACGATGGTGCTCTCGCGTACGTTCGAGGACGCCATCCTGCGCGAGTACCACGCGGACAAGGGGCCCGGCTTCGACATCGGCAAGGGCGCTGTACCCGGCGAGATGCACCTGTCGTCCGGGCAGGAGCCCGTGGCCGCGGGGGTCTGCGCGCACCTCACCGGCGATGACGCGGTCACCGCACCGCACCGCCCGCACCACTTCGCCGTCGCGCACGGCGTCGACCTCGCCGCGATGACCGCGGAGATCTTCGGTCGCGAGGGCGGCCTGGGCCGGGGCCGCGGCGGGCACATGCACCTGTTCGACCCGAACGTGCACTTCTCCTGCTCGGGCATCATCGCCGAAGGGTTCCCACCCGCGCTCGGCCAGGCGTTCGCGTTCTCCAGGAAGGGTACGGATCGGGTGGCGGTCGCGGTGGCCGGCGAGGGCGCGGCCAACCAGGGCGGCTTCCACGAGTCGCTCAACCTCGCCGCGCTGTGGAAGCTCCCGGTCGTGTTCGTCATCGAGGACAACGATTGGGGCATCTCCGTACCGCGATCGGTGTCGACGGCGATACCGAACAACGCCGACCGTGCCGCGTCGTACGGCATGCCCGGCGAGCGGATCGAGGACAACGCCGTCGAGGGCGTGTACGCCGCCGCGAGCCGCGCGGTCGCGCGGGCGCGGGCGGGCGAGGGCCCGACGCTGCTGGAGGTGCACACCGTCCGGCTGCTCGGCCACTTCGAGGGTGACCCGCAGGCGTACCGCCCGGACCTCGAAGACGTGCCCGGGCGCGATCCGATCCCCACGTACGAACGCACTCTGCGCGACGCGGGCGTGCTCGACGACGGCGCCGTCGAGCGGGCCAGATCGGAGGCCAGCGAGCGGGTCGAGGCGGCAATCGCGTTCGCCAAGGACAGTGCCACGCCCGATACGAAGACCGCCGCCTCGTACGTCTTCGCGTGAGGAGCGAACGATGACCATCACGGAGAACCAGGCACCGAGCAGCCACCGGCTCACGACCTCCAAGGCGATGGCCGACGCGATCGCCGCCGAGATGGAACGCGACGAGAACGTGGTGTACCTCGGCGAGGACGTCGGCGCGTACGGCGGCATCTTCGGCTCCACGACCGGACTTCTCGAGCGCTTCGGGCCGCAGCGGGTGATCGACACGCCCATCTCGGAGACCGCGTTCATCGGCCTGGCGACCGGCGCCGCCGTCGAGGGCATGCGGCCGATCGCCGAGCTGATGTTCGCCGACTTCATGGGCGTCTGCCTCGACCAGATCTACAACCACATGGCGAAGATCCACTTCGAGTCCGGCGGCAACGTCAAGGTGCCCATGGTCCTGACGACGGCCGCGGGCGGCGGCTACTCCGACGGCGCCCAGCACTCGCAGTGCCTGTGGGGCCTGTTCGCGCACCTGCCCGGCATGAAGGTCGTGGTGCCCAGCAACCCGTACGACGCGAAGGGCTTGATGACCGCGGCGATCCGCGACGACAGCCCGGTCGTCTACATCTTCCACAAGGGCGTGATGGGCCTGCCGTGGATGGCAAAGAACTCTCGGGCCACGGGTGACGTGCCCGACGAGGCGTACGAGGTACCGATCGGCGCGGCTGACGTCGCTCGCGGGGGCAGCGACGTCACCGTCGTCACCATCTCGCTGTCGGTGCACCACGCCCTGGACGTCGCGGAGAAGGTCTTCGGCGAGGGGATCGACGTGGAGGTCATCGACCTGCGCAGCCTGGTGCCGCTGGATCGGGAGGCGATCCTCGCCTCCGTACGCAAGACCGGGCGGCTGGTCGTCGTCGACGAGGACTACCAGTCGTTCGGCATGACCGGAGAGGTGGCCGCGACGGTGACCGACACCGACCCGGGCATGCTGCGGGCGCCCGTGCAGCGGGTGGCCGTACCCGACGTGCCGATCCCGTACGCGCACGACCTCGAGTACGCCGTACTGCCGCGCCACGACCGGATCGAGGAAGCCATCCGGCGCGCGGTCTCGCCGTGACCGACGTGCCCTTCCGCGACGCCGCTGCCCCGATGTCCGCGTGCCTTTTCCGCGACGCCGCTACCCCAAATGACCACGTTATAGATGCCAACCCGGTCTTCTCGAGGCCTGCAGGCACCGAGAAGGCGTACGCGGCCCACATAACGTGGTCATTTGCAGAAGCGCACGACGCGTGACGGGGGTGCGGTTGTGACGGACGTGTCCTTTCCGGCGCTGTCGCAGAACTCGCCGGAGGCCGAGGGCGTGCTGTCCACGTGGTTCGTGTCGGACGGCGACACCGTGTCCGCCGAGCAACTGCTCGCCGAGGTGCAGGTCGACAAGGTGTCGGCCGAGGTGCCCGCGCCGACGGCCGGCGTGGTCCGCCTGCTGGTGGACGAGGAGGCGGTCGTACGCCAGGGCACGTCCATCGCGCGGATCGAGTGACGGCCCTTACGCGGCGGTGAGCTTCACCCCGTCGCCGGCGCCGAGCTCGAGTGTGGCGGCGGCGCTGCCGTGGTTGACGGCCAGCTCCAGCGCCCCGGTCGACTCCACATACAGGACCAGGGCGCCCGCCGGCACGCCGCCATACGACTCCGCGACCGTCGCCGACCGCCCGTGCACGCCGACCGCGACGGTATCGCCGAGACCGGCCGCGGCGAGCTCGTCCGGCCCGGCGGACAGCCGCAGGTTGCCGAACCTGTCCACGTACGTCACCTCGCAGGTGAGCCAGCCGTCGCTGACGTCGAGCCGCGGGGCCGGAAGCCGCACGAGGCCGGCCGGATCGATCTCCTCGCCGAACGACGGCAGCGGGGTGCCCGCGGCGATCTGGCCCGCGCACGGGGAGAACACGTCGCGACCGTGGAACGTGCGCGACGCCGGGTGCAGGAACCGCGTCTCGTCTGTCAGCTCGACCGCGAGCCCCACGCCGCCGAGCGCGTCGGCGGCGGGCAGCAGCAGGCCGTTGTCCGGGCCGACCAGGATGTGCTCGCCCGCCGCGACGGCGATGGCCCGCCGCCGCGTGCCCACGCCCGGGTCGACGACCGCCAGGTGCACCGCCGGCGGGTACCACGCGACGGTGCGCTCCAGCACGGCCGCGCCGCGCCGAACGTCCTGCGGCGGTACGAGGTGGGTGACGTCCACGACGCGTGACTCCGGCGAGAACCGCGCGAGTACCCCGTGACAGATCGCGACGTACGGGTCGTCGAGGCCGAAGTCGGTCAGGAACGTGATGACGGTGCGCATGCGGAGATCGTACTGGGGTGATCAGCGGTGGTCGCTGCCGAAGTAGGTGGCCGGCGTGAGCCCGGTCTCGCGACGGAAGGCGGCGACGAAGGCGCTCGGAGTGGTGTAGCCGACGCGTCGCCCGGCGGCGGAGACCGGCTCGCCGGCGGCGAGGTATGTCAGGGCGGCTCGCAGGCGTACGGCCGCGCGCCAGCGACCGAAGGGCAGGCCGGTGTCGTGCAGAAATGCACGCGCCAGGGTGCGTGCGCTCGCTCCGACCTGGTGTCCCCATTGCTCGAGGGTGGCGGGGTTGCTCGGGTCGAGGGTGAGGGCGTCGGCGACGGCGGCCGCGCGAGCGTCGATGGGGCGAGGGGCTTTGATCGTGGCGTGGGTGACCGGTTCGAGGAGGTCGACCACCACGGCTTCGGCGCGCGCTCGGCGTGGTGCGTCGAGTACGCCGTCAGCGAGGTAGCCGATGAGCTCGGCGAGCAGCGGCCCGGCCGTGACCGGCTGCGGCGCCGGCCAGTCGATCGAGCAACGGTCGGGCCGCAAGTAGAGCGCGCGCATGCGGGTGCGGCCGGAAGCGGCGACCCGATGAGGGATACCCGCGGGGATCCACAGGGCACGGGTCGGCGGCAGTAGCCATGTCCCCCCGACCGCGGCGGCGGTGAGCACTCCGCTCGCGGCCCAGGCGAGCTGGTGTTCATCGTGCGTGTGCTGTTCGAACGCGTCACCAGGGGCCATGCCGAACGTCTTGACCAGGATCGCCCCCGGTTGCCTCATCTCCGAGCTGCGGTCAAGGTTGTCCGTTTCGCGACACAGGATGGGACTGTAGCCGGTAGACGGCGCAGCGGCCAGTGCCTAGCGTCGTTCGGGTGAATGAGAACCACGCCAAACTGTGCCCAAGCCCTGAGTGGGCGGCGCACTTGCACGAGGAAGTCCTATCCGACCTGATCGACGGGATCGACCTCGGCGACGTCATGCTCGAGGTCGGACCGGGCCGTGGCGCGGCGACTGATTGGCTCCGCCATCGGGTGGGCCGTCTCGTCGCGGTAGAGCGCGATGCGGATGCCGCGGACGTGTTGGCCGCGAAGCAGGCGAGTGGCAACGTCGAGGTCGTCCGCGGGGACGGTGCCCGCCTGGACTTCGACGACGCGACGTTCGATGCGGCCGGCTGCTTCACGATGCTGCACCATATGCGCACGGCAGCCGAGCAGGATGCGCTGCTGGTCGAGATGCGACGAGTGCTACGGCCGGGTGGCGTGCTGGTCGGATCGGACAGCCTCCCCAGTGACGAGCTGGAGCGCTTCCATGAGGGTGACACGTACAACCCCGTAGACCCCGCGACCTTCCACGATCGCCTGCGGCGTGGCGGGTTCGAGCGGGTGACTGTCCGTGCGGACAAGTGGCTTGCCTTCGTGGCGTACGCGCCAGTGAAGGGATCGAGTTGGAGGGAGACCACCCGATGACGCTGCCCTACACCGAGCCTCTCACCATCCGGCAGCTAGACGACCGGGTTGTGCCCGAGCCGCCGCGCAACGGTGAGGCCGGCGGCGAGCCGTGCCGCATCTGCACGGGGAAGGGGCGGGACCCGGTCTGGTCGGACGATCTGTGGAGCCTGCACCCGCCGAGCGGGTGCTCGCTTCCTGGCACTGTCTGGCTGGCCAGCCGCACACATGTCGACTCGTTCTGGGATCTTCCGCAGGCGGCGGCGACGAGCTTCGGCCAGATCGCGGGCCGTGTCGAACGTGCGGTGCTGAGCCTCGGCAACATCGCTCGCGTCCACCTCTATCGCTGGGGTGACGGTGGCGCGCACTTCCACATTTGGTTCCTGCCGCGGCCGCTGGGCATGCTCGACGCGCGCGGCATGATGTTGCCGCTGTGGGAGGACGTGCTGCCCAACGTCGCCGACTCCGAACTGGTGGCGGCGGCCGAGCGCGTCGCGGCCAGGCTGGCCGACGATGACTGACGCGATCGCCTGGACCTTGGGCAGGGCCGCGCCGTGACCGTGCTGCTGGTCGTCCTCGCGGTCGCATTCGCGTGGAGCATGGGTGCGCACTACACCGGCGCGTGCATGGGCATGCCGCATGCGCTTGGTGCGGTCACGGCGTGGCGGGCGCTGCTGATCATGGCGCCGCTCACGCTGCTCGGCGCGGCGCTGGCGAGCCACGGTGTCGCCGACACGGTCGGACACGGCCTGCTGGACGGGGCGGGGCTCGGCGTCGCCGGTCAGCTCGTCGTGCTCGCGGTCGCCTTCGGCATGACCACGACGTTTAACCGGCTGCGGGTGCCCACCTCCACCATCCAGATACTGGTATTCGCCGTGGTCGGCGCAGCGGTCGGAGCCGGAACCGGGGTGCGCTGGTCCACGATCGCCGCGCTCGCGGGGATCTGGGTCACCGCGCCGCTCATAGCTGCGGGTCTCGGTTACCTGCTGACCAGGGCGTTCGACCTGATCCCGTCGCTGCGTCCGGTCTCGGGCCGAGTCGATCTACCCGACGCACCGGCGCGTGGCGCTCCGCCGGAGTCCGGCTCGACCGCTGAAGTACCGGCCGTTCCCGTGACCGTTGCCCGCGCGGGGATGCCGGTGTTCTCCTTCGGCCTCGTCGCGGTGGGCGCGATCGCCTCCTTCGCAATGGGTGCCAACGACGTCGCGAACGCGACTGGATCCCTGGTTGGCACCCGTACGCTCAGCCCGGTGGTCGCCGGACTGGTCGGCGGTGCCGGCCTCGCGCTCGGCGTGCTGACCTGGGGCCGCCCGCTGCTGACCAAGGTCGCGTTCGACATCGTCCGCGTCGACCGGGCGATGGCGAGTGCGGCCCAACTGGTTCAAGGTGTCGTGGTGCTCGTCGCGGTCGCCTTCGGCTACTTCACATCGATGAACCAGGCGCTGGTCGGCGCGATGGTTGGTGCGGGTGTCGCCCGCGGGCGACGCACGGTCAACCGGTCGAGCATCACCAGCATCCTGTGGGGCTGGCTGATAGGTCCTGCCAGTGGATTCCTCGCCGCCTACCTCCTGGCACTATTGGTTGCCGCCGCCACCAGTGGACACACGCTCAAAGGACCGGGACGATGATCGGACGACTGCACCATGTGGCGATCGACTGCTCCGACCCGCGGCGGTTGGCTCGGTTCTACTCTGAGCTGACCGGCATGTCCGTGACGTACGACAGCGACGACTGGGTAGTGGTGGCCGCGCACGATCGCACGTCGGGTGTGGCGTTCCAGCTGGCGCCGGACCACAAGCCCCCGCGCTGGCCGGACCCGGCGTATCCCCAGCAGTTCCACTTCGACGTCATGGTCGACGACGTCGATGAGGCCCGCGACCAGGTCATCGCTCTCGGCGCTACGCACCTGGCGGGCAATGTTTACGCCGACCCCGCGGGCCACCCCTTCTGCCTCGTCCCCCGACCGGGCTGGGCCGATCCCATCCACTCCACGCCGGCCTGAGAGGTACGGCAGACTGGCAGGTGTGTGCGGTCGCTATGTCAGCCTCACGTCGACCGACGACCTGGTCGCCTACCTCGATGCGCAGGAGGTCCTCGGTGACGACCTCCTGCCGTCCTGGAACGTCGCCCCCACCGATCCGGTCCGCGCGGTCACCATGCGCCCGCCGCACGGTGACCGCGAGAAGGCGCCGGTCCGCCAGCTGCGCACGATGCGCTGGGGTCTGGTCCCGTCGTGGTCCAGCGATCGCAAGAGCGCGGCGCGCATGATCAACGCGCGCGTCGAGACGGTCACCACCAAGCCCGCGTTCAGGAGCGCGGCCGTGCGAAGGCGGTGCCTGCTCCCGGCGCTCGGCTACTACGAGTGGTGCAAGGAAGACGGCCAGGCGGTCCCGTACTTCCTGCACGACCTGTCGAACCGCCCCATCACGTTCGCCGGCCTGTACGAGGTCTGGCGCGACCCGGCGGCGGGCGAGGGCGACGGCGGGCTGCTGTGGACCTGCACGATCATCACGCGGGCCGCAACGGACCGCATCGGGCACATTCACGACCGCAGCCCGGTCGTCGTTCCGGCCGGTCTGCAAGGTGACTGGCTGGACTGCTCGAGTACGGGCGAGGACGACGTCACGCACCTGCTCGATGCCATGCCGCCGGCCGACTTCGACGCGTACACGGTCGGGGCAGCGGTGGGCAGCGTGCGCAACAACGGGCCGCACCTGGTCGAACCCGCGGAGCCAGCCGCGTCCCCGCGCCAGGAGCAGCTCGACCTGGAGCTGTAATCAGCTGCGCAGCCAGGCGAGCACATCCGTGGCGTGCCCGTCGGGCGGAAACACCGGGTAGAAGACACGCTCGATCACGCCGTCACGTACGACGAGCGTGAGGCGCTTCAGCAGGGTCCTGGTGCCGCCGCCGTCGTGGCCGTCATTCAGCTCGATGCTCATGGTCGGAAGCGACAGCGCGCCGGCCAGCCGGAGCTCGGCGTCGCTGAGCAGCGCGAACGGGAGTCGCAAGCGCTCGGCGGCCTCGCGCTGGTAGCTGGTGGACTGGGTGGACACGCCCACCACCGCGGCGCCCGCACTCGCGAGCTCGGCCGCATGGTCGCGGAAACCGCAGGACTCCGGAGTGCAGCCGCGGGCGCCCGGAATCTCGTCCCAGCCTTCCGGAAGGTCCACGCCCGGGCGACCGGTCATCGGGTAGGCGTAGATGACGAGCCGCTCGAGACCGTCCGGCACGGCGTCGACGCGCACCTCGCCACCGTGGGTCGACGGAAGGGCGATCGGCGGCATCCGCATGCCGGGCAGGTGTTGGGCCGCACCGTCGTCGACGGGCTGCGGCAGGTGTACGGGAAGCTGTGTCGGATCGTGCGTCACGATAGGCATCCAACCATCGATCCCGCCCGCGCAACAGTTGGTACGGTGCGAGAAATCGATTACCAGTCGAGCGTTCCAAGGAGAGCCCATGACCGGTCCACTCGCCAACCTCCCCACGCTGCTCGACGTTACGAGCCGGCGGGCGTCCAGCTGGGACCGCACGGGTGGCAACGACGATCGGCTGCACGTCGCGGCAGGCGAGCGGGCGACGCTGGCGGCGGTCGACCGCCCCGGGGTCGTGCGGCACATCTGGATGACGCTCGACGGCGCGGAGCCGCACCTGCTGCGCCGGCTGGTACTGCGTGCGTACTGGGACGGCAGCGAGCAGCCGTGCGTGGAGGTGCCGGTCGGGGACTTCTTCGGGATCGGCCACGCGCGCACGCGCAACTACTGGTCGCTGCCGCTGCAGATGAGCCCGGAGGACGGGCGCGGGCTCAACTGCTGGTTCCCCATGCCGTTCGACAGCGCGCGGATCGAAATCGCCAACGACGGGGCCGAGGAGGCGCTCGTCTATTACTACGTGGACTACGAGGAGACCTCGGACACCGCTGGGCTCGGCCGGTTCCACGCCCAGTGGCGGCGGCAGAACCCGTGCGCGGGCATCAGCGACGAGGGCATGAGCAACGAGGAGTTCCAGCTGCAGGGCGAGAACCCCGGCGCCGACGGCAACTACGTGATCCTCGAGGCAACCGGACGGGGGCACTACGTCGGCTGCAACCTCGCGATCCACAACCTGCGCGGCGTCGACACGAGCGTGCACAACTGGTACGGCGAGGGCGACGACATGATCTTCGTGGACGGAGAGGCGTTCCCGCCGTCACTGCACGGCACCGGCACCGAGGACTACTTCAACACCGCCTGGTGCCCGACGCAGGAGTACTCGTCGCCGTACCACGGCATCACGCTGCCAGGCGGCGCGAACTGGTCGGGCCAGGTCGGGCTGTACCGCTTCCACATCGAGGACCCGGTACGGTTCCGCGAGTCCATCCGGGTGACGATCGAGCACGGGCACGCCAACCACCGTTCGGACGACTACGCGAGCACCGCGTACTGGTACCAGACCGAGCCGCACGCCGGGTTCCCGTCGCTGCCCGGCGTTCAGGACCGGATGCCGCGCCCCAGCGTGGAGTAGCCGGTTACGGCGCCGTACCGGAGACCTCCTGGTGACACCGTCCCTGCTGCGCGACGGTGTCATCGACACCCGTCGGGGCGACCTCGGGCCATCCCCAGCGGGTGCGCAGCGCGGTGCCGAACGTGTCCTCGAGACGGCTCACGTCGTCGTCCAGCATCGCCCTGATGTAGGCGGCGTCGGCTTCGGTCATGGTCGGGGTTTCGTCGACCCGCTGATAGAACAGGCGCTCGACCAGTCGGGACCGCTTGAGCCAGCCGACCCACGTGGCGCGGTCACGGTTGCGCGCCCAGAGTGCGGACCGGTGCAGGGTGCGCGCCGCGGACCGTGAGCGAGCCTTGCTGGCGGGGAGCCGGGCGTTGCGCTGTGCTGACGTGAGGGTCATCGGCGCTACCCTGAGCCATGTGAGCACGTCGTCGAGGAACGCCTGCGGGTTGGCGCGCAGGTCCTCGAAGACCCCGAGGTAGATCGATTCGCGCGGGAAGTAGCGCAGGTAGCGGCGCAGGTCGCGGGCGTACCTGCTCTGTTTGATCAGGCTTCCGCGGTTCACCAGCGCATCGTGGAAGCTCTGCGGTCGCTCTCCCTGCCTGAGCATGTACAGGTAGTGCGAGAACGCCCTCTGCACCGGGTTCCGCAGCGTCACCATCAAGCGAAGGTCCTTGCCGAGGCACGAAGACATGCGCTCGGCGGCTTCCGGCGTGGCCAGGTAGCTCTGGCACACCTCGCCGATGACGCCCTGCTCGGCGCGGGCGCTCGCGAAGTGGCCGGCGTACCAGTCGACGCCGCGCTCGTAGTAGCGGTTGAAGAAGTGCAGGTCCTTCACCGCGGGCAGGTAGATGTCCGGGTGCCCGACCAGCGTCTCGTGCAACCAGGTCGACCCGGCCTTAGCCGGGCCGATGTAGATGAAATTCGGCAGCGTCACGCCCTGGCCCACCTTTCCCAACCGGCTCAGCGATCGCCGCACGCAGCGTAGTAGCTTGGGTCGCCCGACGCGATCACCACCAGTATGTCCCGGGACTCGACCGAGCGTGACGAGGGTATGACGACGGGTGCCCAGCGACGGGTCGTCGCGAGAGGAGACACGACATGAGCATCATGGACAAGCTAAAGGGCCTGGTCGGCAAGAACCCCGACAAGGCCAAGGAGGGTCTGGACAAGGCGACGTCGTTCGTCGACGAGAAGACCGGCGGGAAATACAGCGAGAAGATCGACCGGGCCAGCGACAAGGCGCACAACGTCATCGACGACAGCCAAGCTGGCCACGGCGGGCAGGGAGCCGAGGAAGGCGAGCACGGCAGCCCGCACGAGCAGGGTGGCAACAGCCAGCAGCCCGACTCCGACGGCGAAGAGCGGCCCCGGTAGCGGCTCAAGTCGCCGCCGGTCAGCCGAGCCCGTGCGGGAAGTCGGTCAGCACGCGCGCGCCGTTGTCGGTGACCAGGACGATGTCCTCCAGCCGGCAGCCGCCGAACCCGGGACGGTAGATGCCGGGCTCGACGGCGAGCACGTCGCCGGTGACGAGCTGGTCGGGGCTGGTGTGCCCGAGCATGGGTGCCTCGTGCACATGCAGCCCCACGCCGTGCCCGAGGCCGTGGAAGAAGCCGCGGTCCAGCGGCGTGCCGGGCTCCTTCGTGCGTACGGTCGGGTGTCCGGCCGCCTCGATGACCTCGCACGCCGCGTCGTTGATCGCGCGGGCGGCGACGTCGGGCCGGATCGCCGCGACGGCGGCCTGCTGCGCCTGCCGGGCGACCTTCTGCCACTCGACCAGCTCGGCCGGCGGCTCGCCGACGACGAACGTCCGCGACATGTCGGTGTAGCAGGCGGAGTCGAGGTCGCGCGGCCAGATGTCGACGATGATGGACTCGCCGGGCCGGATCGCCCCGGACCCCGCCTCGTGCCCGATCGCCGCCTGGGCGCCGTGCGCCGCGATCGCCTCGTCCGCGGTCGCGCCGTGGTCGAGGAAGGCGAGCAGCAGCGTGTGGCGGAGCCGTTCTGAGGTGAGAGGCTCGCCATCGACGACGGCGGTCTCACCCTCAGGCCGTGCCCGCCGGACCAGGTCGGCCACCGCGGCCATCCCCGCCGTCGCAGCCCGCTGGGCACGCTCGATCCCGGCGAGCTGTGCCGCGGTCTTCACCCGCCGCCGTTGGTTGAACAGGTCCTGCTCCGGAGTGAGCTTCACGCCGGCGGCGCGCAGCGCGTCGGCCCGCCGGACGGGGAACGCATCGGGGACGGCGGCGTGCGCGATGCCGTACCGCTCGCAGAAGCGCTCGGCGAGCCGGTCGCGGACGACGTCGCCGGGGATGCCCTCGGCGTAGAAATCGTCGCTGCCGAACTCCTCGGGCGGGTGCGTCTCGATCGGTACGTCGAGGCTCTCGACCCGCGGGATCTCCATCCGGGGCAGCAGCGCGTGCCGCATCCCGCCCACCTCCGCGTACAGGAACGGGTCGGGGATGCTGACCGGGACCTCGTGGCGTAGCTCGGGCGAGTGCTCGGTATCGGCGTAGATCAAGACGTTCGGCATGCGGGCAACCTATCCGGCCGCGCTGTCACACCCGGGTGGGATGATCGCGTCATGGAGGCCGTTAGCCGACCCAGACGATCTCGAAGATCCGCACCACGTCGGCGTCCTCGTCGACTTGGAATGCGCAGATGCCGCGGCCGGCGCCGAATGTGCTTTCGCGGAAGGCGGGGTCGTTGCCGGGCCGGCGGATCATTGCGTCAGCCCATGGTCGTTCGGTGAGGTCGGCGGCGCGGTCTATAAGCGCGTCTTGCGCCTCGGATGGTCTCACAGTGTGAAATGTCATCGCCGCGCCGAGGGCGAACTCGACCCGGTAGCTCATCGGCGGCTCGTTTACCGGTCGTGCTGGTGGAGCCGGGACTCCCAGTCCGGCACAAGCTCCTCGATCGGCACGTCGTCTGGCCGTGGCGTGCCAGCCGCAGCTGCGCGGTCGGTGAATCCAGGCCGGGAATACATCGCCGTGCGGAGTCTCCACAGCCGCAGCAGCCTCGTCAGCTCGCGGTACGCGCCGAGGTCACCGAGCGTGGCCTGCGCCGCGGCCCGGTACTCTCGAAGGAACTGGGCGCGGTACTGCTCGGGCAAGCGGGCATGGATCACCGCGGGATCGTCCTCGCCCAAAGGGTCTGGTTCGATCGGCTGCGCGGTCACACGACCACCCTACGCTCAACTCTCCGGCTGCAGGTTCCGCCGCACGGGCGGTGGCGAGTCCGGTCGCCCGCGGTTCGATCAGCCAGGCTGGCCTTTGACTCGTGTTCCGATGCTCGCAGATGCGTCGACCGCGATACGGTGGGCACGAGTGTCGACGTCTCCGATCTGCGAAGAGTGAAGCGGTCTATTTGCAAGCGATCCCGGATGGTGCAATCGGTAGCACGGCAGCTTTTGGTGCTGTTCAGATAGGGGTTCGAGTCCTCTTCCGGGAGCCTTCCTGAGTTCGACTCCACCCGCGCCCGCTGGCTACTCGGGCGTAGGTATTCTCGACTCGTCGACCGTCGTCGTTCGACGAGGAGTGCTGTGAGCGACTCGCCGCCGACCGTCATCGTTCTCGCCGCCGGCGAAGGCAAGAGGATGCGGTCGCGCACACCGAAGGTCCTGCATCCCCTCGCCGGTCGCAGCATGCTGGCCCACGTGCTGGGCGCCGTCCGGGGGCTCGAGCCGCAGCGGGTGAGCGTGGTCGTCGGGCACGGCCGGGAACAGGTCACTCCGCACCTCGCCGATGTCGATCCCGCCGCACTCCCCGTCGTCCAGGCCGAGCAGCACGGTACGGGTCACGCCGCGCGGCTCGCGCTCGGCGAGCTGAGCGCCGAGCACGCCCTCGAGGGATCGGTGCTCGTCGTACCCGGTGACGCGCCGCTGCTGACCACCGAGACGCTCTCCCGGGTCGTGCGCAGGCGCGATGAGACCGGTGCGGCAGCTGTCCTGCTCACCGCCTCGATGCCCGACCCGCAGGGGTACGGCCGCGTGCTGCGCGACCAGGAGACCGGCGCGGTCACCGAGGTCGTCGAGCACAAGGACGCCACCGAGCAGCAGCGCCTCGTCACCGAGTGCGCGGTGTCGGTGTACGCGTTCGACGCCGCGTACCTCGCCGACGCGTTGGGGCGCCTGACCACCCACAACGCGCAGGCCGAGGAGTACCTCACCGATGTGGTCGCGGTGGCGCAGCGCGAGGGCAAGGGCCTGCACGCGGTCCTCGCCGACGACTACCGCGAGACGCTGGGCGTCAACGACCGCGTCCAGCTCGCCTCGGCCAGCCGGCTGCTCAACGACCGCCTGCTGGACGCCTGCATGCGTGCCGGAGTCACCGTGGTCGACCCGACGAGCACCTGGATCGACGCGGACGTGACGTACGAGCCGGACGCGACCGTGCTCCCCGGCACCCAGCTGATCGGGCGTACGCACCTGGCCGGTGACTCGCGCGTCGGGCCGGGCTGCCGGCTCGTCGACACGGTGGTGGGGGAGGGCGCGGTCGTCGCGACGACGCACGCCGACGGCGCGGAGATCGGCCCCGAGGCCGTGGTCGGGCCGTGGACGTACCTGCGGCCGGGTACGCGCCTCGGCCGCGGAGCGAAGGCAGGCGCGTACGTCGAGATGAAGAACGCCACCGTCGGCGAGGGGTCGAAGGTGCCGCACCTGACGTACGTGGGCGACGCCGAGATCGGCGCCGGCGTGAACATCGGCGCCGGCACGGTGTTCGTCAACTACGACGGGGTGGAGAAGCACGTGACTTCCGTCGGCGACCACGCGCGGGTGGGCGCCGACAACATGCTCGTCGCGCCGGTCACGGTGGGCGATGGCGCGTACACCGCGGCCGGGTCGGTTATCACCGGCGCGGTGCCGCCTGGTGCGATGGCGGTGGCGCGGGGCAGGCAGCACAACGTGGAGGGCTGGGTCGAGCGGCGCCGTGCGGGCTCGGCCGCCGCGGAGGCAGCTCGGTCCGCGCGCGAGCGTGACGGGTCTGAGGGCGACAACGCCGAGGGGAATTTTCAGTGATGACGGGCATCAAGGCCACCGGCGAGAAGAAGCTGATGCTGTTCGCCGGTCGGGCGAACCGCGCACTGGCGGAGGAGGTCGCCGAACACCTCGGCATCGACCTCACCCCGACCCAGCTGTACGACTTCCCGAACGGCGAGATCTATACCCGGTTCGAGGAGTCCATCCGGGGCTGTGACGCGTTCGTCCTGCAGAGCCATTCCGATCCGATCAACGAGCGGATCATGGAGCAGCTCATCATGGTCGATGCGTGCAAGCGCGCCTCGGCCAAGCGGATCACCGTGGTGATGCCGTTCTACGGGTACGCGCGGCAGGACAAGAAGTCCCGCAGCCGTGAGCCGATCAGCGCGCGGCTGATGGCCTACCTCTTCCGCACCGCGGGAGCCGACCGGCTGATGGCCGTCGACCTGCACACCGCGCAGATCCAGGGCTTCTTCGACGGTCCGGTCGATCACCTGTGGGCGCTGCCGCTGCTCGCCGACTACCTGCGCGACCGGCTGGACGCCGACAACTCCACCGTCGTATCACCCGACGCGGGCCGCGTACGCGTGGCCGACATGTGGTCGGACCGGCTCGGCATGCCGCTCGCGATCATTCACAAGCGGCGCGACCCGGACGACAGGGACCGTGCCGTGGCCATGCACGAGGTCGTCGGTGAGGTCGAGGGCCGGTCGTGCGTCGTCGTCGACGACATCATCGCCACCGGCGGCACCATCGTGAGCGCGGCCGAGGCGTTGAAGGACAAGGGCGCGGCGGAGATCGTCGTCGCCGCGACGCACGCCCAGCTCTCCGGCAGTGCCGTCGACAAGCTGAAGAACGCACCGCTCACCGAGCTGGTGGTGACCAACACGCTCCCGATCCCGGACGAGAAGCGCTTCGACAACCTCACCGTGCTCTCCATCGCGCCGCTGCTCGCGCGGGCCATCCGCGAGGTCTTCGACGACGGTTCGGTGACGAGCCTGTTCAACGGCAACGCCTGACCGCGCGACCCGCCTCAGAGCAACGCGGATACGCCGAGGTAGCCGCCGGTCGCCGCGGCCATGCCGGCGACGAGCACGCCCACCACATTGAGTGCGGCTTCGAGCGGCGAGCCGTCCTCGAGTAGGCGGAACGTCTCGAAGCTGAACGTCGAGAAGGTCGTCAGCGCCCCGCAGAAGCCCACCCCGACGAGCGAAGACGTCCAGTCCGGGAGCACGCCCGCTCGCCCGAGCCCGAGCAGCACTCCCAGGAGCAGCGACCCGACCACGTTCACCGTGAACGTCCCCCACGGGAACACCTGGTCGTGCTGTCTTTGGACGAACCGGTCGGTGAGGTACCGAAGCGGTGCCCCGACCGCGCCACCCGCGGCCACCAGGAGCAGGGTGGTCACTGGGCGTCCTCCTCGGTCCGGTCGCCACCCACGTACCTGACGACGTGGACCGCGTCGATGACGACGAGCCCTTCCTCCACTATCTCCTCCAGCTGCGGCAGGAACCCCCGGATCCGCTCTTC
>JBOHBN010000192.1:0-4021 GCA_050698355.1 Streptosporangiales bacterium | reverse complement strand
TGGGACCCCTGGCTGACTGGACGGCGTCGTTCGGAGAGAGCGCCGCTGCCGTCGCTGTACAGGCGCTTTGTGTGAGGGTCGTGCTGCGGATCGGGTGAATGTGGGGTTGGTAGCGCTGACTGCTCTTCCTTGTTCATGGCGAAGTTCTTGTGGTGTCCTTGGGTGTCAGCGGTGTGGCTGGGCGCTATATCCCCGGTGTTCCTCGAAGAGATGGCTCGATACCGGCGTGGCGGCGCGCCAGCCGACCACCGACGTGATGAACTACGGGCATCGACCAGTCAGCGGAAGACCCTCAGCGCCCCGCCCGGCCGGGCGGGGCGTTCTTCCTGCGCCCGCAGACCCCTGCGCACCGCCGCTACGAGGCGCTGCGCGCGTACCTCGTCGAGGGGCTGCCCGCCGCTGAGGCCGCCGCCCGGTTCGGCTACACCCCTGCGTCGTTGCTGTCGGCGGCGCGGGACTTCCGCGCCGGGGCGCGGAGTTTCTTCGTCACCGGCAGGCCGGGCCCGAGGACCGCGCCGGGCAAGGACGCCGCCCGGCCCCGCATCCTGGCCCTGCGCGCCGCCGGGCACTCCATCGACGAGATCGCCGAGGCCCTGGCAGCCGAGGGCACGCCGCTGAACCGGACCGGGATCGCCGAGGTGATCGCCGACGAGGGCCTGCCCCGGCTGTGGCGCCGCCCCGACACCGAGCGCGGCGGGGTGCGCCGGGAGATCCAGCCCCGCGCCGAGGCGTTGGACTTCGGTGATCTGCCCGCTCGGGCGGAGACTCGCCTGGCCGGGCTGCTGCTGGCGGTCCCGGACCTGATCGCCATCGGCGTCCCGGCCCTGGTGAGGGCGGCGGGCTACCCGTCCACCCCGAAAATCCCCGCCCTGTCGTATCTGCTGTCTCTGCTGGCGCTCAAGCTCACCGCCACTCGGCGGGTCTCCCACGTCTACGACATCGCCGCCGACCCCGGGGCCGCGCTGTTCGCCGGGCTCACGGCTTTGCCGAAGGCCACCGCGCTGACTACCTACTCCTACCGGCTCGAACACCGCAGGCAGGCCGCGTTCCTGGCCGCGCTGGACGGCGCGTCACTCGCCGCCGGGCTAGCCAGCGGCGAGGCGCTGAACCTGGACTTCCACGCCGTCATGCACTGGGGCGAGAACGCCGCGCTGGAACGCCACTACGTGCCGGCCCGCTCGCAGCGCACCCGGTCGGTGCTCACCTTCTTCGCCGAGGACGCCGACACCCACGCCCTGCTGTATGCCAACGCTGACGTGTCCAAGGTCAACCAGAACCGGGAGGTCATTGCGTTCGCCGACCACTGGCGCCAGGTGACCGGCCACGACCCGACCCTGCTGATCTTCGACTCCAAGGTCACCACCCAGGCCGTCCTCGCCGAGCTCGACGACCGCGGGATCGGCTTCATCACCCTCCGCGCCCGCCACCCCAGCCTCACCAGGGCCCTCGCCGCCCTGCCGGCCAACGCCTGGACGTCGATGACCATCGCACGAGCCGGCGGACGCACCCGCCGCGTCCGCGTCCACGACGACCCCGCCGCGAGGCTGTCGACCTACCCCCACCCCCTCCGCCAGCTCGCCGTCACCGGCCTGGGCCACGACCAGCCCACCCTCCTGATCACCAACCGGCCCCAGCTGCCGGCCCGCCACATCATCTGCGCCTACGCCCGGCGGATGAACATCGAGCAGCGCCTCGCCGAAGCCATCCGCTCCTTCGGCCTGGACGCCCTCGCCGGCGCGGTCCCGCTCAACGTCGACCTCAACGTCGACCTCGGCGTCGTGCTCACTGTCCTCGCCCACACCCTCTGCGCCGCGCTGCGCCGCCGCCTACCCGGCTACAGCTCAGCCACCCCCGACACCCTCCAACGCCGATTCCTATCCACCAGCGGGACCCTCCTCAACCACGGCGACCAGATCACCGTCCGGCTCAACCGACGCACATACTCCCCCGTCCTCCGCCAAGCCAACCTGCCCGAAACGATCACCGTGCCCTGGTGGGGCGGCCGGACCCTCCGCTACGAGTACGCCTGACCCGCACTGGGGGACAATTCGCTTAGTGAAAATCGGCGTTAGCCGCCGGACACCCCTGCCCCCTTGGCGTTCGCCCGACGGAAAAGGAGAGGCGATCGGTCGATGTGTCCGCCTAGGCTGGCATTATGGCGATTCCTCAGCTCGATCGACGTCCCATCACGACCGAGCGGAGGGAGCTTCCCGCGCTAACGCTGCGTGGCGTGGTCAAACGCTTCGGTGACGTCACCGCCGTCGACGGCATCGACCTCGAGGTGCCCGCGGGCATCTGCCTCGGGCTGCTGGGGCCCAATGGCGCGGGCAAGTCCACGACGATGCGCATGCTCACCGCGCAGGCGCGGCAGACCAGCGGCTCGATCGAGGTCATGGACTTCCGGGTGCCCGAGGAGTCCAAGCAGGCACGCGCCCTCATGGGCGTCGTACCACAGATGGACAACCTCGACGAGGAGATCACGGCCAGGCAGAACCTCGAGGTGTTCGCGCGGCTCTACCGCATCCCGGCCCCCGACCGTCCCGCCGCCGTCGCGGGTGCGCTGCGCCTGGCGGAGCTGGCCGATCGCGCCGACGTCAAGGTCGACGACCTGTCCGGCGGGATGCGCCGGCGGCTGCTGATCGCGCGCGGGCTCGTCCACTCCCCCCGCCTCCTCCTGCTCGACGAGCCGACGGTCGGCCTCGACCCGCAGGTCCGGCAAGATCTCTGGTCCCTCATCGACGCCCTGCGCGGGCAGGGCGTGACGATCCTGATGTCCACCCACTACATCGAGGAGGCCGAGCGGCTCGCCGACGATGCCGCCCTCATGTCCCACGGTCGCGTCGTCGCCCGCGGCGCGCCACGCGACCTGATCGCGGAGCACGCGGGCAGCGAGGTCGTCGAGGTCTACGGGCCGCCGGACAAGCTTGCCGAGGTCGAGCGGACAGTGCACGCCGACGGGTTCACTACGAGGCGCAACGGGCCGACGGTCTCGGTGCTGCGCGCCGAGGGCATGTCCGCCTCGCGGGAGAGCGACCTCGGCACGATCACGCGCCGCGCGGCCAGCCTCGAAGACGTCTTCGTCCTGCTCACCGGGGAGGCCGTCGCATGACCACTCTTGACAGGCCCGCCGCGCGGCTGCGCGCGTTCGAGCCGTCGGCGTTCGTGGGCGTGCTCTACCACGAGTACACGCTGTACAAGCGGTACTGGTACTCCACGACCTTCGCGGCGATCGTCGAGCCGGCCATCTACCTGTTCGCGTTCGGCTTCGGGTTCGGGTCGTTCATCAAGTTCGTCGCCGGCTACCGATACATGGACTTCATCGCCACCGGCGTCGTCGCCACGGCGGTGCTGTTCACCGCGGCCTTCGCCGGGATGTTCAACACGTTCGTACGCCGCACGTACCAACACAGCTACGACGCCATCCTCGCCGCGCCCGTCGACATCCACGAGCTGGTCACGGCCGAGGCGACCTGGATCGCGTGCAAGGCCGGCGTCTACGGGACGGCACCGGTGCTCGTGGGGATGGCGTTCGGGCTGCCGCCGAGCTGGGGGATGCTCACGGTTCCGCTGATCGGCTTCGTGACCGGCTTCGGCTTCGGGCTCTTCGGAATGTGGGTGTCCGCGGTCGCGGCGTCGTTCGATCATTTCAACTACATCATCTCCGCCGTCCTCACCCCGCTGTTCCTCGTCGCCGGCACGTTCTTCCCCGTGGCGAGGCTGGGCGACTGGGCGCACGTCGCCGCCCAGATCAACCCGCTGTACCACTGCGTGCAGCTCGTACGCACGGCGGTGTTCGGGGGCCCGCCGCTGTACTCCCTGGCCCACGTCGTGGCGCTGCTGGTCTTCTGCGCACTGATGTGGGGTCTCGCGGTCCACCGGCTGAGCGGCCGCCTCATCGACTAGGGCGTGTCTCGTGGATCTCGTCCGTCGCGAGCGGCGATCCAGGCGGCGCGTCGCGAGGCGGAGGAAGGAGTCGCAGTGGGCCTGCGTCGACTGACGACAACGACGCGAAGCGTCGCAT
>JBOHBN010000191.1:0-2363 GCA_050698355.1 Streptosporangiales bacterium | reverse complement strand
GGCAGACACTGACACCGTCTCAGGACCGGGCAGTCAGCGTAAGCAGACTGGTCTCCGGGCGGCAGGCGAACCGTGCCGGTGCGTACGGCGAGGTGCCGAGCCCAGCGGAGACGTGCAGCCAGGCCGTCCGGTGCGGTGACAGCCCTTTCACCCGCTTCCGGTCAAGGCCGCAGTTCGTGACGAGGGCGCCGTAGCCGGGTACGCAGAGCTGCCCGCCGTGGGTGTGGCCGGCGAGTAGTAGCTCGTAGCCGTCCGCGGCGAACCGGTCGAGGATGCGCGGCTCCGGCGAGTGCATGACCGCGAGGTGTCCACCCGCGTTCGGGTCGACCGGGCCCGCGATCCGGTCGTAGTTGTCCGCGCCGATGTGCGGATCGTCGACACCGGTGACCTCCAGCTCGATGCCCGCGACCGTCAACCGGGTGCGAGCGTTCGACAGATCGATCCAGCCGGCGTCGAGCATGCCGTCGCGCAGGTCCGTCCACGGCAGCATGCGCGCGCCTTCGAGCCGCGGGCGGCCGGAGGGCAGCAGGTAGCGCACCGGGTTCTTCAGCTTCGGCGCGTAGTAGTCGTTCGAGCCGAACACGAACGCGCCGGGCCGTTCGAGGAGCGGGCCCGCGGCGCGCAGGAAGGTCGACACGGCGTCCGGATGGGCGATCGAGTCGCCGGTGTTGATGATGAGGTCGGGCTCGAGCGCGGCGAGGCCGCGGATCCATGCGATCTCGGCGCGACGGTACGGCGTGAGATGCGCGTCGGCGATGTGGAGGACCCGCAGCGGCCTGCTACCGGGCGCGAGTACCGGGACGGTGAACCGCCGGAGCCGGAACCACCGGCGTTCGACGAACGCCGCGTACGACAGGCCCGCCGCACCCACGCCGAAGGCTCCCAGAACGGCTCTGTGCACGCGCATGCGGTAATCGTGTCAGATGGCCCCCGGCGCGGGCGCGAGGCTTGCGAGAGACTTGCGGCATGGCATCACTCAAGGAGCGTCTGCATGCCGACCTGACCGCCGCCATGAAGCAGCGGGACGACGTCCGGCGCAGCACCCTGCGGATGGCAATGACCGCGATCCGGAACGAGGAGGTCGCAGGGGAGGCCGCGCGTGAGTTGACCAACGACGAGGTTCTTGCCGTGCTCGGTCGGGAGGCCAAGCGGCGCCGGGAGGCAGCCGACGCGTACGAACAGGCCGGGAGGGCCGAGCTGACGCAGCGGGAGCGCGCCGAACTCGAGGTCATCGAGGCGTACCTGCCCGAGCAGCTCGACGACGCCGAGTTGACCGCGCTCGTGTCCGATGCAATCGCCGAGACCGGCGCGACCACGCCGAAACAGATGGGCCAGGTGATGCGGGTCGCGCTGGCCAAGACGGAGGGGCGAGCGGACGGCGCCCGGGTCGCCGCGCTCGTACGCGAGCGCCTGACCGGTTCCTGAGGGGTTGTCAGGCTCTCACAGCGCTATGCGCTATGACCCGGTGTGGGCCTGATGCAGAACGTGCGGCGTCAGGGGTGGTGCGGCGGCGGGCCGGTGTGCTTGGGCTTCGGGCCGCCGTGGCCATGACCGTTGCCATGGCCATGGCCGTTCCCGTGACCACCGCCATTGCCGTGGCCGCCACCGCCACCGCCGCCACCGGTGTAACCACCGCCACCCGTGTCGCCGCCGCCTCCACCGCTGCTTCCGCTGACGGTCAGCGTCACGGTGGTGCCCGGGCTGACCTGGGCGCCACCGCCGGGGCTGGTGGAGATGACCGTGCCCGCCGGCTGGCTGGACGCGACCGTGCTGGTGACAGCGTTGAAGCCCTGGAGCTCGAGCATGTTGGTCGCCGCCGAGACGTCCTGGCCGATCACGTTGGGAACGCCGACGGTGTAGTTGACCTGCTGCATCAGCCGTGACGGCGGCGTGTGGAAGTCGCGGGGGCTCTTGCCCTTGAGCGCCTCTTTCATCGCCTGCTCCCAGATGGGCGCGCCGTCGGCGCCGAAGCCCGCTGCGACCCCGAGCCAGGGGCTGAGCTCGGAGCCCCGCAGCGGGTAGTTCGTCGCGCTGACCGGCGACGCGAGCGCGATCGACGCCGAGAGCCTCGGCGTGTACCCGGTGAAGTATCCGGTCGCGCCGTTGTTGCTGGTACCGGTCTTGCCGGCGGCCGGTCGGCCGATATTCGTGCCCTCGGCCGTGCCCTTGGTGAGAACGGGTTCCATCGCGTACGCGACCGCGTCGGCCGTGCCCTTCTTTATCGCCTGCCAGCAGAGCGGGTGGATCCCCTTGATCTTGTTGCCGTGCACGTCGTAGACGGCCTCGAACGGGGTGGGCTCGCAGTACTTGCCGCGCGCAGCGAAGGTGGCGTACGCGGCTGCCACGTGTAGCGGGTCGACGTT
>JBOHBN010000190.1:0-26673 GCA_050698355.1 Streptosporangiales bacterium | reverse complement strand
CCAGGACGTGTGGACCGGTGCGCGCCGGTCCGTCGCCTGCGGCACGGTCGTCGACTGCGGGCACCGGCTACCGGACGAGGCGCTCTACCTGGCCAGGCCGGCCACTGCGCGCGCCGGGGACTGCGTGGCGCCCCGCACCGTGCTGGAGGCGGTGCTCGAGGGTCGCCGCCGGGCCCTGGGCATCGGTGCGTGCGAACGCCGCCCGCTGCAAGCCGTAGGGGGAGACCACTAGCCGTACGTTGGAGGAGGTACGCGATGGGCAGGCTGGACGACAAGGTCGCGCTGGTCACCGGGGCGGCGCGAGGCCAGGGCAGGGCGCACGCAACGACGCTCGCCCGCGAGGGCGCCGACATCGTCGCCGTCGACATCGCGGACCAGATCTCGACCGTGAGGTACCCGATGTCGAAGCCGGACGACCTCGCCGAGACCGTGCGCCAGGTCGAGGAACTGGACCGTCGCGCGCTTCCCGTTCAGGCCGACGTGCGATCACAGACTGCCCTCGACGAGACCGTGGCACGGGGTGTCGCGGAGCTCGGCGAGCTCGACATCCTCGTGGCCAACGCCGGGATCTACAGCCTCGCGCCGTTCTGGAAGTTGACCGAAGAGCAGTGGGACGACATGATCGGCGTGAACCTCACCGGCGTGTGGAAGTCGGCGAAGGCGGTCGCACCGCACATGATCGAGCGGCGCAGTGGCGCGATCGTGCTCACCTCCTCGGTCAACGGGCTGGAGCCGGGCCCGAACTATGCGCACTACGTCTCGGCCAAGCACGGCGTCATCGGCCTGATGCGCAATATCGCGCTGGAGCTGGCGCCGTACGGCGTGCGGTGCAACGCGGTCTGCCCCGGAGCGATCGACACGGGCATGACGAATTGGCAGGGCGCGTACAACATGTTCGCCGGCAACGACCACGGGACGCGCGACGACCTCATCCAGGGAGCCAGGCACTTCCACGCGCTCGCGGGCAGCTCGGTGCTGCCGCCGGAGGTGATCGCGAACGCGGCGCTGTGGTTCGCATCGGACGAGGCGGCGCAGGTGACGGGCGTGGCGATGCCCGTGGACGCGGGCCACATGTTGCTTACCGGGGTGAACCAATCACCAGTGGAATAGAGGCGTCCGCGATGGGACGGGTCGAAGGCAAGGTCGCGTTCGTCACCGGCGCGTGGAACACCTGCGTGGCGACGATCCCGCACCTGCTCGCCGCCGGGGGCGGCTCGGTCGTCGAACCGGCCGACATCAGCAACGCCGTCCTCTTCCTCGCCTCCGACGAGGCGCGGTACGTGACGGCAACGGTGTTCCCGGTCGATGCGGGCACCACGGTTCGCGGAAAAGCAGGGAGGGCGCGCTATGGGGCGTGTAGAGGACAAGGTCGCGTTCATCACGGGTGCGGCACGAGGTCAGGGACGCAGTCACGCGATACGGCTCGCCGAAGAGGGCGCGGACATCATTGCCGTCGACATCTGCGGTCAGGTCGACTCCGTGCCGTACGCGATGTCGACGCCTGATGACCTGGCCGAGACGGTACGCCAGGTCGAGGCGCTGGACCGGCGGATCGTCGCGACGCAGGCCGACGTACGCGATTTCGATGCGGTGAAGGCGGCGCTCGACGACGGCGTCGCGCAACTTGGCCGGCTCGACATCGTCTGCGCCAACGCCGGAATCATGTCGGTCGGTAGGGCCGACGAGCTGCCGGAGCAGGCGTGGCAGGACATGATCGACATCAACTTGAGCGGCGTCTGGCGCGCGTGCAAGGCGGCGATCCCGCACCTCAGCGATGGCGGGTGCATTGTCATCACAAGCTCAGCGGCCGGGCTGATGGCGATCGAGAACAGCGCCCACTACGTGTCGGCCAAGCACGGCCTGGTGGGCCTCATGCGGACGCTCACCCTGGAGCTTGCGCCCCGCTCGATCCGCGTGAACTCGGTGCACCCGACCACGGTGAACACCGACATGATCCGAAACGACCCGACGTATCGGTTGTTCCGGCCCGACCTCGACAACCCCACAGTTGACGACGCGGCCGAGGCGTTCCTCACGCTCAACGCGTTGCCGATCAAGTGGGTTGAGCCACGCGACATCAGCAACGCCGTGCTGTTCCTCGCCTCCGACGAGGCCAGGTACATCACCGGTGTGACCCTGCCCGTCGACGCAGGCTGCGTGACCAAGTAGCGGAAGGAGAACTGGCTATGGCTGGACGTGTGGAAGGCAAGGTCGCGTTCGTCACGGGTGCCGCTCGCGGGCAGGGGCGCAGTCACGCGGTACGGCTCGCCGAGGAGGGCGCGGATGTCATTGCCGTCGACATCTGCGGGCCCATCGAAGGTATGGGCTACCCGCCTGCCACCGCAGACGACCTGGCGGAAACCGTGCGGCAGGTCGAGGCGCTGGACCGGCGGATCGTCGCGACGCAGGCCGACGTGCGCGAGTACGACGGGCTCAAGGGGGCGCTCGACGACGGCGTCGCGCAGCTGGGGCGGCTCGACATCGTCGCGGCCAACGCGGGCGTCGGCAGCACGCCGTATGCGGCGCACGAGATCCCGGAGTCCATCTGGGCGGACATGATCGGCATCAACCTGACTGGCGTCTGGCATACCTGCAAGGCCGCGATCCCACACCTGATCGACGGCGGCCGGGGAGGGTCGATGGTGTTGACGAGTTCCGCGGCGGGGCTGATGGCGTACCCGAATATCGCGCACTACGTCTCTGCCAAGCACGGTGTCGTCGGGCTGATGCGCACGCTCACGCTCGAGCTGGCGCCACATTCGATCCGGGTCAACTCGGTGCACCCGACCCAGGTCGGTACCGACATGATCCTGAACGAGGCCACGTACCGGTTGTTCGTCCCGGACAAGGAGAACCCGACACGGGCGGACTTCGAGCCCGCGTCGCAGGCGATGAACGCCTTGCCCATCCCGTGGGTGGAGTCGATCGACATCTCGAATGCGGTGCTGTTCCTCGCCTCGGACGAGGCCCGGTACATCACCGGCGTGCCGCTGCCGGTCGATGCCGGATGCGTGACCAAGTAAGGAGGAGGGGACGATGGGAAAGCTGGACGGCAAGGTCGCGTTCATCACCGGCGCGGCACGCGGGCAGGGTCGCAGCCACGCGGTGCGACTCGCGCAGGAGGGCGCGGATGTCATCGCCGTCGACCTCTGTGGGCAGATCGACACGGTCGCGTACCCGATGGCGACACCCGACGACCTGGCCGAGACGGTACGCCAGGTCGAGGCGCTGGACCGCCGGATCGTCGCGACACAGGCGGACGTGCGTGACCAGGGCGCGTTGCGCAAGGCCGTGGACGATGGCGTTGCCCAGCTCGCCGGGGTGGACATCGTGCTCGCCAACGCGGGCATCGCCCCCATGGGCGGGGAGGAGAGCGACCCGCTGCAGACCTTCCGGGACGTGGTCGAGGTGAACCTCTTCGGGGTCTGGAACGCGGTCCAGGCTGCAGCCCCGCGGATGATCGAGCAGGGGCGCGGCGGTGCGATCGTGCTGACCAGCTCGACTGCCGGATTGAAGGGAATCGGTGGAGCGAGCGCCGGTGGTGACGGCTATACGGCGAGCAAGCACGGGGTTGTGGGATTGATGCGTACGTTCGCGAACCAGTTCGCTCCGCACTCGATCCGCGTCAACACAGTGCACCCCACTGGCGTGAACACACCGATGGTTGTCAACGAGGTGATGCAGAAGTTCCTGGCTGAGGAGCCCAGCGTCGTGGGCGCGCTGACCAACGCGCTGCCGGTCGAGATGGTCGAGCCGCTCGATATCTCCAACGCGATCTGCTGGCTTGTCTCCGACGAGGCTCGGTACGTCACCGGCGTGACCCTTCCGGTCGACGCCGGCTTCACGGTGAAGTAGAAGAGACGGCGCCGGGGACGCGGTCTCCTGGGCGAGGAGTGATGTTGGCGGAGAATCTCGCGGCGGTTCGGGAACGGGTCGCGCGGCAGCTGATCGGGCGGGAGTACGAGTTGGACCTCGTACTGTCCGCGGTCGCGGCCGGGCGTGACGTGGTGCTCGAGGGCCCACCGGGGACGAGCAAGACGACGCTGCTCAAGGCGATCACGGGCGAGTGGGGTATCCCGCTGCTTTTCGTCGAGGGCAACGCCGACCTCACGCCGGCCAAGCTGGTCGGGCACCACAACCCGGCGCGGGTACTGCGGGAGGACTACAGTGCGGAGAACTTCGTCGCCGGTCCGCTCGTGGAGGCCATGCGCGACGGCGGCTTCCTGTACATCGAGGAGTTCAACCGGGCGCCCGAGGACACGATCAACACCCTGCTCACGGCCATGGCGGACAGGCGCCTCGCCGTGCCGCGGGTGGGAACGATCGGCGCGGCCGCCACCTTCCGGGTGATCGCGTCGATGAACCCGTACGACAACGTCGGCACCACGCGGCTGTCGACGAGCGTGCACGACCGGCTGTGCCGACTCGCGGTGTCGTACCAGGACGACGAGGCGGAGCGCGGCATCGTCGCGCTCCGCACCACGGACCGGGAGCAGGCGCGCACACCGTTCGGCGACCGCCTTGTCGCTGACGCCGTGGCCGTCACCCGCGGGACGCGCGAGCACGACGAGGTACGGCAGGGCAGCAGCGTGCGCGGTGCCATCGACATCGTCCTCATCGGGCGCGAGCTGGCCGGGCTCCGCGACGTGACGGTGCCGGACGACGACGCGTACCCCGCGCTGGTGTACGACGGGATGGTGGTCGCGCTCTCCGGACGCATCCACCTGGACGAGGCGGCCGAGGCAACGCCGGAGCAGGTGCTGCGAGAGATCTGGGAGAACCACTTCATCCTGCTGCCCGCCGCGGCGGCGCCGGGTTGAAAGGACGTGGACGTGCAGACACCGGTGCAACGGCGCGGTGACACACGGAGCCACCGTGCGCGCCGTCCACTCCGGCGCAAACCCAAGCAGTTGGAGGAGGAGCCGACGCTGTTCGAACCGTCCGGTGCCGGTGCCGGTGCCGCCCTTACCTTCACCGGAAAGCCATCAGGCCGCGGCACGGCACGCCAGGGCAGTTCCGCGCCCGGCGAGACCGACGAGGCCGCCGGCGTCGTGCAGCTGCCGGCCGACGGGCCGGGGCCCGATCCCGCGGTACGAGCGCGGGCGCGGCAGATCGCCGCGCGGCTCGCCGTGCCACGGGCACGCCGTGACTCCACCACCAGACGCGGCGCGGGCGAGCTGGCGAGCGTCCGGTACCGCGGTGGCTCCGACGACATCGACCTGGACCGCACCGTGGAGGTGCTGGCGGAACGACCCATACCCGATGACGAGGACATCGTCGTACGCGAGCGGATACGCACCCGGCGCAGCGTCGTGCTCGCCGTTGACGTGTCCGGCTCGATGCGCGGTGAGCGGGTACGGACGGCGGCCGCGACGGTCGGTGCACTCGCCGCCGACCTGCGGCGCGATGACGTCGCGGTCATCGCCTTCTGGTCCGACGCGGCGGTGCTGTGCCGGCTCGGTGATCGCTTCGAACCGCTGGCGCTGCTCGACGCGCTGCTGCGGATTCCGGCGAACGGTCTCACGAACGTGGCCTTCCCGCTGCAGGTGGCCGCCTCCGAGCTGGCACGCGCTCCCGCCATCGACGCGCGGGTCGTGCTGCTCTCCGACTGCGTACACAACGCGGGACCCGACCCGAGACGGTCCGCGGCGCGGCTGCCGCGGCTCGACGTGCTGCTCGACGTCGCGGGCGAGCAGGACGTCGAGCTGGCGCGGGAGCTGGCTGCCGCGGGCCACGGCCGCGCGTTCCGGATCGGGTCGTACCGTGACGTCGCGCCGGCACTGAGCGAGGTGTTCGCATCGTGATCCGTACACGGAGCGACGCACACGACCACCGCTCCAGCCCGTTTGAGGAGCGCGCGGGCGGAGAAGGCCTCGTGACCCGTACGCGGAGCCGCTGGTGAGTGCGCGGTACCGGCACCTGTTCAGCCCGTTGCGGATCGGCCCGTTGACCGTGCCGAACCGCGTCGTCTTCTCCGCCCACCTCACCAACTACGCCGAGGACGGACGGCCGAGCGAGCACCACGCGGCCTACTACGCGGCGAGGGCGGCGGGCGGCGCGGGCCTGATCATCACCGAGGAACACTCGACGCACCCGACGGACTGGCCGTACGAGAAGCTCATCCACGGTTTCGATCCCGGCGTCGTCCCGGGATACCGGCGCATCACCGACGCGGTGCACGCGCACGACGTGCCGATCCTGGCGCAGCTCAACCACAACGGCGGGCAGGCGTCCAGCATGTACTCCCGGCTGCCGGTATGGGCACCGAGCCCGGTGCCCGACCCGCTGTTCCGCGAGGTGCCCAAGGCCGTCGAGGAGTACGAGATCGACGAGATCGTCGCCGGGTACGGGCTCGTCGCCGAGCACTGCATACGCGGCGGCTTCGACGGGGTCGAGCTGCAGTGCTCGCACTCCTCGATCGTGCGCGGCTTCCTGTCCCGCGCGACGAACCATCGCACCGACCGATACGGCGGGTCGCTGCACAACCGTGCGCGCCTGCTGCTCCGCCTCGTCGAGGTCGTCCGCGAGGCGATCGGGCAGCGGCATGCGTTGGGTGTACGGCTCTGCGGCGACGAGCTCATCGAGGGCGGCATCACGATCGACGAGGCGGTAGAGCTGGCCCGCATGGTCGAGGCCACAGGGATGGTGGACTACATCAACACCTCGATCGGCGTCGCCACGGCGACGTTGTACATGATCGAGGCGAGCATGCAGATACCGCCCGGCTACGCCATGTTCATCCCCAGCCGGATCAGGGAAGCCATCGATCTCCCGGTTGTCGGCGTCGGCCGGTTCAAGGACCCGTTGCAGGCCGACCGCGCGATCGCCGACGGGCAGTGCGACCTGGTCGGGGTCGTACGCGGGCAGATCGCCGACGCCGACTTCACCGCCAAGGCCAGGTCGGGGCACGCGACCGACATCCGCACCTGCCTGTCCTGCAACCAGGAATGTGTCGGCCGGATGGGTCTGAACCGTTGGCTCGGCTGCATCGAGAACCCGCGTACCGGTCAGGAGTCGGTGCCGTTGCCGGCGCCGCGTACAAGAGGTCAGCGGGTGTACGTCGTCGGAGGTGGAGCAGGGGGCTTGCAGGCGGCCGTCAGCGCCGCGGAGCGCGGGCACCACGTCACGTTGTTCGAGCGGCAGGACAGGCTCGGTGGTCAGGCCCAGGTCGCGGCGAGCGTGCCGAGCCGCGCGGAGTTCCTCGACATCGTCCGTAACCTGATCACCAAGGCGCAGCGGGTCGGCGTGGACGTCAAGACCGGAGCGGACGTCGATGCGGACTTCCTGCGGCGCGAGCCCCCCGACGTGGTGGTGCTCGCGACCGGCGCTCGCCCCGCCCCGCCGTGGTGGGCAGGCGACACGCCAAGGGTGGTCGACGTGCGTGACGTGCTGGAGGGTCGCGCGGATCCGTACGGACGGGTGGTCATCGTTGACGAGCTCGGCTTCCACCAGGCGACCTCCACCGCGGAGCTGCTCGCGGAGAGAGGCTGCACCGTCGAGGTGACGACGAACGGCATGGTGGTGGGCCAGGACCTCGGCATCACGCTGGACCTCGAGGCGTGGAACATGAAGGCGCACGCGCTCGGCATCGAGCAGAGCACCGATCTGGTGGCGATGGGCGTGGCAGAGGACGGTGACGATCTCGTGCTCGGGTTGCTACATCACCCCACCGGTACGAACCAGGAACGGTGTTGCGACTGGGTGGTGTGCGCCGTTCACCAGCAGCCCGAAGACCAGCTGTGGCAGGCACTTCGCGACCCCCCGTTCCACGTGCACAGGGTTGGCGACTGCCTGACACCGCGCCGCGCACACGCCGCCGTGATCGAGGGTCACAGGGTGGCGGTCGCACTATGAGCGAGCTGTACTCGGTGGACCGAGTGGTCGCTGTCGTGCCCGCTCGTGGCGGACAGCCGGCGGTCGGCGCGGACGAGACGGTCGCCGAGGCCGAGGGGTACGCGATCGTGGCCGGTGAGCGCGCCGCCGAGGCGGCCGCGGCACTCCCGACCGCCCGCCGCTCCTGGTGGTACGAGACCGGCGCCGGGTTGCGTCCCGCAGCCGTGGCCGCCGCGCTGGCTCCTCTTCTCGAGCGGGTGCCGCTCGTACTTCTGCCCGCCTCGCCGGACGGCCGCGACCTGGCGCCACGCCTCGCGGCGGCACTCGACCGGCCGCTGCTCGCGTACGCGATGCGGGTCGGGTACGACGGTGGCACCGGGTCCCTGCACGCCGAGGTCGTCCGGCTCGACGACCGGCTGTCGGTTCCGGTCGAGGTCGCGGGTCCCGCCGTGGTCACGCTCGTGCCCGGATGCCGTACCGCACCGCCGGTTGAGCCGTTGGCACCGCCGGTCGAGCTGAGCGTAGATACGGTCGCGGCAACCGACGTGGAGGTGGAGGAGGTCGTCGATCCCGACCCGGCCACGATGGACCTCTCGGAGTCGACCCGCGTGGTCGCGGGCGGCGCGGGCCTCGCGCCAGCCGGGACCGACGACAGCACGGCGCGGGCGACGTACCGGCTGCTCGTCGACGTTGCCACTGCTCTCGGGGCGACCGCCGGGGCCACCCGGGTGGTGACGGACGCGGGGTGGATGGACCACGACAGGCAGATCGGCACCACCGGCGCGACCGTGCATCCCGGCCTCTACGTCGCCTTCGGGATCTCCGGCGCGAGCCAGCACGTCGGCGGCCTCGGCACGCCGCGGCATATCGTCAGCGTCAACACCGACACGTCCTGCCCGATGACGTCGATGGCGGACCTGGGTTTGGTGACCGACGCTCGTGCCCTGCTGGTGGAGCTGGCCCGGCGGCTCGATGTCGTCGTCCCCGCGGAGGTGACCGGTGATTGACAACACGGCAGGTCCCGCGCAGGCCGGTACCCGCGTTCCGGATGGTGGGGACGCCGGGTTCGACGCGGTCGTGGTCGGCGCCGGCCCCGCCGGTTCGGCCGCCGCGCTGGCGCTGGCGCGAGCGGGCCGCTCGGTGGTGCTGCTGGAGCGCGGGCCGTACCCGGGCTCGAAGAACGTCTACGGCGGCGTCGTTTATGGGCGGGTGCTCGACCAGGTGCTGCCCCGCTGGTGGGAGGAGGTACCCGTCGAGCGCTGGGTCGTGCGCCGCTCGACCATGGTGCTCACCGACACCCAGTCGGTCGCGGTCGACTTCCGCAGCCACGCCTGGGGCGCGCCGCCGTACAACGGCATGACCACCTACCGCGCGGACTTCGACGCCTGGCTCGCGGGCAAGGCGGTCGACGCCGGAGCGCAACTCGTCACGTCCACCGTTGCGACCGGGCTGCTGCGCGACGCGGCGGGCCGCGTGGTCGGCGTACGCACCGACCGCCCGGACGGAGACCTGCGCGCGCGGGTCGTGCTCGCCTGCGACGGCGTGAACTCGTTCCTCGCCAAGGAAGCCGGGCTGTTACCGGCCGCGGACGCAGCGACGCACACGCTCGGGGTCAAGGAGGTGCTCGACCTCCCACCGGAAACCATCGACGAGCGGTTCGGTGTCGGGAGGCACGAGGGCCTGGACATCGAGATGCTGGGCTGCACGGGCGGCATCCCCGGCGGCGGCTTCCTCTACACCAACCGCGAGACGGTCAGCGTCGGACTCGTGCTCTCGCTGACCAGCCTGGCGAAGTCGAAGACCAGGCCGGAGGAGCTGATTGCCGACCTGAAGGCGCATCCGACCATCGCGCCGTGCCTGCGCGGCGCCTCTGTACGGGAGTACAGCGCCCACCTCATCCCCGAGGGCGGGTACAACGCGATGCCGCGACTGTACGACGATGGGCTACTGGTCGCCGGCGATGCCGCGGGCATGACGCTGGCCGCAGGCATCTGGCTCGAGGGCGTCAACTTCGCGATCGGCTCGGGCCTCGCTGCCGGGCAGGCCGCGGCGCGCGCGGCCGCGTCTGGCGACGCGTCGCGTTCGGCGCTGTCCGCGTACCGCAAGGACATCGAGCGCAACTTCGTGCTGGCCGACCACAGGCGGCTGCGCGGCGCCCCGCACCTGCTGCTTTCCGACCGGATGCAGCACCGGTACCCGGGCCTGCTCGCCGACCTTGCCGAGGGCATGTTCACGGTGACCAATCCGGTCCCCAAGCCCGGTGTCGTACGGCTGCTTCGCCGCGCGGCGACGCGGCACGGCGTACGGTGGCGTGACCTCGCCGTCGACGCCGTGCGGGCGGCACGGGTGTTCCGGTAGAGCGTCCGGCAATGGGGGTGCCGGTTAAGCGAGCGGGTCATCCGCGCCGCGCTCGCAAGGCGGAGGAGGAGATCGATGCGGCCATCGGGCGACGACGACAACGTAGCGAGCGTGGATGCGGGGGCACGCGAGTCAGGCAACGTCCCCATTGCCGGGCGCTCTGGGGAGGTGCGTCGTGACGGGTGAGCGCTGGCCGGTCATCGCGTTCGAGGACCGGATGGCGACGGTGGAGTTCCGGGTCGGCGAACGCCCGCACATCACCGTGGACTCCGACGTCTGCCGGTCGTGCACGACCAAGGACTGCGTCGTGGCGTGCCCCGCCAACCTGTTCGCGCCCACGGCCGACGGCGGCATCCTGTTCAACTACGAGGAGTGTTTCGAGTGCGGCACCTGCTACATGGTGTGCAATCACGAGGGCGCGATCAGTTGGACCTACCCGGACGGCGGTCAGGGAGTCGTGTTCCGGCATGGCTAGCACGCCGGTGAAGGAGCCACTGGTCGTCGTTTGCCTGCGGCACGTCGACCAGCGGGCGCGCGTGGACCCGCTGACCGGCGAGATCGACCGCGATCCCCGGTCAGCAACCGCATCAGCGGCGGACCTCGCCGCACTCGAGCACGCTCTGCGCATCGCCGAGGCGTGGTCAGGGCGAGTGCTGGCGATCGCCGCCGGTTCACCGGAAGCCGACCACACGCTGCGGCAGGCCATGGCGCTCGGCGCGCAGGTCATGCGCGTCGCCTGGCCGCAGGAGCGCGAGGCGTACGTACGCGAGCTGTGCGCCGGCGAGCGGCCGCTCGCGCGAGCGCTCGCCGGAGCCATAGCCGAGGCGGGCAGCCCCGCCGTCGTGCTGTGCGGCGACCGGTCGCCGGACCGCGGGACTGGTTCGGTGCCGGCATTCCTCGCGTACGAGCTGGGTGCCGCGCAGGCGCTCGGCCTGGTACGGCTGGACGTGGACGGCGACAGCTTGCGCGGCGAGCGCCGGCTGGACGCCGGGCGTCGCGAGCGGTTGCGGATTCCCCGGCCCGCGGTGTGCTCGGTCGAGCCCGCCGGGGTGCGGCTGCGCCGCGCCTCGTTGCCCGCGACGCTCGCGTCGAACGCAGTCCCCGTGCCCGTTGTCCAACCGCGTACGCCGCCGGACGAACCGAGCGTACGGGTGGGCGCCCCCCACCCGTACCGCCCGCGTACGCGGGTACAGCCACCGCCTTACGGCGATACGCCGCACGAGCGATTGGTGCAGCTGACCGGAGTGCTCGTGGCGCACGACCCCCCGACGGTGGTCGGCCCGACGGACGCAGCCCACGCCGCCGAAGCGCTCCTCGACTACCTGGACCGCGGCGGGTACGCGCGGACACCTGCCGACGTGGAAAGAGAGGAAGCGTGAGCCCGGTAGCCCTGGTGACCGGCGCAGGTCGTGGAATCGGCGCTGCGACCGTGCGGCGTCTCGCCGCTGCCGGCTGGGCCGTGGTGGCCGTGGACCGGTGCGCCGACGACCCGACACTGCCGTACGCCATGGCCGGCCCGGAGGATCTCGACGCCGTCGTGCGCGAGGCAGGGGACCCGGAGCGAGTCGTAGGTGTGCACGCCGATGTGCGCGACGCCGAGGCCATGAGTGGGGCGATCGGCGAGGCGGAGCAACGGTTCGGCGGTGTGGACGCGCTCGTCGGCGTCGCAGGCGTCATCGCCGGCGGCGTGCCGCTGTGGCAGATGCCACCGGAGCAGGTACGCACGGTCCTCGACACCGACCTGGGCGCGCAGGTCACCCTCGCGAGGGTCGGGATACCGGCATTGGTGCGCAGACCGCAGCCGCGGCGCGGCCGGTTCCTGGCGGTCGCCTCCGCCGCTGCCACGCGCGGACTGCCGATGCTCGCCGCGTACTGCGCCGCCAAGGCGGGCGTCACCGGGCTCGTACGCGCGCTCGCCGCGGAGCTGCGCGGCACCGGCGTCACCGCCAACGCGGTGAGCCCGGGTTCGACGCGTACGCCGATCCTGGACGAGAGCGCGCGGCTGTACGACCTGCCGTCGGCGGAGCAGTTCGCCACCCAGCAGCCGCTCGACCGGCTGCTCGATCCCGACGAGGTCGCCGCCGCCCTCGCATGGCTGGCGAGTGAGGAGAGCAGCGGGATGACCGGCGCCGTCGTACCCGTCGACGGCGGGCTGGCGCTGTGACGGCGACCGCGCAGCGGGTGCCGTTGCCGGAGGGTTTCGCCGTCAGCCTCGACCCCAGCACGCGGACGTTCTGCGGGGGTTCGGTGGTGCTCGGTGGTGCCCCGCTGCGGATGCTGCGGTTGACGCCGCGTGGACGGGAAGCGTGGCGCGCGCTCGCGGCCGGTCTCGTACGGGACCGCGCGACCGGCCTGCTCGCCCGCCGCCTGGTCGACGCGGGCACCGCCCACCCTCGCCCGCCGCGCACTGCACGCCCGGCGGTGACGGTGCTGGTCCCGGTTCGGGACAACCCGCAGGACCTGGAGCGGTGTCTCGCAGCCATCGGTCGGGACCTCCCGGTTGTCGTGGTCGACGATGGCTCGGTCGATCCGGGTGCCGTGGCGGCGGTCTGCGCGCGGCACGGAGCGCGGGTGGTCAGGCGCGCGGTTCCCGGCGGTCCCGGGGCCGCCCGCAACGCCGGGCTCGCCGAGATCGAGACGGAGCTGGTCGCGTTCCTGGACAGCGACTGCATCCCGACGCCGGGATGGGTGAGCGAGCTTGCCGGTCACTTCCTCGACCGGCGCGTGGGGGCCTGTGCTCCGCGCGTCGTGGGTCGGGCGCGGTCGGACCCGTACGGCGCGGCGGTCGCGTCGCCACTGGACATGGGGAGCCGGGAAGCGGCGGTCGCGCCGATGGGTCCGGTGCCGTACGTGCCGACCGCCGCTCTCGTCGTACGGCGTGCCGCGCTCGCCAGCGGCTTCGACGAGGCACTGCGCTACGGCGAGGACGTCGACCGGGTGTGGCGGCTGGTCGACGCGGGCTGGACTGTCCGCTACGACCCGCGTGTACGGGTGGACCACCTCGAACCGCGCAGCGAGCGGGCCGCGCTCGTCCGCAGGTTCCGCTACGGCACGTCGGCCGCTCCGCTCAGCAGGCGGCACCCGGGACGGCTGGCTCCCGCAGTGCTGCATCCCTGGTCGGCGGCGGCCGTGGGGTTGTTCGCGGCGCGCAGGCCGGCGGCCGGGGCGGCCGTCACCGCGGCGACCACCGTGGCCCTGGTGGTGACGCTCGTGCGCGCCGGCGTGCCCCTGCGCGCGGCGATCCCCGTGTCTTCGGCCGCGATGGGCCAGACCGTCGTCGGGCTCGGCCGCGCGAGTACCCAGCTGGCGCTGCCGTTGCTCGCATTCGCAGCGTCACGCGGTGGGTCCTGCCGGGCGCTCGGGCTCGCCCTGCTGCTCGCGCCGCCCCTGGTCGAGGCGTCGCGGGCGCGAACCGTCCGCAACCCGCTGCCGTACGTCGCGGGAGAGGTCGCGTACGGCCTCGGTGTCTGGCGCGGCTGCGTTCGCGAACGCACGCTCGCACCCGTCCTCCCGCGCATCGTCCGGGCCACTCTGCCTCGCACCCGCGTGGGTAGCGACGGCGCCTGACAGCGCGCAGGCCCACTCCGCTCGCGGCGGCACTCGCCTCGAGATGTTGAGCCACGCCCAACTGGGATCCTACTGGTAGGCTATTCCCATGAAGGCTCTCGTCGACTCCGTCGGACGCATCGTCATCCCGAAGGCGCTCCGCGCCGCGTTGGGGCTACAGCCGGGGTCTGCAGTGGATATCTCCCGGTACGGCGCCGGACTCCAGCTGCTACCCGCCGGCCGCACGGCACGGCTCGAGCAGGAGGATGGCACTCTTGTGGCAACCGGTGAGACCACGATCGACGACGAGGACGTGTTCGGCCTTGTCGACGCCGGGCGCCGGTGAACCAACCCGTTGCGCTGGATACCAGCGTCGCGGTGCCGCTGCTCGTTCGAACCCACACCGCGCACGCTGCCGTCGTCGCGTGGTGGGCGGGACGAGACGTGGCGCTCAGCGGGCACGCGGTGGCGGAGACCTACGCGGTGCTGACGCGGTTGCCCGGTGACCTGCGGCTGGCGCCCGCGGACGCGGCTCGGCTGATGGACGAACGCTTCGGCGCCCCGTTCACGCTCGGGTCGGATACGGCGGCTCGCCTTCCGGGTGCGATTGCGCAGCTAGGGATTGCCGGCGGCGCCGTCTACGACGCCCTCGTCGCACTTGCTGCGGCGGAGCACGGGGCTGAGCTCGCCACGCGCGATGCTCGCGCCAAGGACACCTACGAAAGGGTCGGCGCCCGCGTCATCGTCGTCGCCTGAGTCGTATCGCCGCGCGACGGCCGCTCTGGGCTCGGCCATTGAACGTAGCCAGCGCACCCTCGCACTGGTGTTGCCCACGTTGTCAGTACGTGGTTGAGCTATAGCTCAACCACGTACTGACAACTCTCGCCGCCGCATCGCCGCCGCGTGAGCGTAACCAACACGTAAGCAAACCCGTCCCGGTTCACCCGTTGACACGCTTCGCCGACAGACTTAAGACTACTGAATACTAAATTCGGAAGTCGAGGCGAGGCGATGCTCCAGTACGCGGTGTTCGGCGTGGTCGACGGGGCCTTCCTGCTCATGGCCACGCTGGGTTTCGCGCTGGTGAGCCGCGTGCACAAGTTCCTCAACATCGCGCACGCGGAGCTGATGTCGGTCGCGGCGTTGCTGACGTGGGGCCTGTCGGTTCCCGGTGGCCTGCCTTTCCTCGCGTCGGCGGCGATCGCCATCGTGGTCGTCGCGGCGCTCGGCCTGGGGCTCGGGCGCATCGTGTACGAGCCGATGCTGTCGCGCGGCCCCGAGATCCTGCTCATCGTCTCGGTCGGAGTCGTGTACCTGATCCACGGGACGGTGGAAGCCATCGTGTCGCCGGGGGTCAAGTCGTTCGCCATCCCCAAGCCGCCCAGCTGGCACCTCGGCGAGCTGCACATCACGCCGTACCAGGTCGCGGTCGTCGTGCTCGCCGCGCTCTGCTTCATTGGGCTGCACCTGTTCCTGTCGCGTACGAGCGCCGGGTCGGCGATCCGTGCGATCTCCGACAACCGTGAGCTGGCCGAGATGCGCGGCATCGACGTACGGCGCGCCACCCGCCACGTGTGGCTGATCGCCTCCGGATTCGCGGGGGTCGCCGGAATCGGTCTCGGCGTGCTCGGCACCCTCACCACCGACATCGCGTTCGAGCAGATCCTGCTCATCCTGTCGGTGGCGATACTCGCCGGTCTCGGCAGCATCTACGGCGTCGCCATCGCCGCGTTCGCGCTCGGCCTCGCGATGGATCTGTCGACCATGGTGGTGCCCGGCGGTTACCGCGCGACGGTCGCGTTCCTCGTCATCATCATCGTGCTCGTCTTCCGTCCCCAGGGTCTCTTCGGCAGGCGGGTGCGGGTCGCATGAACCTCGCCCAGCTCGTCATCACCGTCGCCACCGTCGGCGGCGTCTACGCGCTGCTCGCGCTCGCGCTCAACCTGCAGCTCGGCCAGGGCGGGCTCATCAACTTCGGCGTCGTCGCGTACTTCACCGCCGGTGCGTACGGCTACGTCATCCTCGTGCAGCCGCCGCCCACCGCGTTCGACAGCTACAAGTTCGGTTTCGGCCTGCCGATGTGGGCGGCGTTCATCGGAGCGGGTGTTGCCGCGGTCATCTTCGCGCTCATCACCGGCTGGCCCTGTTTACGGTTGCGCGGGGAGTACCTCGCTCTCACCACGTTCGCGTTCGCCGAGGTGTTCGGATCGCTTGTCACCAACGGCACTGCGGTCACCAACGGCACGCTCGGCTTCACCGGGCTGTCGCAGCCGTTCGAGATGGCAATACCCGGCGAGGCGTACAGCTGGTTCCTCGCTGCGCTGGTGACGTGCGCGGTCGCGGTGACCTTTATCATCGTGCAGCGGTTGACGAGTGCGCCGTTCGGCCGGGCGCTGCGGGCGCTCCGCGACGACGAGCTCGCGGCCGGGCTGGCAGGCAAGGACGTACGCCGGCTGCGCCTGCAGGCCTTCCTCATTGGCGCGCTCATCTCGGGTTTCGCCGGCGCGATCTACGCCTGGTACTCGACGCTCGTGAGCCCGGAGCTGTTCAGCGCGGACGTGACCTTCACCGTGTTCATCGCCCTGGCAATCGGCGGCATCGGTTCCAACGTCGGTGCCGTCGCGGGTGCCGTGGTGCTGATCGGCTTCCAGGAGATCGTGCGTGGCCTCGCGACCAACCCGGTCATCTCCTCCCGCGTGGGCGCGGTCGAGATCGCGCTGGAAGGGTTGCTGTTCATCGTCATCCTGCGGGTCGCGCCCGGAGGCGCGGCCGAGCTGCTGCAACGTCTGCGCGTACGGCTCACGAAGCGCAAGCATCCCGGCGAGGCGGCGACCCGTCCCGAGCCGGCGCTCGCGGGTGCGGGCGAGAGCGAGGCCGGCAAGTGAGCCTCCCGGTGACGCTGGACGGGGTGAGCCGCCACTTCGGTGGCATCAAGGCCGTCGAGGACGTGAGCTTCGACGTCGCCGCCGGCAGCATCACCGGGCTGATCGGCCCCAACGGTGCCGGCAAGACGACCGTGTTCAACCTCGTGAGCCGGGTGCTCGACCCGACGGCTGGACGGGTCCTGGTCGACGGCAACGACGTGACCGGCATGTCGATGGTCGACTGTGCCGCCCTCGGCGTCGCCCGCACGTTCCAGACCCCGCGCGGGTTTCCCTCGCTCACCGTCGCAGAGAACGTCGAGGTGGCGTACGCGGACCGCGGGGAGGGTGTGCTCGGCGCGCTGCTGCTGCGCAGGCGCGGAGAGCAGCGGGCGCGTGCCGAAGCCGTACTCGAACGCGTAGGGCTGACGGGGTTGCGCGACACCGCGTACCCCGGTCTCTCCGGCGGGCAGCGACGGATGGTCGAGATCGCGCGGCAGATCGCCAGGGAGCCCCGCCTCTTGTTGCTGGACGAGCCCACCGCCGGGCTCGACGTCGAACACCAGGAGACGTTGCGGTCGTTGCTGCTCGCCCTGCGGGAGCAGGGGATGACGATCCTGCTGGTCGAGCACAACCTCCGGTTCCTGCTGCGCACCGTCGAGGTCGTCCACGTCATGACCGCCGGTCAGCTCGTCACGTCCGGCACCCCGGACGAGATCTCGGCCGACGAGCGGGTCATCGCCGCGTATCTCGGAAGAGGAGCCGGCCATGCGGCTACAGGCACGTGACCTGGTAGCCGGCTACGGGCGGCTCTCCGTGCTGCATCACATCGACCTGCGCGTCGATGACGGCGAGCTGGTCGCGGTGCTCGGTCCCAACGGCGCGGGCAAGTCCACACTCGTGAAGACCCTCGCGCGCGTGCTGCGAGTGACGTCCGGCGACCTGGAGCTGGACGGTCGTTCCATCACGCGGTGGCGCGCGTCGGACGCGGCGGCCGCCGGGATCGGCTTCGTCCCGCAGGAGGGCAACGTCTTCGCGAACCTCAGTGTGCAGGAGAACCTCGCACTGTCGCAGCGAAAGACCGCCGACAGCGGGCTCCTCGACGCCGTGTACGAGCGGTTCCCGGTCCTCCGCGACCGCGGAAGGCAAGCCGCGGGCAGCCTCTCCGGCGGCGAGCGGCAGAGCCTGGCGGTCGCGATGGCGTTCGTCGCCTCACCGTCGCTGCTGCTGCTCGACGAGCCGACCACGGGTCTCGCGCCGATGGCGAGCCAGGCGCTCACCAACTGGATCGTCGAGATCGCCGCCGCCGGCACGACGGTCGTCTGGGTTGTCGAGCAGAACCCCGAACCCGTACTCGCTGCGGCGCACCGCGCGTACGTGCTCGACGGCGGGGAGGTTCGCTTCGAGGGCGCCGCGCGCGACCTGTCGGGCAGTGACGTGATGGAGCTCGTATTCGCCCAGGGTGACCAAGGGCACCCAGCCCCACAGTCCTAAAGGAGAACAGATGTCCCATCGTCGAAGGGCCCGCGGACGGTTCGTACGTGCGGGCGCGCTCCTGTCCGTTGCGGCTCTCCTTGCCACCGCCTGTGGCGGTGGCGGGGGGAGCGGTGCCGCGAGCGACTGCGGGAAGACGCTGAAGCTCGGGCTGCTGACCGACTTCACCGGCGAGCTGGGCAGTTTCGGGAAGGGCTCGAAGCAGGGCTTCGAGCTCGCGGTCAAGCAGATGAAATCGTCGGGCAAGCTGCCGTCCGGGTGGAAGGTCGACACCGTCGTCAACGACGAGAAGACCGACGTCCAGGAGGGTGTGCGCGCAGCCACCACGATGATCAAGAACGAGGAGGTCTCGGCAATCATCGGGCCCTCGTCCGGACCGATCGTCGGGATGGTCAAGCTGGCCGAGCGTTCGCAGACGCCGATCATCTCCCACTTCGCCGGGACCGTGAACCTGGACCGCCTGGGTGGTGAGTGGATCTACCGGACCGTCGCCTCGGACTCCGCCGACGGCGAAGCGGCCGCACAGTGGTTGCGGGACAAGAACGAGGACTCGGTCGTCCTGCTCGTCCAGAACGACCAGTCGACGGTGTCAATCGCCAAGGCCCTGCAGAAGGCGTACGAGTCCGGGGGCGGCAAGGTCGCGAAGGTCATCAAGTACAACGCGGGCCAGCCCTCGTACCAGTCGGTCGTCCAGCAGGCGACGTCTGCGAAGGCCGACGGGATCTTCCTCGCCGGCGGGCAGGAGTCGGGCATCACGATCCTGAAGGAGCTGCGTAACAACGGCTACCCGAGCGACCAGGTGGTGCTTTCCGCGGACATGGCCGTACCGACCGTGGTGAAGCAGGTCGGGGGCGCGGGCTGGGCGAACGGCATGCAGGCCGAGAGCGCGCAGTCGGACACGAGCCGCGCGCCGTACAAGGCGTTCGCGAAGGCGTACAAGCAGGAGTACGGCAGCGAACCCGGCTTGTTCGTGTCCAACATCTACGACGCCACGATGCTGGTGGGCCTGGCCGCGGTGGCTGCCGGCAGCACCTGCGGGTCGGCGATCAACGAGGAGCTGCGCGATGTCGCCGGACCGGGCGGCACCAAGGTGTCGGCGTTCACGGACGCCGCCTCGGCGCTGTCGAAGGACAAGGACATCGACTACGACGGTGCCTCCGGTCCCGTCGACTTCGACAAGTCCGGAACGGTCGCCGGCTCGTACGCGATCCTGGAGGTGAAGCACGGCAAGTGGACGCAGGAGAAGTTCTACCCGGCGACCACCTTCAGCGGTTCAGGTGGCTGAGTAGTCCATAATGGCTCGAGTCGACGGGGAGGTTGGACCGGTAGTGATGTCACCAGCGAAGGTGCCCGGTACCAGGTCCACCCCACCCGAGACGATCGTCGAGTACGTCACTGCAGAGGTCCGTCAGCGCATCGTCCTCGGCCGGCTCGGGCCGGGTGAGCGGGTGCCGCTGTACGCGCTGGCCGAGGAGTTCGGCATCAGCCGGGTGCCGCTGCGCGAGGCGATGCGCCAGCTGGAGGCCGAGGGCCTCGTCGACAACGTGCCGCGGCGAGGCGCGATCGTACGCCCGCTGACCGAGCAGGACCTCGAGGACTGCTTCCGGTTGCTCGAACACATCGAGATGATCGCCGCCAAGCGTGCGGCGAAGTCCGCCGACGCGACGATGGTGGCGACCATGCGGTTCTGGGCCGAACGGATGCAGGCGCTCGGCGACGACGGCGTCAGCGAGGAGTACCTGGAGGCACACCACAGCTTCCACTTCGCGCTGTTCGACGCGCTCGGTGACGGCGTGTTGCTGCGTACGTTGCGCATCCTGTGGCACAGCTGCCAGCGGTTCGTCATGCACTGCAGGCCGGACAGGGAACGCCAGGCCGTCTCCCACGGCCAGCACATCGAGCTCGTCGACCTGGTCGAGAAGGGCGACTCGAAGGCCGCGGCCGCACTCCTGCAAAAGCACATCCGCGAGGGTCTGAACGCGTCCCTGGCGTACCTCAAGGCCGAGCGCATCACCACCTGATCGCACAACTGTGTCACCGGGCCCTTGCTCGCGCACCAGGCGACAGACTATTGTATTCTAAATCGGAGGTGAGCCCGTGAGCGTGAAGATCGGCATCTGGCTTCCGTCGTACGCCTGGCAGGTGGCGGGCGGCGAGGAACAGCAGCAGAAGGTGAAGCGGTTGCAGCGGTACATCACCCGCTGTGAGGAGCTCGATTTCGATATCTGGGATATCGATCACCTGTTGACGGCGCCGGGGTTGTACGGCAATGCGTGGCTGGAGCCGATGTCGGTGCTGACGTACGCGGCCGCGCTGACCGAGCGCGCGCGGATCGGCACGGGGATCCTGGTGCTGCCGCTGCGCAACCCGGTGTTGCTGGCCAAGGAGATCTCGACGCTGATGCGGTTGTCCAACGACCGCTACGTCTTCGGTGTGGGCCCGGGGTGGTATCCGCAGGAGTTCGAGGCGACGGGCACGCACATCTCCGAGCGGGGCAAGCGCACCGACGAGATCATCGAGGCGGTCAGGCTGCTGCTGACGCAGGACAATGTCAGCTTCCACGGGCGCTTCTACCAGTTCGACGACGTGACGATCGAGCCGCGTCCGTTGCGGATGCCGGAGATCTGGGTGTCGGGCGGCAGTCGGGTGCCCGACGACGAGTACCACGACGTGGCCGACGTCCCGCCGAGCGTGATGCGTCGTATCGGCAAGGCGGACGCGTGGCTGTCGCGATGCTCGGGCACGCAGGAGTTCCTGCTGCGTGACTGGGAGAAGGTCAAGGCGTACCTGGGCGAGATCAACCGCCCGGTCGACTCGCTGCGGTTCGCGCACTGCAACTTCATCCACGTCAGCCCGGGTAAGACCCGCGCGCAGGCGCTGGACGAGCAGCAGCAGCCGGCGGAGGAGGCGTTCGGCACGCACCGGTCGTACGAGCACCTGCAGGAGTGCTACCTGCTGGGCGAGACCGGTCACCAGGTGGGCCGCCTTGCCGAGCTGGCCGAGCACGGCATGGACTACGCAGTGCTCGGGCCGTTGAACGACGACCTGGAACAGCTGGACCACATCAAGGAGCACATCGACGCCGAGCTGAACGGGTGACGGGCAGGTGAGGGTTGCCGCTGTCCAGCTCCGCGTCGCCGACGACGACTCGGCGGCGGACCGGGCTGCCGAGGTTTCCGCGGCCGTACGCGCGGAGGCGGAGGCCGGCGCGGAGCTGGTGTTGCTGCCGGAGATGTGGCTGCCCGGCTACTTCGGCTTCGACGACTACCCGTCGGTGGCCGAGGGCCTGGACGGGCCGACGGTGGCCGCGCTGTCCGACCTGGCGCGGGAGTGCGGGGTCGTGCTGTGCGCCGGCAGCCTGGTGGAGCGCGACGGCGACGACCTCTACAACACCACGGTGCTGATCGACGACCACGGCGAGGTCGCGGCGACGTACCGCAAGATCCACCTGTACGGGTACGGCTCACGCGAGCAGCAGGTGCTGACCCGCGGCGAGCAGGTCGTCACCGCTGAGATCGGCGGGACCCACTACGGGCTGTCCACCTGCTACGACCTGCGTTTTCCCGAGCTGTACCGCGCGATGGTGGACCAGGGCGCGGAGGTCTTCCTCGTCGTGGCCGGCTGGCCGTTCCCGCGTATCGACGCGTGGCGGTGCCTGTGCCGGGCGCGCGCGATCGAGAACCAGGCCGCGCTGGTCGCCTGCAACGCGTCGGGACGGCAGGGGGTGAGCACGTTCCTCGGCGCGTCGGCGGCGTACGACGCGTGGGGTACGGCCCGCGGTGAGCTGGACGACCGTCCCGGCGTGCTGCGGTGCGATATCGACGTCGAGGCGGTGCGCGCTGCGCGTGCGGACTACCCTGCGTTGGCCGACCGAGTCCTAGGAGTGGCATGCGATTCGACGTAGTCAGCACAGCGGGCAGCGAGCCGCTGGACTTCGAGCCGTCGCGGGTGTTCCTCGCCGGGTACACCGGCAGGGACCAGGCGGCGGTAGAGGCACACGTGCGCGAGCTGGCCGACCAAGGCATCCCGGCCCCGGCGCGGGTGCCTAGCGTGTTCCCGCTCGTACCGGCACGAGTCACGACCGATACGCGGATTTCCGTGTACGGCGCGCGTACGGCCGGTGAGGCCGAGTTCGTGCTGCTTCTGCACGGCGGACGGGTGTACGTCGGCACCGGATCCGACCACACCGACCGCGAGCTGGAGGAGCACTCCATCGTCAGGTCAAAGCAGTGCGTGGACAAGCCGATGAGCGCACAAGTCTGGCCCATGGAGGAGGTCGCCGACCACTGGGACGAGCTGCAGTTGCGTGCCGCGGTCCTCGAAGACAGCGCCGCGACGCCGTACCAGGACGGCACTGTCGCGTCGATGATGACGCCCGACGCGCTCCTCGCCGAGATCGAGGGCCGGGCCGGCCGCGAGGACGGCGACGTGGTGTGGTCGGGCACGCTTCCGATCATCGGCGGGCAGTTCAAGGCCGGCTGGGGTTTCCAGGTCGAGCTGGTCGACCCGGTGCTGGACCGTAGCCTGCGCTGCGAGTACCGCGTGGACGAGCTACCCGTTCTGGACGAGTAGAGGGGAATACCGTGCCGAAGCCGGAGATGGAGTTCTGGGACCCGTTCGACGCGCAGCGGGAGTGGACGCCCGTCGGCGGCGTCCAGGGCCTGACCGAGATGATCCTCGCCAAGGACGAGGACACCGGTAGCTACACGCGGCTGTTGAAGTTCGATCCCGGGTGCGACACCACGCCGATGGGCGTGCAGGAGCACGACTTCTGGGAAGAAGTGATCGTCTACTCCGGTGCGCTGCACGACCTGACTCTCGACAAGGTGTTCGGTGCCGGCCAGTACGCCTGCCGCCCGCCCGGCATGGCGCACGGCCCATGGCAAACCCCGGACGGTTGCATCACCTTCGAGGCACGCACATACGAGCGGTAGGGAAGATCGACGATGACGGTGCAGTCGCCGACCCCGCGCGGGGTCGGTGCGCGCGTGCAGCGCAAGGAAGACCGCAGGCACCTGCACGGGCGCGGCAACTTCCTCGCCGACATCAAGCTGCACGGCATGCGCGACGTGGCGTTCGTACGCAGCCAGCTGCCGCACGGGCGGATCCAGCACCTGGGCAAGCCGGACGGCGTCGCCGACGCGGAGTTCTGGACGGCCGCCGACCTGCGCGGTGTCGCCCGCCCGATCGTCGCCGACGCCAAGCACCCCGCGTTCCGGCATTCGGAGTACCCGTTGCTGGCGGCCGACAAGGTGCGCTTCGTGGGCGAGCCGGTCGCGCTCGTCGTCGCCGATGACCGCGCGAGAGCTGAAGACCTGGCCGAGCAGGTCGACGTCGACATCGACCCGCTGCCCGCGGTCGTCGACCCGGTCGCGGCGCTCGAACCGGATGCCCCGAAGGTGCACGACCAGTGGCCGGACAACACGTTCCTCGCCACGGCAGGCGACCTCGGGGCGGTCGACGAGGCGGCGGCCAAGGCGGACGTCAGCATCACCCGCTACTACCAGATGGGCCGGCACAGCGGCATCCCGCTGGAGACCCGCGGCTGCGTGGCGTACTACGACCACCGGCTCGACCAGCTGGTGCTGTACGCGTCCACCCAGGTGCCGCACCTGGTGCGCAGCGCGCTCGCCGACCTGCTCGGCATGGAGGAGCGGCGGCTGCGCGTCGTGGCGCCCGACGTCGGCGGCGGGTTCGGCATCAAGTGCAACCTCGACCCCGAAGAGGTGTTGCTCGCCGCCGTGGCCATGCGCGTCGACTACCCAGTGCGGTGGATAGAGGATCGCTGGGAACACCTGGTCGGCGCCGCGCACGCCCGTGACCACCGTTACCGCGTGACCGCACACGCCGCGGCGGACGGCGAGCTGCTCGCCATCGAGGCCGACGTGCTCGTCGACTGCGGCGCGTACTCGGTGTGGCCATGGACCGCGGCGATGGAAGCGGGCATGTCGTCCGGCACCATCCCGGGGCCGTACCGGCTGCGCAACTACCGCTTCACCGCAACGACGGTCGCGACGAACAAGCCTCCGCTCGGGCCGTACCGCGGCGTGGCGCGTCCCGGCGCGTGTTTCGCCATCGAGCGCACCATCGACGAGATCGCGCACGCGCTGTCGATGGATCCCCGGCGCGTACGCGAGCGCAACCTGATCCGTCCGGGCGAGATGCCGTACACCTCGGTGACCGGGCGGATCTACGACAGCGGCGACTACGCCGCTTCGCTGCGGATGGCCGCCGACACCGTGGAGCACGACGAGGTACGCCTCCGTCAGGCCGCGAGCGCGGGCGATCCGCACAAGCGCATCGGTGTGGGCTACTCCACCTATACCGAGCAGACCGCGCACGGCACAGCCGAATGGGCGCAGCGCGGCCTGCCGGTCGTGTTCGGGTTCGAGTCGGTGAAGGCGACGCTCGACCCGTCCGGAAGCCTCAGCCTGAGCACGGGTATCCAGTCGCACGGCCAGGGCCTGGAGACCAGCCTCGCCCAGGTCGCGAGTGACGCGGTCGGCATCGATCCCGGCGCCATCAGCGTCAGGCACGGCGACACCGACACCTCGCCATACGGCATGGGCACGTTCTCCTCCCGCAGCATGGTCATGGCCGGCGGTGCCACGCACCGCGCCTGCGGCAAGCTGGCCGACCAGATCAAGCAGGTGGCGGCCGGGCTGATGGGTTGCGATGCAAGCGAGGTGACCCTCGCCGAGGGCAAGGCGCTGGGCCCCGAGTCGGCCGTCAGCCTGGCCGAGGTCGGCGCGGCGGCGTACCTGAACGTCGACAAGCTTCCCGACGGCGTGGCGCCCATGCTGGAGGTGACCGACGCGTACCAGCCCGAGGTGGACACAGGGGCGTACTCGTATGCCACCCACGTCGCGGTCGTCGAGGTCGACACCGACACCGGTGACGTGCGGCTGCTCGACTACGTCGTCGCCGAGGACTGCGGGTGCGTGGTGAACCCGCTCATCGTGGACGGGCAGATCCACGGCGGCGTCGCGCAGGGCATCGGCTCGGCGCTGCTGGAGGAGTTCACCTACGACGAGGACGGTCAGCCGAAGTCCACAACGTTCATGGACTACCTGCTGCCCGGGTCCGGCGAGGTGCCAGACGTACGCACCGGGCACATGGAGACGCTCTCGCCGTTCACCGTGCTCGGCATCAAGGGCATGGGTGAGGGCGGCGCGATCGCGCCGCCGGCCGCGGTCGCCAACGCGGTCACCGACGCGCTGCGCGAGTACGACGTGGCCGTGAACCACACCCCGATCACGCCGGCGCGGCTCTGGCTGGCCTTGCACGATCGGACGCCGCGCGACGCGCGTACCGACGGCCATCCGGACACGGCCGCCTGGCCAGGGAGCCGCTCATGAAGCCGCCAGCAGTTGGTTACCTCGCCGCCACCGACGTGGACCATGCCGTCGGCCTGCTCGCCGAGCACGGCGACGAGGGCAAGGTCCTCGCGGGCGGGCAGAGCCTCCTGCCGCTGCTGAACATGCGGCTGGGCCAGCCGTCGGTACTCATCGACGTGAGCAAGCTGGCCGAGCTGCGCGCGACCGGCGCCGCCCCGACCGGTGGCACCAGGTACGGCGCGGGTGTGGTGCACGCCGCGTTCGAGGACGGCCGCGTCGACGACCCGACGGGTGGACTGCTGCGGGAGGTCGCAGCCGGTATCGGCTACCGCGCGATCCGCAACCGCGGCACGATCGGCGGCAGCCTCGCGCACGCCGACGCGTCCGCCGAGTGGCCGGTCGTCATGGCCGCGCTCGACGCGACCGTGGTCGCCCGTTCGGCTCGCGGCGAGCGCGAGCTTTCCGCGCGCACGTTCGTCGAGGGGTTCTTCACGAGCGCGCTGGAGGACGACGAGCTGGTGACCGCCGTCGACGTACCGGCGCCGTCCCCGCGTACGCGGTGGGGGTTCTACAAGGCCGCGCGCAAGGTGGGTGAGTTCAGCGAGTCGTTCGCCGTGGCGCTGGTACGGGCGGGCGACGACGCGCGAGTCGCGGCTGCCGACGTCTGGCTCGGCGCGGCGGGCGGCTCGCCGCTGCGGATGGAGACGGCGGAGTCGTACGTCGTCGGCAAGGAGCGATCCGACCTGGCGCACGACGATGTGCTCGAGTCGGTCGCCGGCGCTCTCGACCCACCGGCCACCGGTGCGGAGCGGTATCGCGCGCACCTGCACGGGGTGACGGTCTGGCGCGCGCTCCAGCAGGCGATCGCGAAGGAGGACGCTTCGTGGACGAGGTGACCGTAGGCCTCATGGTGAACGGTGCCGCACGGTCGGCCACCGTCCCGGCTCGGTTGTCGCTGGCCGACCTGTTGCGCGAGCGGTTCGACCTGACCGGCACGCACCTCGGCTGCGAGCACGGCATCTGCGGCGCTTGCACCGTACTGCTGGACGGCGCTCCCGCGCGGTCGTGCATCACGCTGGCCGCGTCCTGCGACGGCAGCGAGGTCGTCACGGTCGAGGGTCTGTCCGGCCCGGCCATCGACGAGCTGCGCGCGGCGTTCTCCGCCGAACACGGCCTGCAGTGCGGGTTCTGCACGCCCGGCATGCTCGTCACCGGCGTCGACGTCCTGCAACGGCATCCCGACC
>JBOHBN010000189.1:0-13404 GCA_050698355.1 Streptosporangiales bacterium | reverse complement strand
GCCTCAGGACGCGTCCCCCTTGACCACTCGGCCTTCGACGGCCTGGACTCCGGTCGGTTTCCGCGCGCCTTCCCGTGAGCCCGGTCAGCTACCGCGCGGCAACCGACCGCGGGTCCCGCCGAGCTGCGTCCACACGGACCGACGATGCTCCGCCCACCCGCCAGCCACGAGTGCTTACCGTGATGGCTCGCCAGGTCAAGATCTGTTCGGTGTGGCCGCAACGCGCAGAAACCTGCGCGTCGCGGCCGGAAGAAACGGATCTTGGTAGGGGCCTCGGCCGAGCGGGGGCTGCTGGCGCGAGTATCGGCGGTACCAGCCACACCGGCCTCAACAGCACCTATTTGCGGACCAGTGACATACCGTGATCATCTTCCCCGCGGGTCCCGCCGAGGGGGCAGACACGCCCTAGGAACTAGATGGCGGCGACGGCCGCGCGGGCGCGGCTCGGGTCGACCGGTACGCCGGGGCCCATCGTGGAGGAGACGGTGATCTTCTTGATGTAGCGGCCCTTGGACGTCGACGGCTTCAGCCTGACGACCTCGTCCATCGCCGCGGTGTAGTTGTCGACGAGCTGCTCCTCGCCGAACGACGCCTTGCCGACGATGAAGTGCAGGTTGCCGTGCCGGTCGACGCGGAACTCGATCTTGCCGCCCTTGATGTCGCCGATCGCCTTGGCGATGTCCATGGTCACCGTGCCGGTCTTCGGGTTCGGCATCAGGCCGCGCGGACCGAGCACCCGGCCGAGGCGACCGACCTTGCCCATCATGTCCGGCGTCGCGACCACGGCATCGAAGTCCAGCCAGCCGTCCTGGATCCGCGCGATGAGGTCGTCCGAACCGACGTAGTCGGCCCCCGCCTCGGTCGCCTCGTCGGCCTTCTGCCCACCGGCGAGGGCGAGCACGCGGGCGGTCTTGCCGGTGCCGTGCGGCAGGTTGACGGTGCCGCGCACCATCTGGTCGGCCTTGCGCGGGTCGACGCCGAGCCGGACGGCCACCTCGACGGTCTCGTCGAACGCGCTCCGCGCGCCCTGCTTCACGAGCTTGATGGCGTCGGCCGGCGCGTACGTCTGGTCGAAGTCGATGTTGCTGGCACTGCTGCGGTATTCCTTCGAGCGCGTCATTTCCCCTGAAACTCCTCTGTCCGGGATTGTGGTGCGGCCGCGCTGCTAAGGAGATCATTAACTATCCGATAGTCGAGGCAAACGGACGTACAGCAATGCTGTCTCGACTGTCCAGCTAGTAATGGTCTCCTTAGTAAGGCCTCCCACGACTGCGGATAGCTGACTAATCGGTGACGGTGAGACCCATCGACCGGGCCGTGCCGGCCACGATCTTGGCGGCACCGTCGATGTCGTTCGCGTTCAGGTCGGCGAGCTTGGTCTGCGCGATCTCCTTGACCTGAGCGCCGCTGACCGTGCCGACCATCGTCCTGCGCGGCTCGCCGCTGCCCTTGTCGAGCCCCGCGGCCTTCTTCAACAGATCTGCGGCCGGCGGCGTCTTGGTGACGAAGGTGAACGAGCGGTCCTCGTACACCGAGATCTCCACCGGCACGACGTTGCCGCGCTGCTGCTCGGTGGCGGCGTTGTACGCCTTGCAGAACTCCATGATGTTGACGCCGTGCTGGCCGAGCGCGGGACCGACCGGGGGCGCCGGGGTCGCCGCTCCGGCCTGGATCTGCAGCTTGACGATCGCCGCGAGCTTCTTCTTCGGAGGCATGTGTGGTCCTGTTCGCTTCTTTCTAGATTTTCTGTACCTGGTCGAAGGAGAGCTCGACCGGAGTTTCCCGGCCGAAGATCGACACCAGCACCTTCAGTTTCTGCGAGTCCGTGTTGATCTCGCTGATGCTCGCGGGCAGGGTGGCGAACGGTCCCTCCATCACGGTGACCGACTCGCCGACCTCGAACTCGACGGTCTTCGGCGCCTCCCGCTTCGGCTTCTTCTCGATCGCGGGCGCGAGCAGCGCGACGACCTCGTCGGTGGAGAGCGGCGCGGGCGCGTTGCCGATCCCGACGAAGCCGGTGACACCGGGCGTGTGCCGGATCACCGACCACGACTCGTCGCTGAGGTCCATCCGGACGAGGACATAGCCGGGCAGCATCTTCTCGGTGACCTGCTGCCGCTTGCCGCTCTTGACCTCGGTGACCTCCTGGGTGGGAACGGCCACCTCGTAGATGAACTCCTCCATGTTGAGGGAGCTCATCCGGCTCTCGATGTTGGTCTTCACCCGGTTCTCGTAACCGGCGTACGAGTGCACCACGTACCAGTGACCGATGGACCCGCGCAGCCGGTCGCGCAGCTCGGCGAGCGGATCGGGCTCCTCTTCCTCCTCGACTTCGGCCGGTGACTGCTCGTCGGCCGCGTCGGCGGCCGCCTCGGGCTCGGCTGCCGCCGCGGGCTCCGCCTGGTACGGCTCCGGCTCCTGATGCTGGGCCTGGAAGAGGCCCTCGACCGTATCGACCAGGTCGCTGCCCGCGCGGGTCTCCGGCTCGTCCTGCGCGTCGGCCGCGGTCTCACCCGATCCGTACATCTGCTCGCTCGGCAGTTCCTCGGCCTCGGTGCGCCCTTCCTCGGGCAGCATGTCGGGACGAGCGGCGTCCGGCTCTGTGCGGCCGGGCTCCTCGGCGGCACCGGGCTCGGTCGCATCCAAACCGCCGGACTCGTCAACCTGCCCCGGCGTGCCGTTTGGCGGAGTTTCGGTCACGATGGCTTGGTTCTCCCTCTCGGGTCAGCGTGGTGGGGGTACGGCATGGCGCCTGGACGGTGGATCGCGTGCTCAACCGAAGATCGCGAGCACTCCCTTTCCGAACAGGAGATCCAGGCCGGTCACGATGCCGATCATCACCAGCACGAACACGAGGACCACCGAGGTGTAGGTGGTGACCTCCTTGCGGGTGGGCCAGTTGACCTTGCGCAGCTCAGCGACCGACTGCCGGTAGAAGACCCCGGGGGCGCGCAGGAAGCTGCGCACGACGCCCGGCGGCGCCCACTCGGCCGATCGCTCCGCGGCCGAGTTCCCGCCGGTCTTGGTCGAGCCCTTCGTCTCGGTCACTTGGTCCTCACTGCCTCACCTTCCCGACACCGCATACCGGCGTCGGTACGACCTACAGGAGCCGGTGGCTCCCAGGCTGCAGGGCAGGAGGGACTCGAACCCCCAACCGCCGGTTTTGGAGACCGGGACTCTACCAATTGAGCTACTGCCCTTCGGCCGTTCATGACCGGCTCGGGGTACGCGCCGCCGACCAGCCTGAACCGCCAGCCTATGCAGTGTACGTGGCCAGCGGGCGCCGCGTCGAACCGGCCGCCCGCGCGCCGCGTCTCAGCCGGTGGACCGGCCGGCACCGAGAGTCACCGCAGATGGTTGATTCCTTGTAGCTGGGTCGGTGATGGTTACTCGTGGGCGCTCGTCGTAATCGCCGCCACTTGGCGCTGGCACCGTCGCCCCCGCAAGCGATCATTCACGTTTCACGACCACCGACCAAGGGATCAACCATCTGGTGTCACCATAGACCCATGGCCTCCTCCACAATGACCAGTCAGGACACCGGCCACCGGGTCTCCGCCCGCCTCGCGGGAATCACCGAGTCGGCCACCCTCGCCGTGGACAGCAAGGCGAAGGCGCTCAAGGCCGAGGGCAGGCCGGTCATCGGCTTCGGGGCCGGGGAGCCCGACTTCCCGACCCCCGAGCACATCGTCGAAGCGGCGGTCGCCGCCTGCCGCGACCCGCGCAACCACAAGTACACGCCTGCCACCGGACTGCCGGAGCTGCGCGCGGCGATCGCGGCCAAGACCGCCCGCGACTCCGGGTACGAGATCGAGCCGGGGCAGGTCCTGGTCACGACCGGCGGCAAGCAGGCGGTCTACGAGACGTTCGCGGCGCTGCTCGACCCGGGCGACGAGGTGCTGCTGCCCACGCCGTACTGGACGACGTACCCCGAGGCGATCAAGCTGGCGGGCGGCGTGCCGGTGCCGGTGGTCGTCGACGAGTCGACCGGGTACCACGTCGGCGTCGAACAACTCGAGCGTGCTCGCACCGACCGTACGAAGGTGCTGCTGTTCTGCTCGCCGTCCAACCCGACGGGTGCCCTGCAGACGGCGGACGAGGTCGGGGCGATCGGCCGTTGGGCCGTGGAGCACGACCTGTGGGTCGTGACCGACGAGATCTACGAGCACCTCGTGTACGGCGATGCGCAGTTCACCTCCATGCCGGTACGCGTCCCGGAGATCGCCGACAACTGCGTGGTGCTGAACGGCGTCGCGAAGACGTACGCGATGACCGGATGGCGGGTCGGCTGGCTGATCGGCCCGCCCGACGTGGTCGCCGCGGCCGCCAAGCTGCACTCGCACATGTCCAGCAACGTCGCCAATGTCTCCCAGCGGGCGGCGCTCGCGGCGGTCTCCGGTGACCTCGACGCGGTCGCGGCGATGCGGGCGGCGTTCGACCGGCGCCGCGGCACGATCACCTCGATGCTGAACGAGATACCCGGGGTCAGCTGCCCGACACCGGAGGGCGCGTTCTACGTGTACCCGGCCGTGCAGGACCTAATCGGCCGGCCGATCCGCGGGCGCGTCCCGCAGACGACGGTCGAGCTCGCCGAGCTGGCGCTGGAGGAGGCGAACGTCGCCGTCGTGCCGGGCGAGGCGTTCGGCACGCCGGGCTACCTGCGGCTGTCGTACGCGCTCGGCGACGACGACCTCGTCGAGGGCGTATCCCGCCTGCAGAGGCTGTTCTCCGAGGCCGAGTGACGCTGACGTGCCGCGGCCGCTGACCCTGCTGCCCAAGGCGCACCGGCACCTGCACTTCACCGGGGCGATGCGCCACGGCACGCTCGTCGAGCTGGCCGACCAGCACGGCGTGCGGCTACCGGACGCGCTGCGCGACCAGTGGCCGCCGCACCTGTCGGCCGCCGACGAGCGCGGCTGGTTCCGCTTCCAGCGGCTGTACGACACCGCCCGATCGGTCCTGCGTACGCAGGCCGACGTCCGGCGGCTGCTGCGGGAAGCAGCCGAGGACGAGCGGGCCGACGGCTCCGGCTGGCTGGAGATCCAGGTCGATCCCTCCGGCTACGCGGGCATGTTCGACGGGCTGACCGCGTTCACCGAGCTGGTGCTCGACGCGGCCGCGGACGCAGCCAGGCGAACGGGCGTCGGCATCGGTCTCGTCATCGCGGCGAACCGCGTACGCCACCCGATGGACGCGCGCACGCTCGCCCGGCTGGCCGGGCAGTACGCGGGCCGCGGCGTGTTCGGCTTCGGCCTCTCCAACGATGAGCGGCGCGGCCACACCGAGGAGTTCGCCCGGGCGTTCCGGATCGCCAGGCGTGCCGGGCTGCCCGGCGTGCCGCACGGCGGCGAGCTGCTCGGTCCCGCCAGCGTGCGCACCTGCCTGGACGAGCTCCACGCCGGCCGGGTCGGGCACGGCGTGCGCTCCGTGGAGGACGGCTCTGTGCTCGAGCGCCTCGTACGGGAGCGGGTGCCGCTGGAGGTCTGCCCGTGGTCGAACGTGTCGCTCGGCGTGTACAGCACACCGGCCCAGGTGCCGCTGCGATGGCTCCTCGACGCCGGCGTCACCGTCGCGCTCGGCGCGGACGACCCGCTGCTCTTCGGCCACCGGCTCGCCGCGCAGTACGAGCTGGCCCGCAGCGTGCACGGGTTGAACGACGCCGAGCTCGCGGAGCTGGCCCGTCACTCGGTGCACGCGTCGTACGCTCCGGACGACGTACGCGAGCGGCTGCTCACCGGCATCGATGCCTGGCTCGCCTCAGCCGACGGGAGATCTCCCGCTGTTCACTCGCCCAGCCCTGAACAACTGACCGTTTCGCCCGGTGTGCACCCGGGCTGAGCGAGTCAACATGGGGCCTACGGCTGCGGCAGCGCCGCGATAACGGCCTCGGTCACCTCGTCGGTGCTACCCGTCCCGCCGAGGTCCGGCGTGCGGGGCGCGCCCTGCGCTAGCACGGCTGCCAGCCCGTCCATGACGGCCGTGGCGGCCTGGGCGTGGCCGAGGTGCTCGAGCATCAGCGCGCCGGACCAGATCTGCCCGATCGGGTTGGCGATCCCCTGCCCGGCGATGTCGGGCGCCGAGCCGTGCACGGGTTCGAACATCGACGGGTGCGTACGGGTCGGGTCGAGGTTGGCGGAGGGAGCGATGCCGATGCTGCCGGCCACCGCCGCGCCGAGGTCGGAGAGTATGTCGCCGAACAGGTTCGACGCGACGACCACGTCCAACGACGAGGGGTTGGAGACGAACAGCGCGGACAGCGCGTCGATGTGGTACGCGGACGTGCGCACGTCGGCGTACTCGGCGGACAGCTCGCCGAAAAGCTCGTCCCAGAACGGCATGGTGTGGATGATGCCGTTGGACTTCGTCGCCGAGACCAGCGTGCCGCGCCGAGTGCGGGCGAGCTCGAACGCGTAGCGCATCACCAGGCTCACCCCGCGACGGGTGAAGACCGACTCCTGCACGGCGATCTCCTCGTCCATGCCCTGGTACAGCCGGCCGCCGATCTCGGAGTACTCCCCCTCGTTGTTCTCGCGTACGACCACGAAGTCGAGCGAGTCCGGGCCGACGCCGCGCAGCGGTGACTCCAGGCCCGGGAACAACCGGATCGGCCGGTAGTTGACGCGCTGCCGGAACGCCCGCCGGATCGGGATCAGCAGGCCCCACAGCGAGATGTGGTCGGGGACGCCGGGGTACCCCACCGCACCGAGGAAGATCGCGTCGCGCATACGCAGCTGGTCGAGCCCGTCGCTCGGCATCATCTCGCCCGCACGCAGGTAGTGCTCGCAGCTCCAGTCGACCGGGTGCCAGCGCAGCTCGACGCCCCTGGACGAGGCTGCGGCGTCGAGCACCCGCTGCGCGGCGGGCACGACCTCCCTGCCGATGCCGTCCCCGGGTATCACCGCAATGTCATGGGCCATGTCTCTCCTCACATGTCCGGCACGGTTTGATCAGATGCCGAGGACCGTCGATACGGGCAGCGGCACATGCAGCACCCGCATGAACAGCAGGGCACATGCGACCACCAGGACGATCGCGACGCCGACGTCCATGGCGACCGTCCTGACCGCGAACCGTCCCCTGCGGATGATCCAGGTGGTGGCGAGGAACGCCGCCACACCGCTGATGGTGAAGCCGACGAACCCGAGCATCACCGACCACGCAAACAGCACGCAGAGCGAGAGTACGAAGACGCGCAAGCGCCGTGGCCCTCGCGCCTCGTCGGCCGGTTCGCGTCGTACGAGGCCGAGCACGACGAGGACGACGCCCAGCACGGCGAGCACCGCGAGCACCAGCTTGGGAAAGACCGCCCCGAGCGGGTTGTCGACGTCGAGTTCGAACCAGAACACCACCGCGAGAGCGATGCAGAGCACGCCGGTGGCGAGGTTCGGCCTCATGACGGCACCTCCTCGCGTTGCTCGTCGGCCGCTGCCTGCGCGCGCCGGCGCTCCCGTACGCGGGTGATCAGCGGCCAGGCGACCCCGGCGACGGTCAGCGCGATGATGACCAGGCTGATCGGACGGGTGAAGAATGACGTCCAGGGATGTTCCCTGGCGCTGGCCGCGAGCAGCCCCTGCCCGAGCCCGGACTCGATGATCGGCCCCAGCACGACGCCGAGGACGATGGCCGGTGGCGGGATACCGATCCTGCGCAGCCCGTACCCCGCGAGCCCGAGCAGCACCATGATGATGACGTCGAGGGCGCTGTTGCGCACCGCGTACGCGCCGACGATGGTGAATACCGCGACGGCCGGCGCCAGGTAGTGCGTCGGCGTGCGCACGACCACCCGCTGCAGCGCGCGTCCCGCGATCAAGCCGACCGGCGCCATCAGTATCGCGGAGACCGCGATCGCCAGGATGAACGTGAAGACAAGCGGTCCCTGCTTGGTGAACAGGTCCGCGCCGGGACGCAGGCCGTGCAGCAGCAGCACGCCGTAGATGATCGCGTCCGGGGGCGCGCCCGGGATGCCGAGCGTGAGGAGCGGGACAAGCCCACCGCCCACGACGGCGTTGTTCGCCGACTCGGGCGCCACGACGCCGTCGATCTGGCCCTTGCCGAATTTCTCGCGGTCCTTCGACGTCCGGCGTGCCTCGTTGTACGCGATCAGGTTGGCGATGTTTCCCCCGGCGCCGGGAAGGATCCCGACGAAGGTGCCGATGACCCCCGACCGGACGAGGTTGACCGGTCGCGAGAGCACGTACCGGACGGTGCTCATCAGCGCACTTCCCTGCTGCCGTCCTTCGGCCTCCCGCCGCATCGACGCGTTACGGCGCTCCGGCGAGAGCATCAGGTCGAGGATCGTCGGGATGGTGAAGAGCCCGATGAGGGCGACGATCAGCGGTACCCCGCCCTGCATCTGCGTTATCCCGAAGGTGAACCGCACCTCGCCACCGATCGGGGCGATGCCGATGGTGGAGATGAGCAGCCCGAGAAAGCCGCCGACGAGTCCCCTCAGCAAGGACTTACCCGCCAGCGCGGCGATCATCGTCAGGCCGAAGATGCCGAGCCAGAAGTACTCCTGCGGTCCGAAGTCGAGCACGAAGTCCGCCAGGAGCGGCGCGAGCAGGGCCAGGCCGAGGACGCCGATCAGCCCGCCGACGACGGATGCGATCGTCACCGCGATGATCGCCTCCTCGCTTCGGCCCTGCACCGTCATGGGATAGCCGTCGAACGTCGTCGCGATCGACGACGGCGTGCCCGGCGCGTTCACCAGGATCGCGGTGAACGACCCGCCGTAGATCGCGCTCATGTAGAACGCGCCCATCAGTACGAGCCCGGTCGTCGGGTCGAGGGTGAACGTGATCGGCAGGAGCAGCGCGAGCCCCACCGTCGCGCTGAGTCCGGGCGTGGCGCCGACGACCATGCCGGCGACCACGCCCGCGAGGCACAGAAGCAGCATCCCCGGGGAGACGACGTTGCCCAGCGCTTCGAGGACTCCTTCGAACATGCTGGCTACCTATCCGACCGTCGACTTGAGCAGGGAATGCAGCTCGGGCTTTTCCTCGATGCCGATACCGGGCACTTCAGGGAGCCTGACGTACCCGTCCCGGATCGGTGTGGAGTCAGCGAACCCTCCGAACGGCTCGAACACGCGGGGGTACGACTCGCACCCGCCGAGACCGAACGCCGACGCGACGGCGAGGTTGTACTGGTGCCCGCCGTGCGGCGCGCAACGAGCCGGGCTCCAGCCCGCGTCACGCAGCACGCCCACCATGCCCGCGTACTCGCTCACGCCGTAGCTGAGCGCGGGGTCCATCTGCAGGAAGTCCTTGTGGGGGCGGAGCCCGCCGTACCGCACCAGGTTGCGCACATCGGGCACCGAGAACAGGTTTTCCCCTGTCGCCAGGCTGCCCGGGTATTGATCCGCCACGATCGCATGCGTCAGGTAGTCGAGGGGATCACACGGTTCCTCGTACCAGAGCAGGTCGTACTGCGCGAGTGCGGCAGCATACTCGAGCGCCGTACGCACGTCGAACCGCCCGTTCGCGTCCACGGCAAGGCGGCCACCGGGATGGAGCAGGTCCAGCACCGCTTCGATGCGGCGCATGTCGTCGGCGAGCGGGGCACCGCCGACCTTGATCTTCACGTCGCGGTAGCCGAGGTCGAGGTAACCGCGGATCTCGTCGCAAAGGCCGTCGATGCCCTTGCCCGGGTGGTAGTAACCACCTGCTGCATACACCCACACCTGGCCGGCGGGCGCTTCGGCAAGGCCGAGCCGCCTGTGCAGGTGGCGGAACAGTGGCTCACCGACGGCCTTGGCCGCGAGGTCCCACAGGGCCATGTCCAGCGCGCCGACGGCAACCGCTCGATCACCGTGCCCACCGGGTTTCTCGTCGCGCATCACGATGTCGCGACAGGCTGAGGGGTCGACGATCCCGGCGTCGTCGACGACGGTGTCGGGACCGGCTTCGAGCAGGCGCGGCACCAATCGGTCGCGCAGCAGCCCGGTCTGCGCGTAGCGACCGTTGGAGTGGAACCCGTACCCGACGACCGGCTCGCCATCCGCTGTGCGGTCGCTCGTGACGGCGACCACGGACACCGTCATCTTCGAGAAGTCGATGACCGCGTTCCTCATGGGCGACGAGATGGGCGCCTCGGCGACCGTCACGTCCTTGATACGCATCTCGGCACTCCTCGGTACAGGTCGCGGTCGGCCCGTCCCGGCGAGCATCGCTCATCCCGAACGGGCCGAATACGCGTCTTGTGCTACTTCTTGAGCAGGTCGAACTTCTTCAGCAGCTTCCTCGCCGAAGCCTTCCGTTTCTGCGTGAACTTCTTCGCCTTTTCCGGTCCCATATTGACCAGCTCGAAACCGAGGTTGTCCATCTTCTTCTTGACCTTGGGGTCCTCGTTCACCTTGCGGAAAACCTTCGCGACCTTGTCCACTATCGGCTTCGGCGTGTCCGGAGGAACCGCAACACCGCGGTACGCACCACCCTGGTCGATGTCATAGCCCTGCTCCGCGAAGGTCGGCACGTCCGGGAAATCATCGAGCCGCTCGTCGGACTCGACGGCAAGAACGCGGGCACCCTTCTCCCTCAGGTCGAGCGCGGCGGTGTTGTAGCTCATGATGGCGTCGACCTGCCCGCCCAGCAGGGCCGGGGTCACGGCAGCCGTGCCGCTGAACGGCACGTACGTCGCGTCGATGCCGGCCGCGCGGTTGAGGGCGAGCGTTCCCATGTGGTTGGCGCTGAAGGAGGCGCTGCCGCCGATGGTCAACTTCTTGTGCTTGGCAGCCTTGACGAAATCCTTCAGCGTCTTGTACGGGCTGTCCTTCGCGACGATCAACGCAGCTGGGGTGCTCTCGAAGATGTAGGCCCACTTGATGTCCTCGGTCTGGTAACCGGCGTCGTCGCGCGCCAGCGGTTGCAGCACGATGTGGGGCAGGTTCGCGCCCATCAGGGTGTAGCCGTCGCCCTTGGTCCTGTTGGCGAGCTCGGACCAGCCCACGGCACCGCCGCCGCCCTCGCGGTTGGAGACGACGACCGACTGCCCGAAGGCGTCCTCGAGCGCGCCTTGTTGCAACCGGGCTGTCACGTCCGACTCCCCGCCCGGGTCGAAGGGGATGATGTACTTTATCGACTTCTGCGGATAGCTCTCCGCGGCATTACCACTGCTGCTCTTCTCGGCGCACCCGCTGAGGCCGGCCGCGAGCATTGCGGCGGACACTACGAACACCCCGCCGACTCGCAATCTCATCTTTCCTCCAAGGATTCGTGCACAGGCAAGTCCACCGGAGTGTGCCAGCTACATCTCCGCAAAGCGCGGATCTCAGGCGCTCGGGAACAGACGTGTCAGGACGAACTCGCGATGTCCCATGACCTCGGCTCCGGTCAGGCGACCGTTCACCGTCCTGTCGGCGACCGTCATCAACCGGTTGCCGGACTCGCCGAGGTCGTACTCGCGGCGCAGCAACCCGGAGCAGTCCAGGTCCATGTGCTCGGTCATCGTCTCGGCCGTGACCGGGTTCGCCGTCAGCTTGATGACCGGCTCTATCGGATTGCCGATGACGTTGCCCTGCCCGGTCGGGAAGAGATGCAGCACCGCTCCACCCGCCGCCATCAGCGTGATGCACTCCGCTGCGGCCGACGAGGTGTCCATGAAGTAAAGCCCCGGCCCGTTGCCCGGCTCTTCCGCCGCCTCGAGCGCGCCGACGACCGGATACGATCCCGTCTTGGCGATATTGCCCAGCGCCTTCTCCTCGATGGTGGAGAGGCCACCGGCGATGTTTCCCTGCGTCGGCTGCGACCCGAGCAGGTTGGCACCGGTACGTTCGATGCGGTCGATGTACTCGTCGTACAGCCGGGTGAACTGCTTGCGTACCTCGTCGTTCACACACCGGTCGGCGATGAGGTTCTCCCCACCGGTGAGCTCGCTGGTCTCACCGAAGAACACCGTGCCGCCGCTTTCGATCCAGCGGTCGACGGCCTCCGCAGTGGTCGGACACGACCCGAGGCCGCTCGTGGTGTCGGACTCGCCGCACTTGATGGACACGACGATCTCGTGCCGCTCGACCGGCTCGCGTTGCACCTCGGAGTCGTCCTGGAGGAACTGCGCCGCCACCCGCGCGGCCTTCTCCACGGTACGCAGGTCGCCGCTCCGCTCGATGAAGAAACCCTCGACCCGCTTGCCTGTCTGGGCGATGCCGTCGACGACCCGCTGCGTCCAGGCGGGCTCGATGCCGATCACCACGACCGAGGCCACGTTGGCGTTCCGCCCGGTGCCGATCAGCGTGCGGAAGGTCAGGTCGAGGTCATCGCCGAACTGCAACCGCCCGTACGCGTGCGGGAGGGCGAGCACACCGGGGACGACCCTCGCGACGGCTTCCGCGGCGGCGTTCGACAGGTCGTCGACCGGCAGCACGACCGTGTGGTTGCGGACGCCGGCCGTACCGTTGGCTCTCCTGTACCCGGTCAGGCCACGCTTTTCTGCCACCGTGCGCTCCTCACGTTGTGTACGTGCACGTACTCGCCCTCGGCGATGTCCTTGCTTGCCACGGCCACGCGTACGCCGTACTCGATGACGTCCTCGCCCGCGCCGATCGCCGTCAACGCCAGCTTGTGCCCCAGCGGCACCGCCTCGCTTAGCTGGACGGTGCGTGCCGTGGGACCCTGCAGGTAACCACCGGTCACCTCCCCCGGCTGAAGGTCGCGTACGGCGACGGCGACGGCATCGCCGTCGTGGTGCGCGAGGAAGTCCGGAGGGCTGGTGTTTCCCGGCATGGTGGCTACCCTTCAAAATGGATAGAGGTCTGACCTATCGAGGGACTGTACCGTTGCCCCCTACGGTGCGCAATGGTGCGATTCCGCACAATGACAATTCACCCGGTCGAAAGGAGGCGCACGGTGGCTGGCGAGTCCGGCTCGATCTGGCTGTCGCTCGACACGGCACCGGTGGGTGACCGCATCGCGCGGCAGGTCCTCGACCTCATCGCCGCGGACCGGCTACGCCCCGGCGATCGCCTGCCACCGGAACGCGACCTGGCCGAGCTGCTCGGCGTCAGCCGGCCGTCGCTGCGCGAAGCGGTGCGTTCGCTGCGGGCACAGGGCATCGTGCACGTACGTCATGGCGCCGGCGTCTTCGTCGCCGAGCCGTCCATGACCGCCACGCTGCGCCAGGCGCTCGCGGACGAGAAGGTCGACATCGGCGACCTGTTCGACATGCGCGAGATCATCGAGCTGCCCGCGGCGGCGTGGGCCGCGCAGCGGGCGACGGCCGACCACCTGGACTCGGTGCGCCGCGCGTACGAGGAGCTGCAGGAGGCCAGCCGGGCCGGCAGCGTCGAGCTCGGCCGGCTGCGGGTACTGGACATGGCGTTCCACCTGCGGATAGTGGAGGCAGCGGGCAACCCGTTCCTCACCCGGACGCTGGGCGTGCTGCAGGAGATACTCGCGCGCAGCATGGAGA
>JBOHBN010000188.1:0-13422 GCA_050698355.1 Streptosporangiales bacterium | reverse complement strand
GGGCTGCTGCGCAAGAGCGAGGCAGAGCAGGTCGAGAAGGACTTCGTCGCCGCGTCCGGGGTGCGGCTCAAGGTCGTCGACGCGTCCGACCGCTTCCTCTCCGCACTCGCCGGTGTGAGCGACCCCGAGAGCAAGCGGCGCATCGTCGGGCGGGAGTTCATCCGGGTGTTCGAGGACGCCGCCCGCGAGGTCGCCGCCGACGGCGAGGTGAACTTCCTTGTGCAGGGCACGCTGTACCCCGACGTGGTCGAGTCCGGCGGGGGCTCGGGGGCGGCGAACATCAAGTCCCACCACAACGTCGGCGGGCTCCCCGAGGACCTCGGGTTCGCGCTTGTCGAGCCGTTGCGCTCGCTGTTCAAGGACGAGGTGCGCCGGGTGGGCGAGGAGCTCGGCCTGCCGCCGGAGATCGTCTGGCGGCAACCGTTCCCGGGCCCAGGTCTCGCGATCCGGGTGATCGGCGAGGTGACCCGCGAGCGGCTCGAGGTGCTGCGCGACGCCGACGCGATCGCCCGCGACGAGCTGACCCGCGCCGGCCTCGACCGTACCGTCTGGCAGTGCCCGGTCATCCTGCTCGCCGACGTACGCTCTGTCGGGGTGCAAGGCGACGGGCGCACGTACGGCCATCCCGTCGTGCTCAGGCCGGTGACCAGCGAGGACGCGATGACCGCGGACTGGGCGCACCTGCCGTACGACCTGCTGGCGCGGATCTCGACGCGCGTCACCAACGAGGTGCGCGCGGTCAACCGGGTCGCCCTGGACGTGACCAGCAAGCCCCCCGGCACCATCGAGTGGGAGTAGCGGGGGTCCTAGTGCCGTGCGCCTGTCGTTCGTTGCATAGGTGGGTGCGTGGCCTGGACCCCGGTCGGTTTCCGCGCGCCTCCCCGCGAGCCCGGTCAGCTACCGCGCCGTAAGCGACCGGGGTCCTAACCCGACAGCGTTAGAGCTGGACCGACTCGCCGACCGCCAGCCGCCGGTACTCCGCGCCCACCTGCTCGCTGCGCCGCGCGGCGTGCGGGTCGTAGACACCCTGACCGGCCTCGGTGAGCAGCGCGTCGTGTACGGGATGCACGTACGCCGGCGCGACCGCCGCAACGTGCGCCATCGTCTCGCTGACCTTGCTCCACGGCGCGTTGATCGGCAGCAGCAGCGTCTCCACCCGCTCGTCCGGGACCGTGAACGCGTCACCGGGGTGGAAGACCCCGGCGAACAGGTAGCCGACGTTGGTGATCACCGGGACATCGTCGCTGATCACGGCGTGGTCGCTGCCGTACACCGAGAAGTCGAGCCCGCCCACGGTGAACGAGGATCCGTGCCGTACCGCCTGCGCGCGGTTCGCCTGCTCCGCGGGGAGCTTGCCGACCACGGACCCGGGTGCCCACACCCGTACGTGCTCGTCCCCCCGCAGCGCCGCATCGACCTTCTCCGGATCGAAGTGGTCGGGGTGCTCGTGGGTGATGAGGACGGCGTCGGCGCCGTCGACGGCATCGGCCGCTGTGAACACGCCCGGGTCGATGACCACGGTCGTTCCGTCGCTCTCCACCCGCACGCAGGCGTGCCCCAGCTTGGTCAGTCTCGCCACGTCAGATTCCCTCCGCACTCGGCTCTGCCCGCAGCGTAGAGACCCAGGCCCGGGTCAACCATCGGCGGGTCTGAGACGTCCAGTGAGTGGGTAGGTCGTACCAGAACCCGGATACGTTCGTGGCTCGGTAGCATGACGGTGTGTACCCGCAGGGCACACACCTGCCCGCTTGCCGAAGGACCATGACGCCGGACGGGAGGAGGAAGCACGCACGTGCATCCCCCGCAGGGCGAGCGCCGTGGCGACGGCTCCCGCGCCGGCCGCCGACGGCGGCGCAAGCCAACAACAGGGCACCAGGCCGCTGCCGCCCTGGGTATGGCGCTGCTCTCAGCGATCCTCCCCGGCGTGGGCCACATTCGCGCGGGCAGGAAGAAGCTGGGCATCCCCATCTTCGCGGTGTTCGTCCTGCTCGTGGCCGGCGGCGTCTACGTCGCGACCACCATGGACCGGTTCGCGCTGATCGGTTACATCGTCGACCCCGACGTCCTCACCGGAGTGATCGTCTGCGCGCTGTTGCTCTCGGTCGCCTGGACCGCGGTCATCGTCTCGGCGTACCGCATGCGCCGGCCCAGCAACATGCGGCCGCTCCAGCTGGCCGCCTCCGCGTTCGTGGTGGCCCTGCTCAGCCTGGCGGTCTCCACCCCGCCGATCTACGCCGCGCACTACGCCTACGTCGGCCGCGACGTCATCAACACAGTGTTCCCGGGCAAGGACCAGAACCACCAGGTCAAGCGCAAGACCAAGGAGGGTGCGGACCCGTGGGCCGGCCGGCCACGGATCAACGTCCTGCTCCTGGGCGGTGACTGGGGCAATGACCGTACGGGTGTGCGCACCGACAGCATGACCGTCGCCAGCATCAATACCCACACCGGCGACACGGTCATGTACAGCCTGCCCCGCAACATGCTGCACGCACCGATGCCCAAGCGGCTGCAGGACAAGTTCCCGTACGGCTTCACCGACCTGCTCAACGCCGTCTACCGATACGGCGCCGACCACCCCAGGCAGTTCCCGGGCCACCGCAACCACGGCGCGGCGGCCATCCGTGAGGTCGCGGGCAAGATCGTCGGACTGCCGATCGACTACTCCGTGCTGGTCAACCTCCGCGCGTTCCGCGAGATCATCGACGCCATGGGCGGCATCACCATCTACGTCAACAAGGACCTGCCCATCGGCGGCAAGGGCGGCGTGCCCATCACCGGGTACGTGCACAAGGGCCTGCATCACCTGAACGGTGAGAAGGCGCTGTGGTACGCGCGGTCCCGGGCGGCCGACGACGACTACCACCGGATGAGGCGGCAGCGTTGCGTGCTCGGCGCGCTCGCCAAGCAAGCCGACCCGTCGACCGTGCTCAACGGATTCCAGAAGATCGCGTCCACGACGAAGCAGAACGTATCGACGAATATCCCCAACGCCGACCTCCCCGCGTTACTGCAGCTCGGGGAGAAGGCGAAGTCCGCCGAGATCACCAGCGTCCAGTTCGTTCCGCCGCGTGTCGATACCTCCGACCCGGACTACGCCAAGATCAGGAAGCGGGCGCACAAGGCGATCGAGGCGTCAAAGGCTCGTACGGAGGCCGAACGCACAGCGAAGCCGGACCCCGGCACGGGCAGCAAGGCCGACGGCGGCCACAGCAAGTCCAAGTCGCTGGATGACGTCTGCCGCTACAGGTAGGACCCGCTGTCCTGCTCGAGCAGGTGCACCAGCCGGTCGACGGCATCCCACACCTCGACGTGGCTGGTGGTGGGTGCAGCCAGCCCGAACCTGATGCGTTCCGGCGTGCGGTAGTCCGGCACCACGTTCGCCTGCTCGATCAGCGCGCCGGTCAGTTCCTCTGCCCGCGGGTGGTGGAGCGTGACGTGCGACCCGCGCCGGTCCGGGTCGCGGGGTGAGGCCAGCCGGAAGCCGTGCCCGGCAAGCCGGGCGTCGGCCAGGGCGATGAACTGCTCGGTCAGCGCGGTGGCCTTGGCGCGCAGTGCGTCGATACCCGCCTCGGCGAGCAGCCGCACGCCCTCCTCCACCGCGACCAGCGGGAGCACGGGCGGTGTGCCGGTGCGGAACCGTTCCACGCCGGGCAGCGGGTCGTACTCGGGCCCCATGGCGAACTGGTCCCGCTGCCCGAACCAGCCCTGTACGGGGTTTCGCAGCTCGGTGTGCAGGCCGGCGCGGACGTAGAGGAACGCCGGCGCGCCCGGGCCGCCGAGCAGGTACTTGTACGTGCACCCGACTGCGAGGTCGCTGCCGGTGCCGTCCAGCTCGACCGGGACCGAGCCGACGCTGTGGCACAGGTCCCACAGCACCAGGGCGCCGCTACGGTGCGTGGCCCGGTTGATCGCCGCCATGTCCGCGAGCCCCCCGGAGCGGTACGCGACGTGCGACAGCGACACCAGGGCGGTGCCCTCGTCGACCGCGTCGGCGATGGTGTTGGTGTCGACGCCCTCGTCCGGGTCGGTGTGGACGACCCGCAGCTGCAACCCGCGGTCCTCGGCGAGGCCGGCGAGGACGTACCGGTCGGTGGGGAAGTTGTCGTCGTCGGTCACGATGACCGACCGGCCCGGCCTGGCGCGCACGGCGGCGCCGGCGAGCCTGTACAGGTTGACGCTGGTGGAGTCGGCCACAACGGTCTGCCCGCTGGCGGCGCCGAGCAGGTGCATGCCGATCAGGTCGCCGACGCTGGTGGGCAGGTCCATCCAGTGGCCCCAGCCGCCGATGAGCTCCCCACCCCATTCCTCGCGTAGAACGCCGTCGAGCCGGTCGACCGTCGCGCGGGGCAGCCGGCCGAGCGAGTTGCCGTCCAGGTAGATGAGGTCCGGGTCGGTGGTGACGAACCGTTCCCGCAACCCCGCGAGCGGGTCATCGGCGTCCTGTTTCTCGGCGTACGCCCGGGTGGTGGCATCGACCATGCGGTCAACTGTGGCACGCTCTAGTCGCGGCGGTCGCCCCTGCGGTTGAGTATCGCGGCGCAGCCGAGGCCGACGAGCAGCAGCGGGATGAGCGCGAGCAGCTGAACGTGCGCCCCAGCCAGGGTGGCGGCGAAGAACATACCGGCGACGGCGAGCAGCACCAGGCCGGCGAGCAGGGCGCCCCAGTTCGGTCTATGCAGCACGGCGCACCTCCACCAACGCGGCGTCCCCGCGCAGGTTCAGGTCGAACACCGGGCGCTTCCGGTGGCGCACGTTCGCACCGGCGTCGCGAGGCTTGCCATCCCCGCCTCCGGACTCCCACTCGTCGCGGTTCGCTGCCGCGGGAAACGTGCGATCCAGCCTGACGTCGTCGGTTCCGGCGTACCGCTGACCGAGCACGCGCATCCGGCAGGCGTCGCACCGGGCATGCACGTGTACGCGCGTGCTGCGCGGCACCGTGACTACCAGCCGCCCGGCGTCGATCTGCGCGCTCACCTGGTACGTGTGGTCGTCCGTGACTGGCAGGGCAGTGAGATCGACGCGAGCGTTGGCGAGATCGGCCTGGTACGGCTGCTGCGCCGACAGCTGCGCCGCGGTGGTCGGGCGCCACGCCACGTCGCGCAGGTACTGACCCCCACCGATCCCGTGTACGAGCGTCATCGCCGCGAGGGCCACGGCGAGCAACACCCCCCACCCGGTGACCCGGGCACGCCCCACCCAGGTGGAGAGCAGCAGCCCGACGCCAAGCACTGTCAGCGCTGCGGTGAGCGGGAGCCGCACGTCACCCGGCAGGCCGAGCCGTTGCTGGGCGAGCACCACGGCAGCCGCGACCAGCGCAGCGGCGAGCAGGACGTACCAGGTGATCGACCGGGGGCGCCGCTCGGGCGGCGTTGATACGGGCCCGTTCCCGACGTACCCCGGCCGCGGCAGCGTAGAGAGGTCGACGTACTGGCTGGTCGTTGGCGCCTCTCGCGGAGCCCGCGGAGGCGGCTGCGCCGGCGGCGGTCCGGCGACACCGGGTGCCGGGCCGGCGTACGGAGCTGTCCGCTGCGGTGCCGTGTCGTGCCCGGCCAGCCTGCTCATGGTGCCGCGCAGGTCCGCGCCACGGCGGTGCGCGACGAGGGCGGCGAGCGCGGCGACGATCACGATCGCGAGCGAGCCGCTGCCGAACCAGCCGCCGAGCCCACCGGCGACGATGATGCCGACCACGATCGCCAGCAGGAGCGCGGCGACGCGCACCCGCGGGTGCTGCCTGGAGTGGAGCACGCGATCGACGGGCGCGCTGCCCGTACGCGCGTCGGGTATGAGGAGCATGGCCGCGCCGTAGAACAGCACCCCCGCCCCGCCGACGAGTGCGATCACCGCGATCGTGACGCGGAAGACGACCGGGTCGACGCCGGTGTACTCGGCGAGGCCCCCGCACACGCCGCCGATGAGCCGGTTGTCCGCGCTGCGCCGTAGTCCCGCGCCGGGTGCCTGCGCGGGGGCGCGCGGTTCCCCGCCTGGCGGCACCGGCTGTTCCATGGTTCCCATCGTGCCTTGCGCGGTGTACCGCGGCATCGGGGACATCCCTGACCGAACCTGCAGGTCGTGCCGGGTCTCTCCCCGATGCGGCCGGGGCCGATTCGTGTGACCATGCAGGTGTGGCGGAGGTAGCGCGCGAGCCGCGCAAGTTCTACCGCGAGCCCGACAGGCGGGTGCTCGCGGGGGTGTGCCGCGGCCTCGCCACCCACCTCGGGGTCGACCCGATGATCATGCGGATCGCCTTCGTGCTGCTCGCGGTGAGCAGCCTCGTCGGCGTCGCGATGTACGCGCTCTTCTGGTACTTCGTGCCGCTCGCCCCCGAGGCGACCGACCCCAGGGTCGGCCCGCCGCCCAAGCGCAAGCGCGATGTCGGCCAGGTCGGCGCGCTCATCGCGGTCGGGGTCGGCCTGGTGCTGTTCTTGCAGATGGTCGGCTTCGGCGTCTCTGGTGCGATCTTCTGGCCATTGGTCGTCGTAGGCCTCGGTGCGGCGATCCTCTGGCAGCAGGCCGACGACGCGCAGCGCGTGCGCTGGCGCGAGGCCGCGCGGGCACGCAGCAAGTCCGCGGTGGTGCGTACGGTCGCCGGTACCGCGCTGGTCGTCGGCGGCATCGTCGGCTTCCTGTCGCTGCGCGGTGACCTGAGCCAGGTGCGTGAGGGCATCATCTTCGCGGTCGTCGCGGCGGTCGGCGTCGTCATCGTCGCGGCGCCGTTCGTCACCAAGCTGACCCGCGACCTCTCCGCGGAGCGGCGCGAGCGGATCAGGCAGGAGGAGCGCGCCGAGCTCGCCGCCCACGTGCACGACTCGGTGCTCCAGACCCTCACGCTCATCCAGCGCAACGCCGAGGACACCCGCGAGGTGCAGCGGCTCGCCCGTGCCCAGGAGCGCGACCTGCGTACCTGGCTGTACAAGCCGAGTACCGACCAGGAGACGAAGTTCGCCGCGGCGATCCAGTCGCTCGCCGGCGAGGTGGAGGACAACCACGGCCTGTCCATCGACGTCGTGTGCGTCGGCGACTGCCCGCTGGACGAGCGGCTGGGCGCGCAGCTGCAGGCCGTCCGCGAGGCCATGGTGAACGCGGCGAAGCACTCCGGGTGTGACAGCCTGTCGGTCTTCGCGGAGGTGGAGCCGGAGCAGGTCACGGTATTCGTTCGCGACCGGGGCAAGGGGTACGAGGCACACACAGTGCCCGACGACCGGATGGGCGTACGGGAGTCCATAGTCGGCCGGATGGAGCGCAACGGGGGCAAGGCGTTCATACGCAGCGCTCCCGGGGAGGGCACCGAGGTGCGCCTGGAGATGGAGCGGGGCCAGCAGTGAGCCAGGGTGAGGGAGTCAACGTGGGCAGCGAGAACGGCACGCCGCGGATCGTCATCGTCGACGACCACCGGATGTGGCGAGCGGGCGTACGGGCGGAGCTCGGCGAGTCGGTGGAGGTGGTCGGCGAGGCCGGCGACGTGGACGAGGCCGTCGCCGTCGTGGAGACCCTGGAGCCCGACGTGGTGCTGCTCGACGTGCACATGCCGGGCGGCGGTGGACGCGAGGTGTTGCAGCGCGTCCTCGGCGGGCACCCGGACGTGAAGTTCCTGGCGCTCTCGGTGTCCGACGCGGCCGAGGACGTCATCGCGGTCATACGCGCGGGCGCGCGCGGTTACGTCACCAAGTCCATCTCCGGCACCGAGCTGGCGGCCGCGATCCGCCGGGTGTCCGACGGCGACGCGGTCTTCTCGCCCCGGCTCGCCGGGTTCGTGCTGGATGCGTTCTCCTCCACCGACGTCCCGCCCATCGACCCGGAGCTCGACCGGCTCAGCCCCCGCGAGCGGGAGGTCATGCGGCTGATCGCGCGTGGCTACGCGTACAAGGAGGTCGGCAAGGAGCTGTTCATCTCGGTGAAGACGGTCGAGACCCACGTCTCCGCCGTGCTCCGCAAGCTGCAGCTCTCCAACCGCCACGAGCTGTCCCGCTGGGCCGCGGACCGCCGCCTGGTCTGAGCACTCACCCACAGTGATCATGAAACATCTGCGTAGCCATAGGTACGACAAATCTTCATGATCACCCAAGTTAACGCGGAGCTACTCAGGCGGTGGAGATCACGTAGAACGCCTCGGCGAGCCGGCCCTCGGCGAAGCCGTGCTCCTGCGCCTGTGTGGTGAGCCAGCCGCGGAGCATACCCTCCAGATCGTCGTGGTGCGCGGTCTGGCTCTTGTGCGCCCGCAGAGCGGCGACCTTCTGGTCGAAGGTGTCGGTGACGTCGACCGCGTGGTTGCTGCGCGGGTGCGCCATCAGCCACGTCTCCGGCACGGTCCACGCCTCCAGGCCCTCCTCCGTCCGCAGCTCGGGGAACGCGAACGGGTTGCGGGCGTCGGGGTAGACGGCGTCCAGTGCGGCGGCGCCGACCGCGCGGTGATCGGGATGCGACGGGTAGATGCGCTCGTACCAGATCTCCGCGCTCGGGATCAGGATGCGGTCAGGCCGCACCTGCCTGATCACCCGCGCGATGTCGCGGCGCAGCGCCAGGGTGACCTCGACGTAGCCGTCGGGGTAGCCGAGGAAGTGCAGGTCGCTCACGCCGACCGCATCGGCCGCGGCAGCCTGCTCCCGGCGGCGCAGCGGCCCCATCTCCTCGCGCGGGAAGTCCAGCTCGAACCCGCCGCTGTCACCGTCGGTGACGATGCAGTACGACACCGCGACGCCGGCCCGCGTCCACGTCGCGATCGTCGCCGCCGCGCCGAAGTCGATGTCGTCGGGGTGCGCGGCCACCACAAGGGCCCGGTGCACGTCGCTCTTGTTCAACACGCTGGCCATCCTATGGATATTGCTGATGGGGCGTGGGGGACCGGCCGTACACCTCCCGGCCTCCTAGACTCGTGGGGTGAGCACCCTGTTCGGCGACCTGCTGCCCGGCTCCGCCCCCTCCGACGAGGCGAGCGCGAAGCAGCGGCAGGCCAAGGCGAACGTCGAGGAGCTGCTCGCCGGGCTGAACCCGCCGCAGCGGCAGGCGGTCACGCACGAGGGCCCGCCGCTGCTCGTCGTGGCCGGTGCCGGCTCCGGCAAGACGCGGGTGCTGACCAACCGGATCGCGTACGTGCTCGCCGAACGCAAGGCGCACCCCGGCTCCATCCTCGCGATCACGTTCACCAACAAGGCCGCGGGCGAGATGAGGCAGCGGGTCGAGGCACTGGTCGGGCCGCGGGCGCGGGCGATGTGGGTGATGACGTTCCACTCCGCCTGCGTACGCATCCTGCGCAAGGAGGTCAAGCGGCTGGGGATCTCCTCCCAGTTCTCCATCTACGACGCGGCGGACAGCCAGCGGCTGATGGCGATGGTCTGTCGCGACCTCGAGCTCGACCCCAAGCGCTTCCAGCCGCGTAAGATCGCGGCGGAGGTCTCCAACCTGAAGAACGAGCTGGTCGACCACGAGACCGCCAAGGCGAGCGCGGAATCCCACCTGGCGCGTACGACGGCGGAGTGCTACGCGGAGTACCAGGCCCGCCTGCAGCGGGCGAACGCGCTCGACTTCGACGACCTCATCATGACCACCGTCAACCTGCTGCAGCTGTACCCCGACGTGCGCGAGCACTACCGCAGGCGGTTCCGGCACATCCTGGTCGACGAGTACCAGGACACCAACCACGCGCAGTACGCTCTGGTGCGCGAGCTGACCGGCGGCGACACCGCACACGGCGAGCGCCGCACCGTCGACGGCGACGTCGTACGGGAGGGCACCGACGTCGAGGTCGAGCCGAGCGAGCTGTGCGTCGTCGGCGACGCCGACCAGTCGGTCTACGCGTTTCGCGGGGCGACGATCCGCAACATCGTGGAGTTCGAGCGTGACTACCCGAATGCGCGGGTGGTCGTGCTCGAGCAGAACTACCGGTCGACCCAGACCATCCTGGACGCGGCGAACGCGCTCATCGCGCACAACATCGGGCGCAAGCCGAAGAACCTGTGGTCACAGGCGGGCACGGGCGAGGCGATCGTCGGCTACGTCGCCGACAGCGAGCACGACGAGGCGGCGTTCGTCGCGCAGGAGATCGACAAGCTGAGCGACGCCGGTTCCGCGTCGTACGGCGACGTCGCCGTCTTCTACCGCACCAACGCGCAGTCGCGTGTGTTCGAGGAAGTGCTGATACGCGTCGGCCTGCCGTACAAGGTGGTCGGCGGCGTGCGGTTCTACGAGCGCCGCGAGGTGCGCGACCTGCTCGCGTACCTGCGCCTGCTCGCCAACCCCGACGACGTCGTGTCGGTGCGCCGGGTGCTGAACGTGCCGAAGCGGGGGATCGGCGACCGCGCGGAGGCGTGCATCGAGGCGCTCGCCGGGCAGCAGGGCATCACGTTCTACGAGGCGCTGCAGCGGGCCGACGAGGCGTACGGGCTCGCCACCAGGTCGTTGCGCGCGGTGCGCGAGTTCGCGGCGCTGCTGGCCGAGCTGCGGTCCGCGGTGGAGTCGGGCACGCCGCCGTCGGAGCTGCTCGACCAGGTGCTGACCAAGACCGGATACCTCGCCGAGCTGGAGGAGTCCAGCGACCCGCAGGACCAGACCCGGGTGGAGAACCTGCAGGAGCTCGCCGCGGTCGCCCGCGAGTTCGAGGAGACCAGCGAGGAGACCACGCTCACCGCGTTCCTGGAGCGTGTGTCCCTGGTCGCGGACGCCGACCAGATCCCCGAGGGCGACGACCACGGCGGCGTGGTCACGCTCATGACGCTGCACACAGCCAAGGGGCTGGAGTTCCCCGTGGTCTTCCTCACCGGGCTGGAGGACGGCGTGTTCCCGCACCAGCGCAGCATGGGCTCGGAGAAGGAGCTCGAGGAGGAGCGGCGGCTGGCGTACGTCGGCGTCACCCGGGCGCAGGAGCGGTTGTACATCTCCCGCGCCGAGGTACGCAGCGCCTTCGGCTCGCCGTCGTACAACCCGCCGTCGCGGTTTCTGGCCGAGCTGCCGGACAAGCTGATCGACTGGCGGCGCAAGGCGGGCAGCGGCAGGCCGCGCACCCGCGGCCAGCGTTCCGAGCCTGCCGGTGCGTCCCTGGGGCAGCGGCCGGGCGTGCGCTCCCTCGGCAACCGGCCCGTACCCGAGCTGAAGCCAGGCGACCGGATCAACCACGACAGGTTCGGGCTGGGGGAGGTCATCGTCCTCTCCGGCACCGCGGACAAGGCGCAGGCGAAGATCGACTTCGGCGGCGACGTGGGGGAGAAGACGTTCGTCCTGCGCTACGCCCCGATCCAGAAGCTCTAGCCTCCTTTTCGGTGATCATGAAAGATGTTCGTTGCTCTGGCTACGACGACCTTTCATGATCACTTGAGGGGACCCGCTTGGCGCTAGCCGACCAGGGTCGCCAGCGAGCTGCCGCCGGCGACGAGCGACCAGCCCACGAGGGTGATCACGATGCCGCCGATCGTGGCGGTGGCATGCGCGATCAGCGAGCTGGCTCCCCGGCCGAGGTACGCGCGGGTCGGCTTGCCCGGGTTGTAGTAGACGTCGATGTCCTGGCCGGTCGTGGTCAGCGTTACCTCGTTGATCGACGTCGTGACGACGTTCGTACCCGCCTGGCACTGGAAGCTCAGCACCGCGTAGCGCCGGTACCCGCTGCCGCCGTCGGAACCCGCCTGCCACCCGGACCTGCGCAGGCGTTTGATGTCGACGACGGTGCCGGCGGCATGCAGCGCGCGCCGGTGGAACAGCCAGAAACGCGTGATCGAGTACGCCCCGATCGCGAAGCCCACCAAGCCGGCGAGCAGGAACAGGTACGGGAAGTAGGTGAAGAGATCGCTCATGTCGGCGTCCCGCGTTCCCTTTCGTGTACGCCGTCCGAGTCCGTGTGGCTACGACCGTGCCAGACTCTGACAGGTTCCGGGAAGCGAGGTTACGCTGCCGGCGGGAAGGCAGGCATTCATGAGTACGGACAGTGAGCGGATCCGGGTCGTCGTCGCGAAGCCCGGCCTGGACGGGCACGATCGAGGCGCCAAGGTGGTGGCGCGAGCGCTGCGCGACGGCGGTATGGAGGTCATCTACACCGGGCTGCACCAGACGCCGGAGCAGATCGTCGAGGCGGCGATCCAGGAGGACGCCGACGGTATCGGTCTGTCCGTACTGTCCGGCGCGCACATGACGCTGTTCGCGCGGTTGATGGAGCTGCTCCGCGAACAGGACGCCACCGACATCGTCGTGTTCGGCGGCGGCATCGTGCCCGACGCCGACATGCCGGAGCTGGAGAAGATCGGTGTCGCCAAGATCTTCACGCCCGGCGCGACGACCGAGGAGATCGTCTCCTGGGTACGCGAGCACGTCGGCGCCCGCGCCACCACTTCCTAACGGTTTGTCAGTGTGTGGTTGAGCTGTAGCTCAACCACACACTGACAACGTGCACGGACCCCGTCAGCCGCTGCGTCGCTGGCGGCGCTTGAGCAGTAGCCAGACGATCGCCGCGACGGCGATAGTGGTGAGCACCGGGTGGGCCCCGATCAGGCCCAGCGACCAGGTCAGACCCCAGAGCGCGAACACCACGAGCGCGATGATCGCGATGATCTTGCCTGCGCCCATCTTCCGTGCCGGTCGCGGCGACGGTGCGGGCGCGACCGTCCGGTGTTGCGCTCCCGGCAGGTCCGCGAGCAGGCCCTGCAGCTCGCGCACGTACGTGGCCTTGTAGCCGGTGTCCATCCGCTCGTTGAACTCGTCGTACCCCAGGTGACCGCTCTCGAAGTGCTCGCGCAGCTTGGTCACCGCCTGCTCCCTGTCGGAGTCCGAGGCGCGGAGCCCCTCCATGCCTGCGGTGCGTGTGCCGCCCGCGTCGTTCACTGTCATCTCGACCTCCCACATCGAGGATCGCTCCGGGGGCGGCCGCCCGCGTCCGGGAACGACCCTGACCGCACCCTGAGAAGCGCCGACCCGCTACCCTCGCCATGGCCGGACGCGCGGGCTCGCGTGGTGTAAGAACGTGTTTGGAAACTAGCCTTGTGGAGCGGGGTTGACCGGATTTGTCTGACACGGCGGTGTTGTCTGATGTCCAAGCCGCAAGGGTTTGACCTCGACCTCACCTTTCCAAACATGTTCTAGAGTGCGACGGGACGGGACGCTCAGTGGATCTTTACGAGTACCAGGCGAAGGAGCTGTTCGCGAAGCACGGGGTACCGGTGATGGCACAAGAGGTCGTGGACACCCCCGCCGCCGCGCGCGACGCGGCGGCCGCGATGGACGCGCAGGTGGTCGTCAAGGCGCAGGTGAAGACCGGCGGCCGCGGCAAGGCGGGTGGGGTGAAGCTCGCCGACGACCCGGACGAGGCGCAGGCCAAGGCGCAGGCGATCCTCGGCATGGACATCAAGGGCCACACCGTGCACAAGGTGCTGGTCACGCCTGCCGAGGAGATCGCCGAGGAGTACTACTTCTCGTTCCTCGTCGACCGCAGCAACCGCACCTTCC
>JBOHBN010000187.1:0-2277 GCA_050698355.1 Streptosporangiales bacterium | reverse complement strand
CGGGTTCAAGCTCTCGACCGACCCGTTGTTCGTGGACAAGGTCGTTGATGTTGTTGGCCTGTACCACAATCCGCCGGAGAAAGCGGTGGTGTTGTGTGTGGATGAGAAGTCGGGGATGCAGGCACTCTGGACCGCCCCGGTGATGTTGGAGGCTGTGGGTTGTGGGAAGGATCTACGGCATGGCGAGCACGAGGAAGCACCCGGTTGAGCTGAAGGAACGCGCGGTGGCGATGGTGCGTGACCTGGAACGGGAGGTCGGCTCGGGCCGCGGCGCGATCGCGCGGACGGCCAAGCACCTGGGCCTGAACCCGGAGACGGTGCGGAACTGGGTTCGGCTGGACGAGCGGGGTCAGCGGCCCTCGGGTGAGCGAGTCCCCGGCTCGGAGTCGGAGAAGGACGCCCGGATCCGGGAGCTGGAACGCGATAACCGCGAACTGCAACGGGCCAACCAGATTCTGCGGGCGGCGTCGGCTTTTTTCGCCCAGGAAATCAGCCCTCGACCGCCGAGCTGACCCGGTTCGTCGACGAGCAGCGCGGCGAGTTCGGTGTGGAGCCGGTCTGCACGGTCATCGAATTTCCGTGTTCCACGTATTACGCGGCGAAAAAGCAGCAGGATGAGCCGTCCCTGCGGGCGTGTGTGGATGAGGAGTCGCTGGTGGAGATCCGCCGGGTATGGACGGGCAGTGGGAAGCTGTATGGGGTCCGGAAGGTGTGGGCCCAGCTGCGCCGCGAGGGCTTCGCCATCGCCCGCTGCACGGTGGAGCGGCTGATGAGTAGCCACGGCATGGCCGGGGTCCTGCCCACGCGGGCCCGCCCACGCACCACCATCCCCGGCGACGAGTGGTCACGGCCTTCTGACCTGGTGGAACGGGAGTTCCAGGCGCCGGCGCCGAACCAACTTTGGGTCACCGACATCACCTACGTCGAGCTGGGCGGTGGCGGGTTCTGCTACACCGCGTTCGTCACCGATGTGTTCTCCCGCGCCATCGTGGGCTGGCAGGTCTCGGACTCGCTGCACACCGAACTCGCCCTCGACGCCCTGGAGATGGCGCTGTGGACGCGGCGAGACACGCTCAGCAAGGCGCTCGTGCACCACGGCGACCGGGGAGTGCAATACACGGCGATTCGCTATTCTCAGCGACTCACCGAAGCCGGAATCGCACGCTCTGTCGGCCGGAAAGGAGATTCGTACGATAACGCTCTCGCCGAGTCGGTAAATTCACTATACAAGAAAGAAGTGATCCACCCGCGTGCCTGTTGGAGTGATTCACGACACGTGACGCTCTCGACGGCGGAATGGGTTTACTGGTACAATAATGAAAGACTGCATACCTGGTGCGGGCAACGCCCGCCACTAGAGTTCGAGCAAGCCTTCCGGCAAGGCCGGCTCACGCAGTCCCCGGCAACATGAGACAGACGGCCCGGTCTCCACAAAAGTCGGGGCGCTCCAAGCCGTGCAACCCGCGGGCCGCGGTGAACGCGCCGGCGACCGCCTCATCGAGCTCGGCCCGGCGCCGCTGGGTGGCCGTGTGCGGGCCCGGGCCCGTAGCACGCGCGACCCACTTGTAGAACCAGGCCAGCGACACCCCCAGCATGGCGCAGACAATCGTGTGCGGCACCCGATAGAAGGTCCTCTGGTCGGCGATGAAGCGTGCCACGCTCACTTCGTCGCCTCCTTCACCCACAGGACCACGGATCGCTTGAGGACATCACGCTCCATCCGCAGCTCGGCGTTCTCCGCGCGCAGCCGCTTCAACTCCTCCACATCACTCTTGGACAGACCCTCGGTACCTTCCCGGGCCTGCCGGTCACGAGCGACCCAGTTGCCCAACGTGCCCTCGTTGACCCCCAGATCCCGGGCGACCTGCGCAACCGGCTTACCGGTCTCATTGACGATCCGGACCGCTCCCACCCGGAACTCCCGGTCGTACTTCTTCCACTTCTCAGACATCGCTACTCCTTATAGCTGATGCCTCCACGCTTTGGGGGGAACCTCAGCGACCCGCAGGCACTCCGCCACGTTCTCGACACCCACGTCGCTACACCGGATGCCACGCTGCGACAGATCCTTACCCCCGCACTGGTCGCAGTCGGCAACCAGGATACGAGCACGCCTCCGCCGAGGCACTCGCCGCCACTCTGCCCCATGCGCGATTCGCCCGAGTGCCCGGCAACCACTTCACCACGCTCGCCGCACCCGATCTCGCAAGCGCAATCACGAGCTTTCTCGCCGACCACGCTCACCACCAGAGCCAGTGAACCGAGCAGGTCAAACAC
>JBOHBN010000186.1:0-4428 GCA_050698355.1 Streptosporangiales bacterium | reverse complement strand
CGCAGCCGCTCACGCATGTCCACCAGCACCGTATGCGCGAAGCTGACCCGTCCCGCGGTGTCATAGCCACCGACCCCGGCGGCGTACCGCCAGCGGGAATCGAAACAGAACCGCTCGACCGCCTCCCTGTCCGACAGGCCCTCCAGCCGCTGCAGCACCATCACCGTCGCCACCACCGACGGCGGCACCGACCGGCGGCCACGGTCGGTGAACAAGTCCGCGAACACCTCGTCGGGGAACAGCCGGTCCCGCTCGCGGGCCAGCAGCGAGTAGATCGACCGCCCCGGCAACACCCGCTCGCAAAACACAGTCAGGTCATCGAACAAGTCGCCCTGCCGACCGGCGGTACCCAACGTCATCGCATCGCCTCACCGAGAGAAACCCTATGAACACAACGATCCTCTCGAAACGATCACCGCAACTGGCCGACCGCCACGCACGAAAAACACCAGCCACCTAGTAGTGCTTTGTTAGGTTGTCGGGCGTGTCGTTGAGGTGCGTGGGGCGTGACGGGTGATCGGCTTCGGCCATGACTCCCGATCAGATCGAGCAGATACGCCCGCGGCTGGTGGAGTTTGCCGGGCAGATGCTGGGCGGCTTGCCTCGGTCGGACCAGCGCGGTACGGGTGAGTTGTACGTACGTGGCTTGTTGACCGATGGCGCGCGCAAGTCGATGCAGCCGATGGCCGAGCGGCTGGGCGTGGATCATCAACGGTTGCAGCAGTTCGTCTCGTCCTCGACGTGGGACTACACGCAGGTGCGCGCGAACGTGGCGCGCTGGGCCGTGCGGATGGTTGACCCGGACGCGTATGTCGTCGACGACACCGGTTTTCCGAAGGACGGGGCAGCGTCGCCGTGTGTCGCGCGGCAGTACTCGGGCACCTTGGGCAAGACTGGCAACTGCCAGGTCGGCGTCAGTGTGCAGATGGCCACCGATGCCGCGTCGGTGGCGGCGAACTGGCGGTTGTTCTGCCCGGCCAGCTGGGACGACCAGGCCGTCGAGGACGCCGAGCGGACCGCACAGGTGCGTGCGCGTCGTGCCCGCGCCGGGATCCCAGACGAGGTGCGGCATCGAGAAAAGTGGCGCCTGGCGTTGGGCATGCTCGATGAGATGACCGGCGAGTGGGAGTTGCCGAAACGCCCGGTGACCAGCGACTCCGGGTACGGCGATGCCGCGTTGTTCCGCCAGGGCCTGGACGACCGCGGCTTCGACTACGTCGTGCAGGTCGACCCCGACGCACTCGCCCACCGAAGCGAGGCCGTCCCCACCACACCGGCGTATCGCGGTCGCGGCCGGCGGCCCGTGCCGGGCTACCCCGACGCCCCGATGAGCCTGAAAGAGCACGCCATAGCGACCGGACGCAGCGCCTGTCGCCGCGTCACCTGGCGCACTGGCACGAAAACGACCACAGCCAACCCCACCGCGGCGATGCGGTCGCACTTCCTCGCCATCCGCATCCGACCGGCCAACCGTCACCTGCGCCGAGACACCGACGGCACACTGCCCACGGCCTGGCTGATCGCCGAGTGGCCGCCCCACGCCGACGCCCCAGTCAAGTACTGGCTGTCCAACATGAACCCCCGCACCAGCCTGAAGACGCTGGTGCGGCTGGGCAAGATCCGCTGGCGCATCGAACACGACTACCGCGAACTCAAGACCGGCCTCGGGCTGGACCACTTCGAAGGCCGCAGCTTCACCGGCTGGCACCGTCACCTCACCCTCACCGTCCTCGCCCAAGCCTTCTGCACCCTGCTCCGCCTCGACCCAAAAGCGGATGCGCCGGCCTAACCGTCTACGCCGTTCTCCGCGAACTGCAACAACTCCTCGCCACCATGGCCGGCGCATGCCACACCTGCCAACGACCCTTCGACCCCCACGACACGAGTTAACAAAGCACTACTAGGAGACCGCTGAAAAGGCGCGTGAGCTGCCACCGGTGGTACCATATGTGGCATGGAGAAGACGACGCTCTATCTGCCCGATGACCTCAAGAACGCCATCAAACGGGCGGCAGCCCGGCAGGGAGTTTCCGAGGCCGAGGTCATCCGACAGTCCATCCGCCAAGTGGTGGGCGACGTCCGTCCTCGGCCGCACGGCGCCCTGTTCTCCAGCGGACAGCCCGTCGCGCGACAGGCCGACGAGCTGCTGGCCGGTTTCGGGGAACGGTGAGGTGTGGCCGACCTCGTTGTCGACACCAGTGCTCTGTTGGCCTACTTCGACGCGTCCGAGCCTGACCATGTCGCGGTCGAGGAGCACCTTGGCGCCAGCACCGACCTGCTGATCGTCTCGCCCTACGTGCTGGCCGAACTGGACTACCTGGTGGCCACCCGGCACGGGTTGGACGCCGAGCTGGCGGTGCTGGACGAGTTGACAGGCGGGGCGTGGGAACTGGCCGGCTTCGACGTCGACGACCTGAAACAAGCGCGCTCGATCATCGCAACGTACGGCGACCAAGACGTCGGTGTGGCCGACGCGTCCAACGTCGTACTGGCTGGGCGCTACCGCACCCGCACTGTCGTGACCTTGGACCGTCGGCACTTCAAGGTCCTTCGACCGATCGCCGGGGGCCGGTTCACCGTGCTCCCACGGTGACTCAGTCCCGGCCGCTCATCCATTCCAGGAGGCCGTCGAGCGACCTGATGTTCACGATCCGGTCGGCGGGTACGCCGCAGAGCGCGGCCCGCTCGCACCCGGCGCGCTGCCAGTCGAGCTGGCCGGGTGCGTGCGCGTCGGTGTCGATGGTGAACACGCAGCCGGCCTCGACCGCCAGCCGCAGCAGCCGCTTCGGCGGGTCCAGCCGGTCGGGACGGCAGTTGATCTCCACGGCGACGCCGAACCGCCGGCACGCCTCGAACACCAGCTCCGGCTCGAACGCCGACTCCTGGCGGTGCTTGCCGGTCAGCTTCCGGCCCGTGCAGTGGCCGAGCACGTCGACGTGCGGGTCGGCGATCGCGGTGACCATCCGCCGGGTCATCTCGCCCGCGGGCATGGAGAGTTTGGAGTGGACGCTCGCGACGACCACGTCGAGCTCGGCCAGCAGCGCCGCATCCTGGTCGAGCGTGCCGTCGGCGAGGATGTCCACCTCGATCCCGGTGAGGATCCGGAACGGCGCCAGCCGCTCGTTCAGCTCGCGTACGACACCGAGCTGCTCGCGCAGCCGGTCGGCGGAGAGGCCACGCGCGACGGTCAGGCGCGGCGAATGGTCGGTCTGGGCGAGGTACTCGTGCCCCAGCCCGCGGGCGGTCTCGGCCATCATCTCGATCGGGCTGCCGCCGTCGGACCAGTCCGAGTGCGTGTGCAGGTCGCCGCGCAGCGCCTGCCGCAGACCTGCGGCGGCCTCGCTGAGATCCTCACCCTCGGTGGCCTCGAGCCGCCGCAGGTAAACCGGCACCTCGCCCGCGTACGCCTCAGCGATCGCGGTCGCCGTCACCTTTCCGATGCCGGCCAGCTGCTGCAGCGAGCCGTCGCGCACGCGACGTTCCAGCTCGCCCGCGCCGAGCGCGCGCACGACCCCCGACGCGGTCCGAAAGGCCCGCACCCGGTACGTCGGCTCGTTCGCGCGTTCGAGCAGGAAGGCGATGCGGTCCAGCGCAGCCACGGGGTCCACGCCGGGCAACCTACCGCGCCCGCATGTGCCCCCTAAGCTGAGTTCCCGTGGACTCGCAGCGCGCGGAGACGATCCGCAGGCTCGAACGCTCGAGCGGCGAGCTGGCGACCTGGGCGATCGGCCGCATGGAACACGACCTGGCCTGGTTCTCGGCCATGTCCGCCGAGGACCGCTCCTGGGTGGGCCTCGTCGCGCAGGCCGGCATCGCTTCGTTCATCGACTGGTTGCGCAACCCCGAACGCCGCCCACGGATCATCGGCGAGGTCTTCGGTACAGCGCCGCGCGAGATGACCCGCAAGGTGAGCCTGCAGCAGGCGGTCGAGCTCGTGCGCGCGACCATGGAACTGGTCGAGTCGTCGGCGGGAGGGCTTGCCGCGCCCGGCGACGAAGCGGGACTCCGCGAGGCGCTGCTGAAGTACTCCCGCGAGCTGGCGTTCGCCTCAGCGCAGGTGTACGCGGAGGCCGCCGAGGCCCGCGGTGCCTGGGACGCGCGGCTGGAGGCCCTGGTCGTGGACGCGGTCCTTCGCGGTGAGACCGACGACTGGATCGGGTCCCGCGCCGCTGCCCTGGGGTGGCGGTGGCCGGGCCAGATCGTCGTCATCGTCGGCAACCGTCCGCTGAGCGAGCCGGAGACCGCCGTCCAGGGCGTGCACCGCGCCGCGCGCCGCGCCGGCCTGGAGGTGCTCGCGGGTGTCCACTCCGACCACCTGGCGATCGTGGTGGGAGGCGTGGACGACGCCCGGAAGGCCGCGGCGGACCTCGCCGACGCGTTCGGCGACGGCCCCGTCGTCGCCGGCCCCGTGGTCGCGGACCTGAAGGC
>JBOHBN010000185.1:0-10910 GCA_050698355.1 Streptosporangiales bacterium | reverse complement strand
CGTGACGACGCGCAACTGGCGTACGGTCGAGAAGCTCGCCGCGATGGCGAGATAGTAGCAGCGTACTCGCCTCGCAGCTGCGAGGGCTTTTCGTGTATCGTCTGGTGCATGCGTCGGTACGGTATGGGTAGAGCCTCGCAACTGCTGGGTGTAAGCACGGACACCCTCCGGCGCTGGGCCGACGCGGGCCGGTTGTCGACGCACCGCGACGAGCGTGGCCACCGGGTAGTCGAGGGCAGCGACTTGGCGGCGTTCGCTGTCGAGCTCGGCGACAAGGGTGCCGACGGCGACGGCGAACACGGTCACTCGGCGCGCAACCACTTCCCCGGCATCGTCACACGGGTCACGCGCGGGGAGGTAGCGGCGCAGGTCGAGATCCAGGCCGGACCCCACCGGGTGGTGTCGCTGCTGACCCGGGAGGCGGTCGACGAGCTCGGCCTGGCGGAGGGGATCGAGGCCGTCGCCGCGATCAAGGCGACGAACGTCACTGTGGAGCTGCCATGAGCGTCGGGTATCGGCGGAATCTACGCTCGTGGGCAGTAGCACTCGTGGCGGCAGGGCTGCTGTTCGCCGGGTGCGGCAATGACCAGGCCGCAGGCGCCTCCTCCTCCTCGCGCTCCGCCAGCGGGTCGACGTCCGCAGGCGGTAGGGTCAACGTGCTCAACGCCGGATCGCTGGAGAACGCGGTCGAGGGTGACCTGGGTCATCGCTTCGCCAAGGCGACACCGTACGACTTCCGCGGTTACTCGGCGGGCTCGAGTACGCTTGCCAACCAGATCAAGGGCAAGGTCCGTCAAGGCGACGTGTTCATCTCGGCGGACCCGGTGGTCAACAAGGACCTGCGGGGTAAGAGGAACGGTGACTGGGCGGACTGGTGGGCCACCTTCGCCAAGTCACCGCTGGTCATCGGTTACAACGCCAAGAGCAAGTTCGCCGACGAGCTCAAGTCCAAACCGTGGTACGAGGTGCTCAGCCAACCCGGGATCCGCATCGGACGCACCGACCCGAAGCTGGACCCAAAGGGCGAGTTCACGGTGCAGGCGCTGAAGAAGGCGGAGAAGGCGTACAACCGGCCACAGCTGTCGAAGAAAGTCCTGGGCAACTCGACGGTCTTCCCGGAGACCGACCTCGTCGGGCGCCTGCAGGCCGGGCAGCTCGATGCGGGGTTCTTCTACTCCGGAGAGGTCGACGAGCTGAACATCCCGAGCGTCGACCTCGGCAAGGTCGACGTGGGCGCGACGTACACGGTCACCGTGCTCAACCACGCGCCGAACAGACCCGGGGCGGTCGCTTTCGCCTCGTACCTGCTCGGCGGTAAGGGCAGCGCGATCCTCAAGGACCACGGCTTCGACGTCGTCACCGACGCCACCGTGTCCGGAAGCAAGTCGCACGTGCCACGCCAGTTACGCGCCAAAGTCGGCGGCTAACCGACCGTGTTCCGCCTGCTGCGCACGCCGCTTCCTTGGTTGGCGGCGCTGCTGGCCGCATACCTGCTCGTACCGATCCTCGCGTACGTCGTTCGGCTCGCCGGCGCCCCACCCGCCGCGTTCTCGAGCCCAGGGCTGGCCTCTGCGCTGATCGTCTCGCTGGCCACCGCCAGCATCTCCACCGCGATAATCGCCGTGCTCGGCATCCCCCTCGCCTACCTGCTGGCACGCGGCCGGGGACGCGGTTCGGTGCTGCTCGGGGTCGTGGTGCAGCTGCCGCTCGCGCTTCCTCCGCTGATCAGCGGCATCCTGCTCATCTACCTCGTCGGGCCGTACAGCTTCCTCGGCGCCGTATCCGGCGGGCGACTCACCGGCACGCTGGCCGGGATCGTGCTCGCGCAGACCTTCGTCGCGGCCCCGTTCCTGATCGTCTCGGCCCGCTCCGCCTTCGCGGCGCTGGATCCCGCGCTCGACGACGTCGCCGCCACCCTCGGACACCCGCCGGCCTCCCGGTTCACGAAGGTGGCGCTGCCGGCGGCGGCGCCGGGCATCGCCGCGGGTTTGCTGCTGTCCTGGCTGCGTGCCTTCGGCGAGTTCGGCGCGACGGTAGTGCTCGCCTACCACCCGTACTCGCTCCCGGTCTACACCTACGTCCAGTTCGGCTCCACCGGGCTGACCTCCACACTCGCGCCGGTCGGCGCGACCCTTGGCGCCGCGTTCGGCGTGCTGGCACTGGCGCACCTCGGTGCCCGGTTACGGCACCCGCGGCGGCAGCCGGTGGAGCTGCCGGCGGTGCAGCGTCCCGTAGGCCCGCGGTCGTACCGTGGGCCCGCCTTCGACCTGGACGCGCGGGTCGGCGAGTTCCACCTGCAGCTTGCGCATCGAAGTGTTACACCACGGTTGGCACTGCTCGGCCCGTCCGGAGCTGGCAAGTCGATCACGCTCCGCCTGCTGGCCGGGCTGCTGAGTGGTACCGCGCGGCTGCACCTCGGCGACGACGACCTGACCGGGCTGCGACCAGAACTGCGCGACATCGGTTACGTGCCGCAGGACGCCGCGCTGTTCCCGCACCTGCCCGTCTGGCGGCAGGTCACCTTCGGCGTGGGTACCGATCCGGCCATCGCCGCGTACTGGTTGTCCAAGCTCGGCATCGACGAGCTCGCGCACCGCCGCCCCGACGAGCTCTCCGGCGGGCAACGCCGCCGGGTAGCCCTCGCCCGTGCGCTTGCCCGCAGCCCGAGCCTGCTGCTGCTCGACGAGCCGTTCACCGGGCTCGATGCCCCAGTGCGCGACCAGCTACGCCGCGAGCTTCGCGCCCTGCAGCGTGATACCGGCATCGCTACCGTGCTGGTCACCCATGATCCGGCCGAGGCCGCGCTGCTCGCCGACGAGGTGCTGGTCATCGACGATGGCCGGATGTTGCAGGCGGGTCGACAGGAGACCGTCTACAACAACCCGGCGGGGCCGCACGTCGCCCGCCTGCTCGGCTCGCCGAATCTCGCCGAAGGGCGGATCAGCTCGACCGGCCGCCTGCACGCCGGCGACATCGAGCTCGCCATCGACGAGCAGGACCTCCCCGCTGGACTCACGGTCCAGTGGTCCGTGCCGCCCGACCTCGTCCGGATCGCCGCCGACGGAGCGGGCGCTCACCCCGCCGTACTCACCGACAGGACCTGCCTCGGCGGCCACGAAGAGCACCTGCTCGCCCTGCCGGGCGGCATCGACCTCATCGCCCGTACCCGCCCGCGCCCTGACCTGGTCGCAGGGCAGACCTGCCACGTCGACATCCCGCCCGAAGCGATCAATGTTTGGCCGGCCGATCCGTGATAGCGCCGCGCCGCTCGGCCAGGGGCCGTCCGTCGCGGCCACGCCCGGCCGCGAGGATCTCCGCGCAGATGCTGAGGGCCACCTCAGGCGCGGTGCGTCCCCCGAGATCCAGGCCGATCGGACGGTGGACGCGCTCGATCGCAGCCTCGTCGATCTCCATCGCACGCAGGTCAACCTCGCGACGAGACTGGGTGCGGCGCGACCCCATGGCCCCGATGTAGCCCACCCGGCCGGAGAGGCCTGCGGCGATCGCGTCGACGTCGAGCCGAGGACCATGGCTCAGCACGACCAACGCAGCCGAGGCTCCGGCCCACGCGAGATCGGTATCGAGTTCGCTCGGGTCCTCGGTGGCGCGTGTCTGCCAGCCGAGCAACTCACCCTGTCCGGCGATAGCCGTTGCCAGCTCACCGGACCCGACCACCACAACGCGCACCGCCGGCACCCACGCCTCGAGCAGCACCGCTCCGTCCGGGTCGTCGATGCGCTCCACATTGGTACGGCCACGGACAAGCGCGCCGACCGCAGCGTCGAGCAAGTGCTGTGAGGGCGCCGCGTTGCCAAACCAGGCGCCGTCCTGGGTCACCGCGACACCACCGGAGCCGGCAGCCGGCCCGTCCAGGCGGGTGAGCAGGGCGACAGGAACCCGGTCGGCCAATGCGGCCCACAACTCATCGGGAACGGTATCGGCGGGCTGGACCAGCAGCTCGGCTTGCCCGCCACAGGACAGGCCGGCCTCGGCGATGCGGTCACCATGCACCTCGAGCATCAGCCGCCTCAGCGCCGGGGGCTCTGCCACGACGGCTGCCGCCTTCAGCTGCTCCGCGCCGTAACGGCCGAGGATGTCGCCTGCTTGCTCACCGGTCTCGCGCACCGCCACCAGCTCGTCGGCCGACCACGTGGAGAATCCCGCCAGGTCGATGACCCGAGCAAAGACGGCACTCGCACCTGCCGCTCGCCAAGCCCGGATGCGGGCAGCCACCTCGGCGGCTTCCGCAGGAGCGGTCACTGCGGCTTCGGACGCTGTCACTGGCGTCACCTCCCGGCTTCCACGCCCGGCTGCCTGCCACCGGCTGCGCACGGCGGACTACCGCGATCAGCCGTTGCGGGCATTCGCGGTTGCTGCCCGCTTTGCGGGTAGCGTTTGGCGCATGCGCTCGTATTCTACGGACCAGGCTCCGCAGTTGCTAGCCGCGACGAATGACACGCTCCCGCACCGGAGCTCCTGATGCCCGCGTACCATCCCCAAACGGGAAGGTGATGGCAATGGTGGACTCCGCGACTCCCGGTCCTGACACTGCCCCGGAAGCACCCGACCGCAACCTCGCGCTCGAGCTCGTACGGGTCACCGAGGCGGCCGCGATGGCCGCCGGGCGCTGGGTCGGCCGCGGCGACAAGAACGGCGCCGACGAGGTCGCTGTCAACGCGATGCGGCAGCTGATCGGCACCGTGTCCATGCGCGGCGTCGTGGTCATCGGCGAGGGCGAGAAGGACAAGGCGCCGATGCTGTTCAACGGCGAGGAGGTCGGCGACAGCACCGGACCCGGCTGCGACGTCGCAGTCGACCCGATCGACGGCACCCGCTTGACCGCGCTGGCGATGACCAACGCGCTGTCGGTCATCGCGGTGGCCGAGCGCGGCTCGATGTACGACCCGTCCGCGGTCTTCTACATGGACAAGCTCGTCACCGGCCCGGAGGCCGCGGACGCCGTGGACCTGGAAGCGCCCGTACGGCACAACATCCAGGCGGTCGCCAAGGCGAAGGACTGCGCGCCTGAGGACGTCACTGTGGTGGTCCTGGACCGGCCGCGGCACGAGCAGCTGGTGTCCGACATCAGGGAGGCGGGCGCGCGGGTCAAGCTCATCACCGACGGCGACGTGGCCGGCGCCATCATGGTGACCCGCCCGGACACCGGCGTCGACCTGCTGCTGGGCGTGGGCGGCACCCCGGAGGGCATCATCGCCGCGGCGGCGGTCCGCTGCCTCGGCGGCGTCGTCCAGGGCCGGCTGTGGCCCCGCGACGACGACGAGCGGCAGAGGGCGATCGGCGCGGGCCTCGACCTCGACCAGGTGCTCACGACCGAGACGCTGGTGCACTCCGACGACGTGTTCTTCGCGGCGAGCGGCATCACCGACGGCGAGATGCTGCGCGGCGTCCGGTACCGCCCGGGCGGCGCGACGACGCACTCCCTGGTGATGCGCTCGCGCAGTGGCACCGTACGGCTGATCGAGAGCCAGCACCGCCTCACCAAGCTGCGGGCGTACAGCGCAATCGACTTCGACCGCGTCCGCTGACCGCGGCTCACCGCACAGGTTGGCGGCCGACCCCGTTCGTCCCGGGGAGGCCCCCCAGTGCCAAACCTAGTGCCTCGTCAACTGGGGTCGTACCGTCATCGTCTGGTGCCGCTTGCCTTGTCGATCACGGTAAGTAGGTGAACGCCTGCTTCGCACGCCCAGCAAGGTGAGGGAAGTAGGTGCCAGGGTACTTACCGTGATCGACACCGAAGGCGCCGTTGGTTTCCTACTCAACCCCGCTTGTCAGAGCATTAGCGTCGCGGGGGACGCCCCCGTGACGATAAGGCGCCGCGTGGGAACGGGCCGCTGCGTCCGCTGACCCGCTAATTCAGCTGCGACGGCCGAAGAGGCCGCGGCGCGGGGGGCGCGGTTCCTTCAACGTACGGATCGAGACCTGGCCGACCCCGTACGCGCGCACGAGTACGGTCGCGGTCGGCTGCGTGCGGGCGTGCCGCGCGTTCTGCCGGTGCAGACGGACGAACCTGCCGTGCTCGACGTCGACCCGGATAGCGGCCGGAGCGATGACGTGCAGCAGGCCGCCCATACACAACGCGTTGACGACGGCGTCATCGGCAGCGAACACCGCGGCGCTGAGGTCGAGGGTGACGACGCCGACGACCGCGTTGATGGGCAGCGTGGCCGGCAGTACCCAGCGACCCATGCGGGTTTCGCGTCCGAAGACGCCCGAGACCGGGCCGGCGTCCAGCTGCGGAAGTCCCGCGTTCTCCGCGCCGGAGGGCAGGTCGCCGACGAGCCCGGGCAACTGCCCCAGCGTGCGGGCCGCGTACGCAGCCCGTACCCGCTCGTCGTGTTCCTCCGCGGACAGCCGGCCATCGACGAGCGCCCGGTTCAGGACTGTGACCACGTTCTCCCTGTCCGCGTCGGACGCGCGCAGGTCGTGCGGCCTCACCCCGTGCGGCGGTCTCACGGCGACACTGTATGTCGTCAGCGCATGCCACACTGCCGCGCATGGAACGGGAGCTGCTCGCAGACCAGGTACGCGATCACGTCGAGGCGTTGCGGCGGGAGGGCGAGCTGCTCGCGGACGTAGCCGAGGCAACGCCGCTCGACACGGCGCTGCCGACCTGTCCCGACTGGCAGCTGCGCGACCTGGTCCGGCACATCGGCGGCGTCCACCGCTGGGCCAGCACAAACGTACGGGAGCGCCGCACCGAACCGATGTCTGACGAGGAGCAGGCCGCCATCATGAACACCTGGCCGGCCGACCCCGGTGACGCGCCGGGTTTGCTCGGTTGGTTCCGCGACGGGCACGTGGCGCTCGTCGAGGCACTGCTTACCGCCGATCCGGACGCGGACTACTTCCACTTCCTGCCCGCGCCGTCCGGTACGGCGTTCTGGGCACGCCGACAAGCGCACGAGACCGCGATCCACCGCGTCGACGCGGAGAGCACCCGCGCGGAGTTCAGCGCGTTCTCCGCGCCGTTCGCGGCCGACGGCATCGACGAGTTGCTGCGGGGATTCGCCGCGCGAGGTGGCCGCAAGCTGCGCGGCGATCGGCGACGGACGCTCGGCGTGCGCGCCACCGACGCGCCTCGCACCTGGCTGGTGACCATGTCGCCGGACGGGGTGGAGGTCGGTGATGATCCCGCCGGCGCCGACTGCACGGTTGTCGGACACGCTTCCGAGGTCTACCTCTTGCTGTGGAATCGGCTCGGCCGCGACGCGGTCGAGGTAGCAGGCGACGCCGGTGTGCTCGACCACTGGCGCCAGGCGCTACGGGTGCGCTGGGGTTGACCCCCGGCGGCGCTTGCGCCACCAGTGTCCGTAGCCGTAGCGCACCCGCAGCGAGCCGTACTCCTTCTCGCCGGTGATGACCACGTGCGGGTGCCCCGCGCTCGGTACGCCGGGCACGGTGCTCCGCACGGTTCCGTACTCGGTGGAGCAGTCGACCGCGGCCGTGGCGCCGTCGGGGAGGATCAGCACCAGCGAGCCGAACTTCATCCGCACGTCGACCTCGGTCACCTGCGCGGCGAGCTGCCCCTCGCGGAGGTTCAGGGACACCGAGCCGAACTTCCGGTCGATCACGATGCGGCGGGGGACCTGCCAGCGCCCCTTGCGCTGTACCGATCCGCCCTTGCCCACGAGCAGCAACGGCTTGTCATCGGCCGGGACCGCGGGCACGGCCGATGCGGCAGGCGTGCCGACTGGGAGGTCGGCGGTGAGCTGCGCCAGGTCGGCGTACGTCCGGGCGGCGAACGTCGTGGTGAGCCGCTCGTCCAGCTCGTCCATGCTGATCCGGCCGTCGCCGGCGGCATCCCGAAGGGTCTCGGCCGTACGTTCGCGATCGCCGTCACTGGCGCGCATGCTCAGGCGATCGGGTGGCTGGACGCTCATAACGTCGACCATGGTAAGCCGCCTCCCGCACCGTCCACTAGACGGTATGGGCAGTTGATGGCTGGGGCCTCGCTCACGTAGACCGTGGGTTGCCGACAGGGTGGTCCTGGCCGGTAGAGCCACATATGTGGGAGGCCCCAGTGGTGTTTCAGCGTACGAGCGTCGGCCTGGACGTGCACGCCCGCTCGGTGACAGCCGCGGCGATCGATGGCCAGACCGGCGAGGTGCATCGGCGGCGGATGAGCCCAGAGCATGCCGAGATCTTGCGTTGGGTTGGCTCGTTGCCGGGACCTGTGAAGATCACTTATGAGGCCGGCCCGACCGGGTTCGGGCTGGCGCGGACCCTGGCCGCGGCCGGTGTGGAGTGTGTGATCGCCGCCCCGTCGAAGCTGCAACGGCCCGCCGGGGATCGGGTCAAGACCGACAAGAGCGACGCGCTGCACCTGGCGCGGCTGCTGCATCTGGGCGAGATCGTCGCGGTCACCGTCCCCGACACTGAGACCGAGGCGGCCAGGGACTTGGTCCGCGCCCGCGAGGACGTCCGCGGCGACCTGATGTCAGCGCGGCACCGGGTCTCCAAGCTGCTGCTACGACAGGGGATCGTCTACTACGGCGGGAAACCCTGGACCGGCAAGCACCAGGCGTGGCTGGGTTCCCAGCGGTTCGAGCAGCCCGCGCTGCAACTGGCCTTCGACGCCGCGCTGGAACAGATGCTGCTCACCGCCACCCGCCGTGACCGGCTCGACGCCGCCATCGAGCAGATGGCCGCCGACAGCGCGTTCACCCCGGTGGTGAACCGTCTGGGCTGCCTGCGCGGTGTCTCCACCCTGACCGCGTTCGGGCTCGCGGTCGAGATCGGCGACTGGCATCGGCTGACCGGCCGGTCGATCGGCGCCTACCTCGGGCTGGTACCCCAGCGAGTACTCCTCCGGCGCCACCCGGTCCCAGGGCGGGATCACCAAGACCGGCAACGCCCACGCCCGGCGGCTGCTGATCGAGGCATCCTGGCACCACCGCCAGCCCTACCGCGTCCCCACCGCGAGTATCCGTCGCCGCTGGGACGCCGCCAGCCCTGCCGCCACCGCCCGCGGCCACGCCGGCAACCGGCGGCTGCACGCACGCTGGCAGGCATTCGACCAGCGCAAGAAACGCCCGGTAGTCGCAGGCGCCGCGATCGCCCGCGAACTCGCCGGCTGGTGCTGGTCCCTGGCCGTCCTCGACGACCCACACCGGTAGCCAGCCACCGGCGCACACAAACGTCCGACCAGTGACACGGCGGCGACGGCAGCGCCCGAAGTGACCAGCGATGAGGCTATGAGCAGCCGCCAAGCCCCCCGCTTGACGACCACGCTCGACAGCTAGACCAGCCAGCCACTCCAGCCGAACACACCGTCCTGCGGTAACCAACCCGCGCATATTAGAGTGACCGCGCGTCGACCACGACACGCTCGTCGCCACCACTCACAGGCCGGTCAACACGAAGCGGCGTCCACCACGACGGTCATGGGCGCCGCTTCACCCTGCCCCCTTGACAAATGGCTCGACATATTAGCCTCGGCACCATGGGTGATGAGTACCGGGTCGAGCACGATTCGATGGGCGAGGTCCGCGTCCCCGCCGAGGCGAAGTGGCGGGCACAGACGCAGCGCGCCGTGGAGAACTTCCCGGTCTCTGGCCAGCAGCTGGAGCGGGCGAACATCGAGGCGCTCGCCCGGATCAAGGCGGCCGCAGCCAGGGTGAACGCCGAACTGAGCGTCATCGATACCGACGTCGCCCAGGCGATCGAGAGCGCGGCGGCCGAAGTCGCCGAAGGCAGGTACGACGACCACTTCCCGATCGACGTGTTCCAGACGGGCTCGGGCACGTCGAGCAACATGAACATGAACGAGGTGCTCGCCACCCTCGCCACCGAGCGCCTGGGGCGCGACGTGCACCCGAACGACCAGGTCAACGCCTCGCAGTCGTCCAACGACACGTACCCGTCGTCGGTTCACGTCGCCGCGACGAGCGCCGTCGTGCATGACCTGCTGCCCGCCGTACGCCGGCTCACCGACGCGCTGGAGGCGAAGGCGGAGGAGTTCGCCTCGGTGGTCAAGTCGGGCCGCACGCATCTGATGGACGCGACGCCGGTGACGCTGGGCCAGGAGTTCGGCGGGTACGCCGGGCAGGTCCGGTACGCCTCGGAACGCCTGCACAGCGCCCTTCCCCGGCTGGCCGAGCTGCCGCTCGGAGGTACGGCGGTGGGCACGGGCATCAACACCCCACCCGGCTTCGCCGCGAAGGTCATCGCCGAGCTGGCCGGCGACACCGGGCTGCCGCTCACCGAGGCGCACGACCACTTCGAGGCGCAGGGCGCGCGCGACGCGCTGGTGGAGACCAGCGGCCAGCTGCGCACGTACGCCGTCGGCCTGTACAAGATCGCAAACGACCTGCGGTGGATGGGTTCCGGTCCTCGCGCGGGCCTGGGTGAGATCGCGATCCCCGACCTGCAGCCCGGTTCGTCCATCATGCCCGGCAAGGTCAACCCGGTCATCTGCGAGTCGACGCGCCAGGTCTGCGCGCAGGTGATCGGCAACGACGCCACGATCGCGTTCGCCGGCAGCCAGGGCGACTTCGAGCTCAACGTGATGGTGCCGGTGCTCGCCCGCAACCTGCTGGAATCGGTGCGGCTGCTCGCCAACGTGTCCCGGCTGCTCGCGGACCGCTGCGTCGACGGCATCACCGCGAACACCAAGCGGTGCCGCGAATACGCGGAGTCGTCGGCGTCGATCGTCACCCCGCTCAACCGGTACCTGGGTTACGAGGAGGCGGCGAGGGTCGCCAAGCAGGCGCTGGCGGAGCGCAGAACCATCCGCGAGGTCGTGCTCGAGCGGGGCCACGTGGACTCCGGCGCCCTCACCGTCGAGCAGCTGGACCAGACGCTCGACGTGCTCGGCATGACGCACCCGTAGAGCGGGCTCCGGAAAGTTGTCAGTGTCTGGTTGAGCTATCGCTCAACCAGACACTGAC
>JBOHBN010000184.1:0-4622 GCA_050698355.1 Streptosporangiales bacterium | reverse complement strand
GCGACGCGAACAACGCCGGCCGCGACGACATCGCTAGCTTCTTCGAGCAGGTGATGAGCGAAGACTCTCAGCGCGCCGCCCGCTGCCATGAGTTCCTCAAGCAGCTGTCGGGCAGCAGCCAGTCCGGGCCCGCGGTCAGCTGACTGCGGGTCCGGCATCCGCACAAGGCCGGCCCGGAGCAAGGGGGGCTGGGCAGCACCCCGGGTACCCGGCGGGCCCGGCCCACCCGGGTACGCCCGGGGTACGCCGGGGAGAAAGGGGCAGCGAGGCGCATGATGGGCCAAGGTCAGTACCAGGGTGGCGACGGCGCTACAGGGCGCGATCTCCGCCGCCGACCTCGCCACGCTGATCGGTTACGCCAAGACCCCGCGGCGCCAACCCCAAGACAGTCCAGGCGCTGCGAACCGCCCGCATGCCGCTACGTCAGTATGCACCAGGGACTTCGCTGCCGTAGCCGGAGAACCCCACGGCGACCGGCAACCAGCAGACACCACCCGATAACACCCTCGCCGCGCACCGCACAGGGCGGCGACCCCACGTAAAGCGGGACCGGCTTGCTCGCTGTGACGGCATGGCGGAGTATCTGCACATTTTGCACGCGCCGGCGCATTGGAGGATAACCGTGACCCAAGACAAGCGCTCACGGCTCGCCGGCATGCCCGGCGCGTCCATCCGCGGCGTGGCGGCCGCGATGACCATGACGGGGATGCGCAGCTTGACCGCCGACCTCGGCCTGATCGAGGCCACCCCACCAGAGATCGTCGTGGGACGGCGCGCCTCGCACCTCCTCGAGCGGCTACCCGCGGAGCGGCGCAAGGCCGTCCTCGTCCTCATGCACTGGGCGTACGGCGCCGGCGGCGGTGCCATCTTCGCGGTCTGCCCGGACCGGCTGCGGCAAGCACCCTGGGCAGGCCCGCTGTTCGGGCTCGCGTTGTGGCTCGGCTTCGAAGCCCTCCTCGATCCCGCCCTCGGCCTGAAATGGCACCGCCGCGGGTCGATGACCGAGCGCACAACACTCGCGGCCGACCACCTGCTCTACGGCGCGGTGCTGGCGGGCTTCCGCCGCCGCCCGGACTAGGCTAGGTCGCGAGTTCGGGTCCCTCGATTCGCCGGCTCGGCGTGGCTCTCATCACTGCCGCGCTGGTCGACCTCGCCCGGGTCGCCGCCGCGCCGCTGTACCAGTCGGTTGTCGGCTGACGGCACCGTCCCCCCTCGACCCCGACACGATCTTGCACTCACCACAGAAGCCAAGGAAGGAAGGAGCAACCGTGACCGACCGAGATGACCGGCGCGTCGCAAAGGCCCTGCAAGGCGCGGGCTTCCCCGCCGACCGCGCGAGTTTGGTCAGCTACGCAGAAACCCGCGGCGCGAACTCCAAGACACTCCAGGCCCTGCACACCATCCCCGACGCCACGTACCATAACGCGCAGGCCGTGATCGACGCGGTGCCCCAAGAACCCGAAGGCGACCAGCCCGGCGGCACCGCCCGCGCTGACGCACGGCAATCCCCCACCCATGAGCCGTAAGTGACGCCGGCGAGGCCGTCAGTGTGTTCAAGCCCGGCCCGACGGTGTGCACGCCCGTCGGGCCGGGCTGGCTGGCCCGCAGCGGTGTGGTCAGCTGGGCAGCGGGAACCGCAGCAGCGCGCCGACCCCGTCGCCGAGATCGGTGCCGGTGTCTACGAGGTCGACGCTGGCGCCGGTCTCGGCGCAGGCATGAAGTAACGCCGCCTCCCGCACCGCCGAGACGTGGTGTTCGAACAGCAGCGTGTCCACCGCGCCCCTTTCTGCGGCCTGGCCGACCGCCTCGGCGCCGTGCACGGCCCGACCATGCGCCAGGCCCTCGTTGAGCTGCTCGCTGCGGGCGGCGGCGTTGCGGGCGCTTTCCTCGCTGGCGATCTGGCGTATCTGCTCGGCGAGGGCCTGCTCGGCGGCGTCATCGTCGGTGCCGCCGCGGTCGGCTTCCACGCAGATGCCGGCGAGGCGGGCGGACAGCTCGTCGCGGACCGCGGTACGCGCCTGCGTCTCCCCGGCCAGCACCAGCACCCGCGGGCGGAACGTGGCCTCCACCGAACCAAGGTGCGCGGCGATATCCTGAGCGTTTTGTTCGACGGCTTCGTCCGCGCGACGCTGGATCTGGTTGTGCGCCAACGCCCCGCCCCGCGGCTTGTGCACCCCCTCGATGCTTCCGCCTTCCACGCTGCTGGTGTCTACCTCGTCGGTGGTGTGCTGCCACGCGACCACCTCCTGGCGCACCGCGGCGCCATGCTGGTCAGCGACCGCGACCAGAACCCGCACCGACCGAGCCTCTTCTCGCACCAGCGCACCCAGTTCCGGCGCGGCCGTCCAGTGCGCGTCATCGCCGGCGCCGAGCGCGGCATCCCACGGCTCGTCTAACACCACCCCGGCCTCGGTGGCCACCAACACCCGACCATTGGTCTGCACCTCACCGGCTTGCTTGCCGAACACCGCCGCCTCGACCGCATCCAGCGCTGCAGCAACGGCTCCGGCGCCCGCCAAGCGTTCCCGCAGCGCCTTCCACCGCAGCCGTACCTGCTGCGGCGCATCCTCCCCCGGTGAGCGGCCCTCCAGATACACCGTGGCGAACGGGCCTTTTCGCCCAAACACCGGCCGCAGCCGCGACAGCTCCATCCTCGTTCCCCTCACCAACACCTGGCTACATGGTTCCGTTTACTGTTACGGCCCCGGCACAGGCCCCGACCGTCGGCGTGCGCGACCCGTCAGCCACTACCAGATGGTGAGTCGAACATCGCAGCGAGTTCTGGTGGGAGCTGTGCGAGGGTGTCGTTGATCTGCTCGCTCGGCGCGGCGGCACGGATCGATTGCAGCACGGCCGCCGCCTGCGTTTCCACCCGGCCGGTGTCCACGGTGTGGATCTCGCCGCCCACCGTGTCGACGAAGCTGGCCTTGTCGAACCGGGCGGCTTGCCCGTCCTTCGTGCCGAGTTCGGCGCGCAGCTTGTCTGGCAGCCACTGCGCCAGCTGCTCGGCCTGGCCCGCAGAAACCGACGCACCCAACGCCCGTACCGTCGCCCGCGCCAGCTGGTGTGTCTCGTTGTACGAGCCCAGCCCAGCCCGCTCCTGCACCTGTCGCACGAACGCCTGCAACTGCTCGCTGTCTTCGAACGGAACCGAACTCACCCCATGGCCTCCTATGCCCCCCAAGTCGCTGACGCCCACCATGCCAGCCCACACCGGCCACCTCCGAACTGACGGGGTTTGATTACCCGGTTGGTCACCTGCGCGACAGCGACAGCTGGGCGCGCTCACCAAGCTGTGAGCGCGCCGATCGCCCCCCGCGCACACGCCTCCGGGAGGGCTGTTAAACCCTCACCAATAGTGCTTCCGCCCGAAGACCGCATGGCCAAGACGCCCAAGGATGAAAAGGATCACGCCGATCACCACCAGCAGGATGCCGATCGCCCACAGGATCCAGATCGAGAACACGAAGCCGAGTATCAACAAGATGATGCCAAGTATGATCACGAGTCGCTCACTTCACGAGAGGCCCACTGGCCGTGGCCAGCGCTGGGTACATCGGGGCGGTGTCTGCCCGATCCTGGTAGGCGCAAACCTGGCGAGCAGCGCCACGTGTGTCGGCGGGCAGGTACAGCCAGCCACGCTTCGACTCATCGAGAACGCTCACCACGAGCCTACCCTCGGGTGGATACATAGCGGCTGGCCAGGGCACACCCCGGCTCTAGGTACGCCGCCCTCGTCGCCCCTACAACCCGAGCCGCCGGCGCGCGGCGTGCCACGCCGGCGGCGGCTCGCTCGCCGCCGCCTTCCGCGCCGCGTGCTCCAGCTGGGCGCGGCGCCGCTGCTCGCGGCGGTGCTCGGCCTCGATCTGATCCAGCAGGCCCGGCCGGTCCGCGGCCGGGTCGATGCGGCGCAGGAACCACGCCAGCAACGCGGCGGGGTAGCGCACCTGCCCAGCCGGGCGGTCCCAACGTCGCGGGTCCACTGTGGCGAGGGCCCGGGCCAGGTCGCGCGGCGTCCAGCCCTCGACCGCGAAGGCCCCAAGCGCCGGCGTCACCCGCGCCGCTGAGGTGCCCCGCAGCCACCCGATCGGCCCCTGCCAAGCCGTCACCGCCCGCGCCAACCCACTGGGCGCCGGACCGGCCCGGTTTGTCAGTGCGGGCGGTGGAGCCGCCCCGGTCGCGAAGCGGATCTGGTGAGGAGTAACCCCATGACCACCAAAAGATTCTCGGTTTTGCGTGTATGTCCCGTAGGGAGGTGTGTCATCGTCCACAAGCACACGTGTTTGTGCAGGTGAGCGGCCATAGCGGCGCCGGGTGGTGCGCCGCTGTTGGCGGTGCAGCGCCACCGCCAACCACCGCGGAAGACAGAAGGTGGACTCGTTGGCCAGCCTGCGCGGCCACACCCCGGTCTGCCAGTTCTGGTCGGCGCGGTCGCCCAGGCTGCCCTGCCGGCCGCCCAGCAGGGTGCGATACACCCCCAGCCGCCGCGCCGCAGCGCGGCACCGGCACACGGTGCTGCGCGACACGCCCAGCGCCGCAGCGGCCTGCGATGCCGCCACGATCACGATCGTGCCGTCCGGCTCGGCATGGTCAGCCTCATAAGCTGCCCACGCCACAAACGT
>JBOHBN010000183.1:0-20703 GCA_050698355.1 Streptosporangiales bacterium | reverse complement strand
TGGTTGTGAGCACGTCCTGCTCGCTGCTGCATGTGCCGTACGACGTCGAGGCGGAGCAGGCGATCGAGCCGCGCATCCGCTCCTGGCTCGCGTTCGCGGAGCAGAAGGTCGGTGAGGTCGTCGTGCTCGGCCGCGCGCTCGACGACGGAGCCGCGGCGGTCGAGGACGACCTGGTCGCCGCGCGAGCCGCACACCGGGCGCGCCAGCAGTCCCGCGACCTCGCCAATCCCGCGGTCAGGGGCCGGATCGGCGCGCTGCGTCCGGCCGACTACGAGCGCGCGCCGTACGTCGAACGCGCGGCCGCCCAGCGCGACTGGCTGCGGCTCCCGCCGCTGCCGGTCACCACGATCGGGTCGTTTCCGCAGACCGGCGAGGTGCGCGCCGCGCGAGCCGCGCACCGCGCGGGCCGGATAGGCGAACGCGAGTACGTGGAACGGATGCGCGGCGAGATCGGCCGCGCCGTCGAGCTGCAGGAGGGCCTGGGCGTCGACGTGGTGGTACACGGCGAGCCCGAACGCAACGACATGGTGCAGTACTTCGCCGAGCACATGGACGGCTTCGTCACCACCACGGCGGGGTGGGTCCAGTCGTACGGGTCGCGCTGTGTCCGCCCGCCGGTGCTGTACGGCGACATCTCGCGTCCGGAGCCGATCACCGTCGAGTGGGCGCGGTACGCCAGGTCGCTCACGAAGCGCCCGGTCAAGGGCATGCTGACGGGTCCGGTCACGATCCTCGCCTGGTCGTTCGTACGCGACGACCAGCCGATGGCCGAGACCGCGCGCCAGGTCGCGCTGGCGATCCGCGACGAGACCGTCGACCTCGAGTCGGCCGGGGTGGCGATCGTGCAGGTGGACGAGCCCGCGCTCCGGGAGCTGTTGCCGCCCCGCGCTGCGGAGCAGCAGGCGTACCTCGACTGGGCCGTCGAGGCCTTCCGGCTGGCGACGGCGGGCGTCGCGACGCGGACCCAGGTGCACACCCATCTGTGTTACTCGGAGTTCGCCGAGGTCTTCGAGGCCATCGATGCGCTGGACGCCGACGTCACGAGCATCGAGGCGGCACGGTCACGGATGGAGCTGTTGCCCACGGTCGCCGATGCGGGTTTCCAGCGGGGGATCGGGCCTGGCGTGTACGACATCCACTCGCCCCGGGTGCCGAGCGTCGACGAGGTCACCGAGCTGCTGCGCTCCGCGCTGGTTTCGGTGCCCGCCGAGCGCCTGTGGGTAAACCCGGACTGCGGCTTGAAGACGCGCGGGTACGCGGAGGTCGAGCCGGCCGTCGCCAACCTCGTCCAGGCAGCGCAGCGCGTGCGTAGCGAGGCGCAGATCGGGTAGGTCTCGTCCAAGGTAACGTTGGCGTCGCCGACTTGATCAAGAAAGGGAGGCCGTCTCATGGCGGAGTACAAGCTGCCGGATCTGCCGTACGACTACGGTGCGCTCGAGCCCCACATCTCCGGTCAGATCATGGAGCTCCACCACGACAAGCACCACAACACGTACGTCACGGGTGCGAATACGGCGCTGGAGAAGCTGGCCGAGCTGCGCGACAAGAACGACATGAGCACGGTGAACCTGCAGGAGAAGAACCTCGCGTTCAACCTCGCCGGCCACGTGAACCACTCGGTGTTCTGGCCGAACATGTCGCCCGACGGCGGCGACAAGCCGGACGGCGAGCTCGGCGCGGCGATCGACGAGTACTTCGGGTCGTTCGACGCCTTTCAGGCGCAGTTCACCGCCGCGGCGACCGGTATCCAGGGCTCCGGCTGGGCCATCCTGTCGTGGGACTCGCTCGGCCAGAAGCTGCTCATCAACCAGCTGTACGACCACCAGGGCAACCTCGCGGTCGGCTTGGCTCCGCTGCTGATGCTCGACATGTGGGAGCACGCGTTCTACCTGCAGTACAAGAACGTCAAGGGCGACTACGTCAAGGCGTGGTGGAACGTCATCAACTGGGCGGACGTCACCCGGCGCTTCACCCAGGCCAAGTCCAAGACGGCGGGCCTCATCGCGTAACGCAGTCCGCCCCTCCCAAACCCCGTGATCATGAAACTTCCTCGTCGTCATAGCTACGTGGATGTTTCATGATCACGGGAGTGCTGGGCGCGGTCACTCGGGCGTGTTGTGGTTGGCACCTCCGATCCGGTAGGGCTCGCTGACACCGGTGTACGCGAGGTGCGTGACCAGCCCCTGGGCGACATGCGGCAGGTTGTGGCAGTGGTCCATCCAGATTCCCGGGTTGTCGGCGACGAACGCGATCCGGTAGCTCTCCCCGGTCGCCACGTCGAGCGAATCGAACCACCATGGGCTACCGGTCGCGGCGACGCCGTTCCGGCTGAGCACTACGGCGTGATGGCCGTGCAGGTGCATCGGGTGGACCTCGCCGCTGCGGTTGCTGATCGTCATCACGACGACGTCGCCCTTGTCGACGACGAACATCGGTACGTCGGGGAACAGGTGCCCGTTGACCGACCAGAAGACACCGAGTCGGCCGTCGATGAACCCGGGCCGCCGTCCGATGCTGTACTCGAAGCGCCGGTCCGGGCGTGCCGGGTCGAACCCGAGTGCGGCCGGTGACCCGTACCCGAGCAGGTCGAGCTGCCGGGACGGCTCGGACCACTGCGGTGCGGCGGCGCCCCTGGGGCCGACCACGACCGCCGTGTCGCCACCCAGGCCGACGCGGACGGCCGACCCGTCCCGTGGCGTGATGAACCCGATGTCCGCCCGGCCGCCGGCCGCGACGACCACGGCGCGGTGGCCCACCGGCGTCGGCGCGTGCACGTCCGTGCCGTCCACGGCGAGTACCCGGTAACGCGTGCCGTCCACCCACGTGCGCAACGGGCCGGTGTCGGTGTCGACGACCCGTATCCGCACGGCGGTGCCGGGTGGTGCGTGCACCCGGTACGTGCCGACCCGGCCGGCGACGGTGCGGTAGGCGTCGTAGGTGTGCACGGGGGCGACGACGTCGAGGTCGGCGCTTCCTGCGAATGCACGTGGTTCGACGATGAGGGTGCCGAACAGCCCACCGATCACCTGCTCGTGCGACACCTGGTGCGAGTGGTACCAGTAGGTGCCCGCGTCCTTCGCGACGAACCGGTAGACGTGCTCGCGGCCAGGCGGCACCGCGTTCTGGGTCACGCCCGCGACGCCGTCCTCGGCGTTCGGCACGTCGACGCCGTGCCAGTGCAGCGTCACGCCGTCCGAGACGTTCCGGTTCTCGAGCCGCACCTCGACCAGGTCACCCTGGCGAGCGCGGATCTCCGGGCCTGCCGTGATTACACTCCGTTACGGCCGTCGGTGCAGGTGGGCGACGGGGGAGCCCCTGCGGGGTGCGGGCACGTCGGGGGCTCCCCCGTGGCGGGTACGGGTGGCGCGTTCGTGTCGAGCAAGCACGACACGCCCAGGATGTTGGGTTGCGCTGTTGTGTCGTACCCAAGATGTAGCGTTCCTCGTGCTGGTGGTCCCGCCTGGCATCCGGCCCGGCGGGGGCAAGAGGGAACCTGGTGCGACTCCGGGACTGCCCCGCAGCGGTGAACGGGAACGACCGCCGTCTGGTCCCGCACGATGTGTGGGACGGGTCGAGCACTGGGTCGACGGACCTGGGAAGCGACGGCCAGTAGGACCGGCTCGGGCACGAGCCGGGAGCCCGTGAGTCCGAAGACCTGCCGCCGGTGCGTGCGCGAGTGGCGTACGCGATGTCCGAGGTCTCGTGGGTGGGCCGTACGACGCTCCGGCTGGGTCGGGTCCCGGTGCCGGAGCGCGCCGACCGCTCCTCGCGGGGCAAGACCACAGCCGACGAGGAGCACAGGTGACCGACACGATCAGCAGCACCGACACCGCACCCGACCCGACCGCACCCGATCTTGTGGTCATCCGCCGCGACGGCGGCACCGCGCCGTTCGACCCCGGCCGGATCGCGCTGGCCGTCGGCAAGGCGTTCCTCGCGGTCGAGGGCAGCGACGCCGCTGCGTCCGCCCGGGTACGTGCACAGGTGGAGCAGGTGACCGAGGCGGTGCGGGCCGTGCTGCAGCGGCGGGCGGCGATGGAACGCAGCGTCCACGTCGAGGACATCCAGGACCAGGTCGAGCTGGCGCTCATGCGCGGCGGGTACCACAAGGTGGCGCGCGCGTACGTCCTGTACCGCGAGGAGCACGCGCGACTGCGGGAGCAGAGCGCCACGGTGGACGACGAGAGCGGCACCGGCATCCGCGTCCGGCTGGCCGACGGCACGCGGGCGCCGCTCGACGGTGACCGGCTCCGGCTCGTCGTGGACGAGGCGTGCGCGGGTCTCGCGGATGTCGACGCGGAGTCGGTCGTCGCCGAGGTGCAGCGCAACGTCTACGACGGCATCACCGTCGACGAGCTCGCGCTTGCCCAGGTGATGGCGGCGCGCACGCTGGTCGAGTCGGAGCCGAACTACAGCTACGTCGGTGCGCGGCTACTGCTGGACCGGCTGCGCGGCGAGGCCCTTGGTCACCTCGCCGGGGCACCGCAGTCGGCCACCCAGGCCGAGATGACCGAGCGGTACCCGGAGTACCTGCGCGCGTACGTGCAGCGGGGCATCGATCTGGGCCTCCTCGACCCGGAGCTCGCCGGCCTCGACCTCGACGTGCTGGGCGCGGCGATCAGGCCCGAGCGCGACCTGGCGTTCACGCTGCTCGGCCTGCAGACGCTGTACGACCGGTACCTGCTGCACGACGCCGGCACCAGGATCGAGCAGCCGCAGGCGTTCTTCATGCGCGTCGCGATGGGGCTCGCGCTGCGCGAGGACGGCCGGGAGGCACGCGCGATCGAGTTCTACGAGCTGCTCTCGTCGTTCGACTTCATGTGCTCCACGCCGACTCTGTTCAACGCCGGCACCACGCGCCCGCAGCTCTCCTCCTGCTTCCTCACCACCGTCGAGGACGACCTGGCGAGCATCTTCGGAGGATTCAAGAACAACGCCGCGCTCGCGAAGTACTCCGGTGGTCTCGGCAACGACTGGACGCCCGTACGCGGCATCGGCGCGCGGATCAAGGGCACGAACGGCCTGTCGTCGGGTGTGGTGCCGTTCCTGAAGATCGCGAACGACACCGCGGTAGCCGTGAACCAAGGCGGGAAACGCAAGGGCGCGGTGTGCGCGTACCTGGAGACGTGGCACATCGACATCGAGGAGTTCCTCGACCTGCGCAAGAACACCGGCGACGACCGGCGCCGTGCCCACGACATGAACACGGCGAACTGGGTGCCCGACCTGTTCGTGCAGCGCGTCGAGGCGGACGGCGAGTGGACGCTGTTCTCACCCGACGAGGTACCCGACCTGCACGACGCGTACGGGTCGGGCTTCGCCGAGCGCTACCAGGCGTACGAAGTGGCGGCGGACCGCGGCGAGATCCAGGTGTTCAGGCGCGTGCGCGCCGTCGACCTGTGGCGGCGGATGCTGACCGCGCTGTTCGAGACCGGGCACCCGTGGATCACGTTCAAGGATGCGTGCAACCTGCGATCGCCGCAGCAGCACGCCGGTGTGGTGCACTCCTCCAACCTGTGCACCGAGATCACGCTGAACACCTCGCCGGACGAGGTCGCGGTGTGCAACCTGGGCTCGGTCAACCTCGCCGCGCACGTCGGCACGGACGGGCTGGATCATGAGCGGCTGCGGCGCACGGTGCGTACGGCGGTGCGGATGCTCGACAACGTGCTCGACATCAACATGTACACGGTCGGTGCGGCGCGTCGCTCCAACCTGCGGCACCGCCCGGTCGGCCTGGGCGTGATGGGTTTCTCCGACGCACTCTTCACATTGCGGTTGCCGTACGGGTCCGACGACGCGGCGGAGTTCGCGGACACGAGCATGGAGGCGGTCAGCTACTACGCGATCGCCGCGTCGAGCGACCTCGCCGCTGAGCGCGGGCCGTACCCGACGTTCGAGGGATCGTTGTGGAGCAAGGGAATCCTCCCGCTCGACTCGCTCGACCTGCTCGCCAAGGCCCGCGGGGGAGACCTGGAGGTGGACCGGACCGCGCGTCTCGACTGGGAGGCGCTGCGGCAGCGGGTCCGTACGGCCGGCATGCGCAACTCCAACGTCATGGCGATCGCGCCGACCGCAACCATCTCCAACATCTGCGGTGTGGGCCAGTCGATCGAGCCCGCGTACCGCAACCTGTACGTGAAATCCAACATGTCGGGGGATTTCACGGTCGCCAATGAGCACCTTGTCGCCGACCTGAAGCAGCGGGGGTTGTGGGACCAGGTGATGGTCGCGGACTTGAAGTATTTTGACGGCAGCCTTGGCGCGATCGACCGCGTACCGAGCGACCTCAAGGCGTTGTACGCGACGGCGTTCGAGGTCGACAGCCGGTGGCTGGTCGAGGCCGCGGCGCGGCGGCAGAAGTGGATCGACCAGGCGCAGTCGCTCAACCTGTACGTGCAGCAGCCGAACGGGCGCATGCTCGACGAGCTGTACCGGCTCGCCTGGCGGCGCGGGCTGAAGACGACGTACTACCTGCGGGCGCAGAGCGCGACGCACGTGGAGAAGAGCACGCTGCGTGGCACCGACGGCAGGTTGAACGCGGTCGCGCCGGCCGTACAGCCGCCCGTACAGCCGGAGGTGCAGCCGGATGCCGATGCCGGCGCGATGTGCCGCGTCGACGACCCGGACTGTGAAGCCTGCCAGTAACCACAGTCACGCCACGAGCATGAGGAAGGGACCCATGGAAACCGAGACGATCGACCGCGGCGCGGGCCGCGTGAACGTCGACGACAAGGCGATGATCAACGCGCGTGCGGACGTCAACCAGCTGCTGCCGCTGAAGTACGGGTGGGCGTGGGAGAAGTACCTCGCCGGGTGCAGCAACCACTGGATGCCGACGGAGGTCTCCATGCAGGCCGACATCGCGCAGTGGAAGTCCTCTACGGGGCTCTCCGACGGCGAGCGGCTGATGTTGAAGCGCAACCTGGGCTTCTTCGCCACCTCGGAGTCCCTCGTCGCCAACAACATCGTGCTGGCGGTGTACCGGCACCTGACCAACCCGGAGTGCCGCCAGTACCTGCTGCGGCAGGCGTTCGAGGAGGCCGTGCACACGCACACCTTCCAGTACATCTGCACGAGCCTCGGCCTGGCCGAGGGCGAGCTGTTCAACATGTACCGGGAGGTGCCGTCGATCACCGACAAGGCGGCGTGGGCGCTGGAGTACACCAAGCACCTGGAGGACCCGGAGTTCACTACCGGCACGTACGAGCGGGACCAGGCATTCCTGCGCGATCTGGTGGCGTTCTATGTCGTCTTCGAGGGCATGTGGTTCTACACCGGGTTCGCGCAGGTGCTGTCGCTCGGCCGGCGGGGCACGATGGTCGGCATCGCCGAGCAGTACCAGTACATCCTGCGTGACGAGTCGCTGCACCTGAACTTCGGGATCGACGCGATCAACCAGATCAAGGCCGAGAACCCGCGGCTGTGGTCGGAGGGTTTCCAGGCCGAGGTACGCCGGATGCTGGCCGAGGCGTGCGAGCTGGAGGTGGCGTACGGCAGGGAGACCGTGCCGACCGGCCTGCTCGGCATGAACGCCGACCTCAGCGAGCAGTACATGCGCTTCATCACGGGCCGGCGGTGCGCGCAGCTGGGCCTGGAGCCGGTGCTCGCGCCGACCGAGAACCCGTTCGGGTGGATGTCGGAGATGATGGACCTGGCGAAGGAGAAGAACTTCTTCGAGACCCGGGTGATCGAGTACCAGAGTGGCGGCGGCCTGACCTGGGACTGACTCCCGCGCATCCAACCCGCCCCGCCAGTCCCCAAATGACCACGTTATGTGGGCTAAGCCCGCTTTCTCGATGCCTGCAGGCCTCGAGAAGGCGGAACTTCCCTCGAGGGGTTACGGTACGAGCTCATGACGGCGATGCTGCGCGGGTATGGCCGGCGGGTCGTCACCGGCACCTCACTGCTGGGGCCGGCGTTCGTCGCCGCGATCGCGTACGTCGACCCCGGCAACGTGGCGACGAACATCACCGGCGGCGCACGGTACGGCTACCTGCTCGTCTGGGTCTGCGTGAGCGCCAGCCTGATGGGGGCGCTCGTGCAGTACCTGTCGGCGAAGCTCGGCGTCGTGACCGGCAAGTCGCTGCCCGAGATGCTCGGAGATCGACTTCCCACGGCCGCCCGGCTGGCGTACTGGGTGCAGGCCGAGCTGATCGCGGTGGCCACCGACCTCGCCGAGGTGGTCGGTGGCGCGATCGCGCTGTACCTGCTCTTCGACCTGCCATTGATCGCGGGCGGTGTCGTCACCGCCCTGGCGTCACTGCTGCTGCTCGCCATCCGCGATTGGCGCGGCCAGCGTAGGTTCGAGCAGCTGGTGACCGGCCTGCTGCTGCTCGTCGCGTTCGGGTTCGTCGCCGGCCTGTTCGTGGCGCCGCCGTCGCCGACCGGTGCCGTGGGTGGCCTGCTGCCGCGCTTCGACGGCGGCGGCAGCGTGTTGCTCGCGGCAGGAATCCTCGGCGCGACCGTCATGCCGCACGCGGTCTACCTGCACTCCGCGCTGGCTCGGGACAGGTACGGTCGGCTGTCCAGCCGAGGGCGACGTCGCGTGCTCGTCTCCACCAGGTACGACGTCGCGATCGCCATGTTCGTCGCCGGTGCGGTGAATGTCGGGATGCTGCTGCTGGCCGCGAGCGCCCTGCACGGCACCGTGGGCACCGACAGCATCATCGGTGCACACCAGGCGATCGGTGGCGCCCTCGGCGGTGTCATCGCGTTGCTGTTCGCGCTGGCGCTGCTCGGCTCGGGCCTCGCCTCGACCTCGGTCGGCTGCTACGCCGGTGCTGTGATCATGGCCGGGATGCTGCGCAGGCGCGTACCACTGGTGCTGCGGCGTACCGTGACCGCGCTGCCGGCGCTCGTCGTGCTCGGTCTCGGGCTCGACCCCACCTGGGCGCTGGTCATCTCACAGGTCGTGCTGTCGATGGGTATCCCGTTCGCGCTCGTGCCGCTGGTGTCGTACACAGCGCGCCGCTCCCTGATGGGGACACACGCGAACGCCCCCGCGACCACCCTGCTGGCCGGCGCGGTCGCGGCCGGCATCATCGCCTTGAACGTCGCGCTGCTCGCCCTCACCGTCAGCGGCGGCGCATGACGCTACGCTCATCGGTCAGGCCGTGAGACTGCTACAGGTCGTACGCGGAAGGGTGCTTGGCCTGGTAGAGCAGCATCTCGTCGGCGCCAGGGATCCGCAATGTGGTGATGTAGCCGAAGTCCTGCTCGGTGATACCGCCAGTAAAGGTTGCGCCCTTCGCGGTGAGCTCCGCGACCGTACGTTCGATGTCGTCGCACATGAGCGTGACCTCGTGGTGCTTGCCGGTGGACGAGGGCTCCTCGCCGCCGTCGGTCGCGGTCGGGTGCACGCCCAGCTCGGACGGGCCGGTACGGAAGATCAGCCAGCCATCGTGTGCGTCGACATGCGGCCATCCGATGACATCGCGGAAGAACGCGCGCGCCGCGTCGGCATCGTCGGCGTAGATGAGGGTGTGGACCGCGGTGATCACTCCGGCACCCTAGCGCCGAACCTCTGCTCAGCCTAGGCGCTGCAGGCGGTCACGCGGTGCGGTGGCTGGCGTCGTGCACCTCGCCGACCAGCTCCTCGAGGATGTCCTCGAGCGCGACCGCGCCGATGGTCTCGCCGCGTACGGTCACCCGCCCGAGGTGGGCGCCCTCGCGTTGCAGCACGGCCGACGCGTGCAGCAGCGGCGTGTCCGCCTCCAGGCTGACGAGCCGGCGCACCGCGGCAGACGGCAGCGGCGTGTCCATCTCCGCGATCTCGAGTACGTCCTTGACATGGACGAACCCGATGAGCTGCATCGGCGCCGCGCCACCCGTGCCACGCTGGCGTACAGGGAACCGGGAGAAGCCGGTCCTCGCCGCGGTGGTCTCGAGCTCACGTCGCGTCGCGCCGGCCTCGATCGTGACGAGCCGGTCGACGGGGATCGTGACCTCGCGCAATGTCCTGGCCTCCAGCGCGAGCGCGCGGTCGAGCAGCCGCTCCTCGTCCGCGTCGATGAAACCCTCGGCGACCGACGCCGTGATCACGTGGCGCAGCTCCGCGGGCGTGTACGCGGTGGAGAGCTCCTCCTTCGGCACGACCCGGAACAGCCGCAGGATGAGGTTGGCCGTCGCGTTGACCACGACCACGACGGGCCCGGTGAGCCGCGTCCAGAACGCCATCGGCGGGCCCAGCGCCAAGGCGGCGCGAACCGGCCCCGCGAGCGCGAGGTTCTTCGGCACCATCTCGCCGAGCACCATGTGTGCGTACGACACGATCGCCAGCGCGATGACGAGCGCGACCGGGTGCACGGCGACCTCGGGTACGTGGAGCGCGTGGAACACGCTGTTCAGCTGCCGCGCGATAGCCGGTTCCGCGGCGGCGCCGAGGCCGAGCGAGCACAGCGCGATCCCGAGCTGCGAGGCCGCGAGCATGGTCGGAAGCGTGCGTACCTGGGACAGGGCCATCCGCCCGGCGCGGCTGCCGGATGCGGCGATCGGCTCCAGCTGGTCGCCGCGCACGGACACCAGCGCGAACTGCGCGCCGACGAAGAACGCGTTGCCCGCGAGCAGCACGAGGATGAGGACGACGATCACCGGTCGTCACCGTCCTCGCCGCCGTTCTCCTCCGGCGGCCGGACGATTACCCGGTCGATCCGCCTGCCGTCCATTCGGGTGACGGTGAACGCCCAGTCTCCGAGCGTGGCCGTGTCGCCGGGTTCCGGAAGCTCTCCTGTGGTGGCGAGTATGAGGCCGGCGACGGTGTCGTACGCGCCCTCCGGTACCCGCAGCCCGACGCGTTCGGCCAGCTCGTCCTTGCGCAGCAGGCCACTGACCGACCACGTACCGTCGGTCAGCCGCACCGCCTCGGGGGTCTCGGACAGGTCGTACTCGTCGCGTACGGCACCGACGAGCTCCTCCAGCAGGTCCTCCAGGGTGACGACGCCTGCGGTGCCGCCGTACTCGTCGACGACGACCGCGAGCTGCAGGCCGCGCCGGCGCAGTGTGAGCAGCAGGTCGTCGCACCGCAGCGACTGGGGTACGCGTACCGGTGGGCGCATCAGCAGGCGCACGGGAGTCTCGTCCCGGCGTGCCGGGCGGACACCGAACGCGTGCTTGACGTGCACGGTGCCGACGATCTCGTCGACGTCACCGGCGTGCACCGGGAACCGGGAGTGCCCGGTCCTCCTGGCGAGGTCGAGCAGGTCGGTGACCGTGTCGGTGGTGCGCAGTGCGTCCATGTGGACCCGGGGCGTCATCACCTCGGTTGCGCTCCGGTCGCTGAACGCGAGCGACCGGCGCAGCAGCGCGGCGACGTCGGTGGGCAGCGCGCCCTGCCGCGCCGAGCTGTCGATCAGCGACGACAGCTCCGCGGGGGTGCGCGCGGAACGCAGCTCCTGCTGTGGCTCGATCCCGACCAGCCGTACGACCTGGTTGGCCGTGCCATTGAACAGCGCGATCACCGGCCGGCCGGCGGTGGAGAAGATGCGGAGCATCGGCGCGATCGCGAGCGCGGTGCCCAGGGGACGGGCGATGGCGAGGTTCTGGGGGACGAGCTCGCCCAGCAGCATCTGCACCAGCGTCGCGAGCAGGAGCGCGACCACGGCCGAGACGCCGACGGTGACGCCCTCGGGAAGGTGGAGCAGCTCGACGCCCGGTTCGAGCACCTCGGAGATGGTGGGCTCGGCCACGAACCCGACGAGGAGGGACGCGAACGTGATTCCGAGCTGGGCTCCGGAGAGCTGCGTCGACAGCTCGCGTACGGAGGTGAGCGTGGATCTGGCCCGGCGGCTGCCGTCGGCGGCGACCCTGGTGAGCCGGATCCGGTCGACGGAGGTGAGGGAGAACTCGGCGGAGACGAAGAAGGCGTTAGCGGCGAGCAGGGCGGCGAAGAGCACCCAGCCGATGGGTCCGGTCATCGCGCTGTGCCTCGGTGGCGGGCCGAGGTACTAGGGGGCGCGCTCTCCGGGACCGGTCTTCGGCGCCGGGATCGCCGACGACGTCGTCGACACATGACGACCCAGTGTTGCACGGACGGAGCTGCCGCGCCGGGTCGCCTCGGCACCCGTGCCCGGGGTGACACGCCCCGCGATCATCGGCATGCCGGGCACGGTTCGGCGCGAGCGATGCCCGCGATGACGGTGATCGCGGCGCGGAACGTCAGGCGGTCTCGTGCGCGCTGCGGCGCCTGTGGTGCTCGTGTGCCAGCGCTGCGGCGAAGCCGTGCGCCAAGCCGTGCTCGTCGCGCAGCCAGTTGGCCTGCTCGTCGACGCGCAGGAACGAGGGTCCCTCCTCGATCGCGCTGAACCATTCTCTAAGATCCCTGCCGGTCGCCTGCGGGATGCGCCGCAGGAGGTTCTGATGGGTTTCCGGAGAATGGTTCAGTGACATGGCCGCCTCCCGATAATCGGCACTTTCACTGAGCGTGCCTCAGCAAACGGCCGGTGGCAAGACCTGCGGGGGTGTCGATCACTACATGGGATTAGTCTCACGGCGTGCCGGCAGGATCGCGCGACGACAACGGTCGCTGGACGGAGACGATCGACGAGTTGGCGGCCGAGACAGGGCGCGTCGCGCGCCGGTTGCGCGGCCTGTCCGAGCCACGACTGCGGCGCCGGCTGGCCCCGTACGGGACGGTCGCGGATGCCGGGCACCGCCTCGCCCAGGCGCTGGCGGACGCCGCCCAGGGGGTCGAGGAGCGCGGGTACGCGTCCATCACCCGCCGCCCGGTGCCGCGGCTCGCCGTGCGTGCCCTGGGCGACCAGGTGGACGTGACCGCGGGCGACCTGCTGGCCGCCCTCGCCACCCTGGGGCCGCAGGACGAGGTGTGGGCGGGAGGCGACCGTACGAGCGCCCATCGCCTGGCGGCCGACACCGTGCGCCTCGCGCACGAGATCAAGCTCGCGATCGACTAGGGCGCCTGTCGCGATGCCGGGACCCGGTCTGGCAACCCAGACTCCGGCAGTGACCATGAAACATGCTCGCAGCTATAGCTACGAGCATGTTTCATGATCACCTTAGGAAGACTGTGAAGACTGTGCTGGCACACGCACCGCGGTCTCGCCGCGGGTGAGGGGCAGGCGGCGGCGCAGCGCGGCGAACCGGCCCCGCGGTCCGCGCTGCCGCCCGTCGATGTGGCCGCCCGCGACCTGCGCGCCCGGGTCCCGCGCGGCCTCGGCCGCGGCGACGTGTACGGGGAGAACGCTGTGCGGGTGGTACTGGCTGGACTCCTCGATGCTGGGCTCCAGCCCGGCCGCCGTGCGCACCGCGGGCATCATCATGTCGACCGCGGCGCCGTACCCGGTCGCCGACGGGTGGAAGCGGTCCGGGCCGAACAGCTCCTCCGGGTAGCGGGCGAACTCCTCGCCGAGCAGGTCGCCGAGCGAGACCGCCCGGGCGCCGCCCTCGACCGCCGCGACAGCCTGCATCGCCGCAAGCCGCCGGCTCACCGACCGGGCGAGCGCGCGCAGCGGCTGGGCGATCGGCTGGATCGTGCCGAGGTCCGGGCAGGTGCCGATGACCACCTCGCTGCCGGTCGTACGCAGCTGGCGGATCGCCTCGGCGAGCGCCTGCACGCTCTCCCGCAGCGGCCGTACGTGGGTGACGTCGTTGGCACCGACGATGATCACGGTGACATCGGGGTGCGGGCAGTACTCGAGCGCGGTGCGGAGCTGGCCGGAGAGGTGCTCCGAGCGGGCACCGACCACCGCCGCGCTGGCGAGGCACACAGGACGCTGCGCGGCTGCGGCCAGCTCCAGCGCCAGGAGCACGCCCGGGGTCTCCTCCGGGCGGTCGACGCCGAGTCCGGCGGCAGCGGAGTCGCCGAGGACGAGCAGCTGCAGCGGCTCGCCGGCGCCCGCCCCGTAAACGCCGTTGGCGTCCAGCGCATCGACGGCGGGCGCACCGACCGTCCGGCGCGCCAGCATGCCCTCGACGACCAGCAGGCCGACCGTGGACATACCGATCACGCCCGCACCGCTGCCGCCGTACGCAGCCGCGGACGCGAGCCGCTTCGCCGTGTGCGCCGAGAGCACCGCATCCTCCGAACCACTCGTCACCGTCTTCTTGATTCCAATCTAGCCGTGCAGATCGCGCTTTACAGTGGAGTTATCCCCATGTTCGGCAGGGGGTCAACCACCGTTCACGCCAGACGCGCGAGCCGCGCGGAACGGTGCGCCTGCGACGGCTACGCTGACCGCGTGGATGCGTACGAGAGCGTCGGCGACCTCATCGGTAACACACCGCTGGTACGCCTGACCGGCGTGGCCGACGGCGTCCGTTGCCCCGTCTACGCCAAGGTCGAGTACTTCAATCCGGGCGGCTCGGTGAAGGACCGCATCGCGTTGCGGATGGTCGAGGAGGCCGAGCGCAGCGGCGCGCTGCGTCCCGGCGGCACGATCGTCGAACCGACCTCGGGCAATACCGGCGTCGGGCTCGCCATCGTCGCCCAGGCCCGGGGCTACAACTGCGTCTTCGTGTGCCCGGACAAGGTGTCGGGCGACAAGGTCGACGTGCTCAGGGCGTACGGCGCGGAGGTCGTCGTCTGCCCGACCGCCGTGCCCCCCGACCACCCGGACTCCTACTACAAGGTGTCCGACCGGCTGGCGAAGGAACGCCCGGGCGGCTGGAAACCCGACCAGTACTCGAACCCCGGCAACCCCGCGTCGCATTACCACTCGACGGGACCCGAGCTGTGGCAGCAGACCGACGGGCGGATCAGCCACTTCGTCGCCGGCATCGGCACCGGCGGGACGATCAGCGGCACCGGCCGCTACCTGAAGGAGGTTTCCGGCGGACGCGTCCGTGTCATCGGCGCCGACCCGGAGGGCTCGGTGTACTCCGGCGGCGGCGGCCGGCCGTACCTCGTCGAGGGTGTGGGTGAGGACTTCTGGCCGCAGACGTACGACCGCGACATCTGCGACCGCATCGTTCCGGTCAGCGACGGTGACTCGTTCATCATGACCCGCCGGCTCGCGCGAGAGGACGCGCTGCTCGTCGGCGGGTCGTGCGGCATGGCGGTGTGCGCGGCGCTCGAGATCGCCCGCGAGGCGGAGCAGGACGACTTGGTCGTGGTGCTGCTGCCCGACGGCGGCCGCGGCTACCTGTCCAAGGTCTTCAACGACTCGTGGATGTCGCGGTACGGCTTCCTGCAGTCGGTCGGCGACACGACGGTGGGGGATGTGTTGCGCGGCAAGGGCGCCGAGATCCCCGCGTTCGTGCACGTGCACCCGAACGACACCGTGCGCGACGCCGTCGACATCCTGCGCGAGTTCGCCGTGTCGCAGATGCCGGTCGTGCAGGCGGAGCCGCCGGTGATGGCTGCGGAGGTCGTCGGCTCGGTCGTCGAGCGGGAACTGCTCGACGCACTGTTCACCGGTCGCGCGAAGCTCGCCGACCGGGTCGAGCTGCACATGTCGTCCGATCTGCCGATCCTCGGCTCCGGCCAGCCGGTGGTCGACGCGATCTCCGCGCTGGAGTCGAACGACGCGATCGTCGTCCTTGTCGATGGCCGCCCGTCCGGCGTGCTCACCCGCCAGGACCTGCTGGGGTTCCTGACCGCTGGCTAGGAGGGGCGCCGGAGGTAGCGCTGCTGGCGGCGGTACGCCGTGCGCGCGTTGAACCAGCCGGCCGCGGGCTGCCGCCACAGCAGGATGAGCAGGGCGATGTCGATCAGGGCGCCGGCGGCGCTGACGGCGTAGCTGTAGATCGGCAGGTGCGCCGGACTTATCAGCTGGATGAGCGAGACCAGCACGGAGACCAGCGCGAGTCCCGCCAGCACCGTGACGACGATGCGTGCCCAGTTGCGGCCCTGGCGGACCTTCACGCCGAGCACGATCCACAGCACGGCGCCGGCCAGCGCGAACACCATGCTCGAGTAGATCGTCGCGGTGACGATCGGTGCGACGTCGAACGACACGGGCTGTGGTTGCTGGGGCATCGACTGCCGCATGGCCGCGAGGAAGTAGCCGCGCTGGAGTGGCAGCAAGGCGGCGGCCAGCACGCTCAGCCCGGCCTCGACGAACACCAGCACCGATGCGATCCGAACCTGCTTGGGTGCCGGGCCGGGATCCGCGACGGGTCGCACCGGCGGGCCCGCGAAGCCGGATGCTGGCTCGTAGCCGGCAGACGGCGGGCCGTGGGGCGTCGGTGCGGGCTGGCCCGGCGGCGGTGCGCCCGGCGCCGACGGCGGCACCCACGGACGCTCGCCGTACGCGTCGGACGGTGGCTGGCTACTCACGAGCACCTGATCGTAGCCGCTTTCGGAGGGTCCCGGTGGTCTTCAGCGGATACGTCGTTGCTGGTGCCGCCACGAGCTCAGGAAGTCGAGGATCCCGAAGACGGCGAAGATGGTCGTGAGCACGCGGGCCCAGTTGCGTCCCTGCCGCACCTTGAGGCCCCAGAGCAGCCACAGCCCGGCCCGGAAGACCTCCCAGCCCATGATCGGGTAGATGGTGACCGTGATGAGCGCGGCGGGGTCGATCCCGAACGGGGTCAAAGACGATGAAGGCGGCCGAGCGGACCGCGGTGGGCAACGGGCCGGGGTCGGTGACCGGGCTCTCGGGCGGCCGCCCTGGTGGCCTGCCGTAACCCGGAGGCGGCGGCATGCGGTAGCCGGGTGGGGGCGGGCCGAGAGGCTGCGGTGGTGGGGGTAGCCGGCCGGGTGGCGGCATCCACGGACGCTGGCCGTACGGATCGGGCGGCTGCTGACTCATCGCCGCACGAGCATGGCAGACTGCGCAGCGAGTAGGCGGTTGTGTCCGCTCGTGAGGAGGCCAGGCCGTGACGGAAGCCGGATTCGAGACCCGGGCCATCCACGCCGGCCAGGAGGCCGACCCGCGTACCGGCGCGGTCGTGCCGCCCATCTACCAGGTGTCCACCTACAAGCAGGATGTCGTGGGGACGCCGCGCGGTGGCTACGAGTACAGCAGGTCCGGCAACCCCACCCGCACGGCGTTGGAGGACTGCCTCGCCTCGCTCGAGGGCGGAACGCGCGGGCTGGCGTTCGCGTCCGGGCTCGCCGCGGAGAACACCCTGCTGCAGACGGTGTGCGCGCCGGGCGGCCACGTCGTGATCCCCGACGACGCATACGGCGGCACGTACCGGCTGTTCGCCAAGGTCCTGGAGCGCTGGGGGCTCGCGTACACGCCCGCGCGGCTGACCGACGTGGAGAGCGTTCGCGCCGCGTTGCGGCCCGGTTCGACGCGGGTGATCTGGGTGGAGACGCCGACCAACCCGCTGCTGTCGGTCGCCGACATCGCAGGTCTCGCCGGCGTCGCGCGTGACGCGGATGCCCTGCTCGTCGTCGACAACACGTTCGCGTCGCCGTACCTGCAGCAACCGCTCGCCTGCGGCGCGGATGTGGTCGTGCACTCGACGACGAAGTACCTCGGCGGCCACTCCGATGTCGTCGGCGGTGCGCTCGTCGTACGCGATGCCGATCTGGGCGAGCGGCTTGCGTTCCACCAGAACGCGATGGGCGCGGTCGCTGGACCGTTCGACGCCTGGCTGACGCTGCGCGGCGTGCGTACGCTCGGCGTCCGGATGGACCGGCACTGCGACAACGCCGAGCGGGTGGTGGAGATGCTGGCCGGGCACCCGCGGGTGCGCCAGGTGCTGTACCCGGGGCTCGCCGACCACCCGGGGCACGAGGTGGCGGCCAAGCAGATGCGCCGGTACGGCGGGATGGTGTCGTTCCGGCTGGACGACGAGGACGCCGCCGTACGCGCCTGCGAGCGCGCGCAAGTGTTCACGCTCGGCGAGTCGCTCGGCGGCGTGGAGTCGCTCGTCGAGCACCCCGGGCGGATGACGCACGCGTCCGCGGCCGGGTCGGCGCTCGAGGTGCCGGCGGACCTCGTACGGCTGTCCGTCGGGATCGAGTCGGTCGACGACCTGCTCGCCGACCTGTCCCAGGCCCTCGCGTCCTGACCTTCGCCCCGATGGGCGGCGCGCCCGTGACTGGAAAAGTCGATCACGGTAAGTACCCTGAGCAAGCCGCATCCCGGCGTGTTGCCCCTGGTAGGCACATCTACGCGTACTTACCGTGATCGACTCCGAAGGTCGTGCGGGACAATCTGGGCATGATCGTTGTGGCCGGTGAGGCGCTTCAGGACCTCGTACCGAGCGGCGCGCCGCGTGGCTGGACGGCGTATCCCGGCGGCAGCCCCTGCAACACGGCGGTCGCCGCTGCCCGGCTGGGAGCCCGGACGGCGTTCCTGGGCCGGTTGTCGCGCGACGTGTTCGGGCAGGACATCAGGGCACACCTGGCCGCCGCGGGCGTCGACCTGACGACGGTGGTCGACGCCGACGAGCCCTCTACCCTCGCCGTCGTGTCGACCGACGCCGAGGGGGTCGCGACGTACGGGTTCTACTACCTGGGTACGAGCGACTTCGCCTGGCGCGAGGGCGACCGCGCCGAACTGCCCGCCGGCTGCCGCGCCGTGCATGTGGGCTCGCTCGCCAGTGCGGTAGAGCCGACTGCGGGACTGCTGGCGTCCGCGGTCGCGTCCGCCGGCCCGCAGGTCGTGCGTTCCTACGACCCCAACGTGCGGCCCTCGCTGGGCCTGGACAAGGCGGAGTACCGCGCGCTCGTGGAACGGTGGGTCGAATCGACCGACCTGGTACGCGCCAGCCAGGACGACCTGGCGTGGCTCTACCCGGATACCCCACCACTGCAGGTCGCGGCCCGGTGGCAGTCGTCCGGCCCGCGCCTCGTGGTCGTCAGCTGCGGAGCCGACGGCGCGGCCGCGGTGCTCGCCGGCGGTGAGGTCCACGTACCCGCGCAGTACGTCACGGTCGTCGACACGGTGGGCGCGGGCGACGCCTTCACCGCCGGGCTGCTCGTCGCGCTCGACGAGGCCGGAGCGCTGACCCGCGACGGGCTGGCCGCGCTGAGCGCGCCGGCGCTGGAACCGTGCCTGACCTTCGCGGCGACCGCGGCCGCCGCCACGTGCGGCCGCGCCGGTGCCGACCCACCGTCGCGCCCCGACCTCGACAGTGCGTTGGAGGCCGCTCGTGGCTGACAACCGACCCGTACTCGCCCTCGACATCGGCGCCACCACGATGGCCGTCGGGATCGTCGACAGGCGCGGGCGGGTCGTCGCGTCCGACCGGGTTCCCACGCCGAGTGGCCGGCGGATCACCGCGGAGATGGTCTGGCGCACGCTCGACGGCGTCATCGACCGGGTCGTCGACCAGTACGGGAGGCGCAGCTTCGCCGGTGTCGGCGCCGGTTGCGGCGGGGTGATCAGCTGGCCCGAGGGCACCGTGTCGCCGCCGAACATCCCGTCGTGGCGCGAGTTCCCGCTACAGGACAGGCTCATCGAGCGGTTCCCGCGCGCCGTGCTCCGGCTGCGCGGCGACGGCGTGGTGATGGCCGTGGGCGAGCACTGGCGCGGCGCCGGACGTGGCGTCGACAACCTGCTCGGCATCGTGGTGTCGACCGGCGTCGGGGGCGGGCTGGTACTCGACGGGCGCGTCGTCGGCGGCGCCAGCGGCAACGCCGGGCACGTCGGCCACATCATCGTGGACCCCGACGGCCCGGAGTGCACCTGCGGCGGTTACGGGTGCCTCGAGGCGATCGCGGCCGCACCGGCGCTCGTACGGTGGGCGCGGGAACGGCAGTGGCGCGCCACCCAGCGCCGCCGGCCGAGCGCGCGGGACCTCTCCGTCGACGCGGCCCGCGGTCATGAGGTGGCGCGCGAGGCGCTGCGCAGGGCCGGTGCCGCCCTCGGCACGGCGGTCGCCTCGGCGACCGCGCTGTGCGATCTCGACGTCGTCGCCGTCGGCGGTGGCGTGTCGCAGGCCGGTCCGCTGCTGCTCGAGCCCGCGGAAGAGGCGCTGCGCGCGCACGCCGGCATGGAGTTCAGTCGCCGGGTACGGATGGTGCCCGCCGAGCTGGGCCAGCAGGCCGGCCTGGTCGGCGCCGCCGCGCTCGTGTACGCGGCCGACGCGTACTGGTCAGGCTGACCGCTCGCCCCTGGGGCGGATCAGGCCCTCCTGCATGACGGTGGCGACGAGCTCGCCCTCGCGGGTGAACAGCCGGCCCATCACCAGACCCCGCGCACCCGACGCCGACGGCGACACCTGGTCGTACAGCAACCACTCGTCCATGCGGCACGGGCGGTGGAACCACATGGCGTGGTCGAGCGAGGCGGACTGGATGGACGGGCTGCCGAGGACCTCCCCGTGCGGCACAAGGCTCGCCCCGAGCAGCGTCAGGTCACTGGCGTACGCGAGCACGCACGCGTGCAGCCGGGGATGGTCTGGTAGCGGGCTGGCGGCCTTGAACCAGACGCGAGCGAGCGCCGGGTGCTCCGGGTCGTGCAGGTTGCCGCCCGGCCGGGAGTCACCCGCGTACCGCACGTCGAGCGCCGCCCACTCGTGATGCCACTCGTCGGCCGGGCGGCCGGTCACGCGAGCGAGCACCTCCTCCAGGAGCGGCGCCTCCTCCGGAGGTACGGCATCCGGCATGGCGTCCTGGTGCTCCAGGCCCGGTTCGGGTATCTGGAACGAGGCGGACAGGTAGAAGATCGGCCTGCCGTGCTGCCGGGCCACCACCCGGCGGCTCGAGAACGAGCTGCCGTCCCTGGTGTTCTCCACGTCGTACACGATCGGCACCGCGATGTCGCCGGGCCGCAGGAAGTACGCGTGCAGCGAGTGCACGTGCCTGTCGGCGCCGACCGTCTCGATACCGGCGGCGAGCGCCTG
>JBOHBN010000182.1:0-1419 GCA_050698355.1 Streptosporangiales bacterium | reverse complement strand
CAGGACGTCGCGTTGCGCGCGGCAGAGCGCGAAGGCCGACGCGGATGGCTCGGAGATCCACCGGCTGCGAGCTGACCGCGTGGCCGGTTCGACGTAGCAGCGCTTCCTGCGCCAGTCGACATGCTTGACGGTCCAGGTCCGGCCGGCGAGTGCTATGTCAAGGGAGCCACGCGAGTCGCGGGTCAGCACGAAGGGGTCGATCGATCCGATCTCGCTCCTACCCGCGAGCACGGTGAATTCCGGTGCGGCGGTGAACACGCTCAGCAGCTCGAGGAAATTGCGCCGCCCGTACCGCTGCTCGGCTTCCGGGCCGATGAAGAGCATGCCCGAGTCGCGCTCGAGGTACCCCTCATCGACAAGCCAGCGGGCGATGACCCCGGCGGATTCGTCGTACAGGCCGAGCCCATTCCACCATTCCGGCCAAGTGTTCTCGCCAACTCGCCCTTCCTGCAGACACAACGCCAACAGTTGCTGCGCGGCGATGTGCCGCGGCGCCGGTGGTGCGGTGATCGGCTCGACATAGCCACGAGCCCACAGCAGAAGCAGCCCCACCGCGCGCAGTAGGGACCGCGAACCGGTCGCCAGCACGAGCGCGTTACGCGTGCTTCCCGGCCTACGCCCGGTACGGCCGAAGCGTTGCAGAAAGGAGGCGACGGTCGCGGGCGCGTCGATCTGGATGACCCGGTCCAGGTCGCCGACGTCGATGCCCAGCTCGAGCGTGGACGTGGACACGATCACGCAGTCTCGCGACTCCGCGAACGCCTGCTCCGCCCGGCGTCGCTCGTCTCGCGACAGCGACGAGTGCGACACGAATGTCTGCACGTCGTGCTCGCGCAGTGCCATGGCGAGGTCCTCTGCGGTCCTGCGGCTCTCGCAGAACGCCAGCCTCTTCTCGCCACGGTGGAGCGCCGCGATCACCTTCGCGGCGTTCGCAAGGCTGCCGACATGGTCAACGGTCACGTCGGCTGAGGCGCGAACCGGCGCATCGGGGCGCACGACCGTTGCAGTACGGCAGCCCACGCCGGAGCCCTGCAACCAGGAAAGCAGCTGCTCCGGGTTGCCCACCGTGGCAGACAGGCCGATGCGTTGCAGCGAACGGCCGGAGAGCCGCTGCAGCCTTTCCAGTACGGCGAGCAGGTGCCAGCCGCGGTCGTCACCCGCGAACGCGTGGATCTCGTCCACGACGACAGCCCGCAGGTCGGCGAAGTACTCGCGCGCCGACAGCTTCGTGGACACGAGCATCGCCTCGAGCGACTCCGGCGTGGTGAGCAGTACGTCCGGTGGTTCGCCACGTAACCGTGCCCGGTCGCCGGCCGGAGTGTCGCCGTGCCAGAGCCCCACCCGCCTGCCAAGCCAGCCCGCGTAGCCGGCCAGCCGGGGCTCGAGGTTGTTCAGCAACGCACGCAGCGGGCATATGTA
>JBOHBN010000181.1:0-44894 GCA_050698355.1 Streptosporangiales bacterium | reverse complement strand
CCCCCCCCCCACAACTCACGTGGAGCGGCGCGCGCGAAACGGGCGAGGACGGCACGCTCGACGTCGTCGCCGTGCCGGTCGCGCGCGCGGATATCGCCGGAGGCGGCGACGAGCGACGCGGCGAGGCCACGGCGGGCCACGTCGAGGTCGGCAACGAGCAGGTAGCACGTCCGCAGCAGCGCGTGCCACCTGCTCGTGACGAAGTCGCGGAAGTCCGTCGCGACACCTCCGGCCCTCTAGTGCGCGGCCGCAGCCGATGCCCCCACGACGTTTCGCAGCGGTTCGCCACGGACGAAGCGGGCGATCTGGTCGGCCACCAACCCGCGCGCACGCGGCTCGAACGCGGAGGTCGGCCCCCCGACGTGCGGGCTGATCAGGCAGCCGGGTGCACCCCAGAGCGGGTGATCGGGCGGCAGCGGCTCCGGGTCGGTGACGTCCAGGCCGGCGGTGACCCGCCCCGCCCGAAGCGCCGCCAGCAGCGCATCGGTGTCGACGACCTTGCCGCGCGCGACGTTGACGAGCAGCGCTCCCTCGCGCATCCGGTCCAGGAACGCCCCATCGACGAGGTGGTACGTCTCGTCGGTCAGGGGAACGGTCAGCACGACCACGTCGGCGCGGGGCAGCAGGTTGGGCAGGTCGCCGACCGCGCTGACCCCCTCCCGGGCGTGCCGGGCGAGCCGCAAGACGTCCACCTCGAACCCCGCGAGCCGGCGCTCCACGGCCTTCCCGATCGAGCCGTACCCGACTATCAGGACGGTCTTGTCGGCCAGCGCAGGATGGAACCCCGACCGCCACTCACCACGGTCCTGGGCGCGGGTGAACGCCGGGATGCCTCGCAGCGACGCGAGCGCGAGGGCGACCGCGAGCTCGGCCGTGCTCGCGTCGTGCACGCCTCCTGCGTTGCAGAGGGTGACGCCGTCCGGCAGGTACGGCAGTACGTGCTCGTACCCGGCCGTCAGCGTCTGCAGCACCTGCAGGCGCGGCATCCGTTCCAGGAACGAGAGGTCACCGGGCTTCAGGGTGTAGGGCGGGACGTACAGCTCGACGTCGTCCAACCGTGCGGGAGTGCCGCCGGTGAAGACCTCGACACTGACCCCTTCCGGCACGTCGACCCCCTCGAATGGAATCAGGACCCGCACGTTCACGACCTCTCGCTCGGTACCGCTCATTCGGTGGCTGCCCGCCATCGGCCCAGGAGCCCATCGTCTCTCACACACGGAGGGTCACTGCGGCCCACCGCGACAGGCCCGCAGGTACTCGGCGAAGTCCCAGCCCTCGAGGAACGTCGCGGTCGCGCGGTCACCGTCCGCGAGCATGGCGCGCTTCGTCTCCTGGTCGACACCCAGGTCGGTGGTTTGCACGTCGGGGATCTCGGCGAAGATCGTGCGTCGGCGGACGCAGGGCTCGTCGAGATGCGCCTCATCGTGGGCGGTCAGCAGCGTGTCGGTGAGCGCGATGACGTACGACACCGGGCCGGTCACCTCGTGCGTCGGCGGCGTGGGCGACGGGCGGGCGGACAGCGCCACGCCAAACGTGGGCCAGCGCGGTGGCCTTCCGTCCGTACGGTCGAAGACGGTGATCGGGTAGCCGGAAAGCAGCCCGCCGTCGACGAGAACCGACGTCTCACCGCTGCGCGAGCGCAGCGTAGCGGGTTCGTAGAAGAACGGCAGGCTCGCCGACATGCGGATGGCGTCGGCGACGCTCTGGCTGTCGGCGTCGAGCCCGTACTCGTGGTAGTCCCAGGGAAACCGGACGAGGCGGCGCCTGGACACGTCACTCGCCATGACGACGAGTGCGTACCTGTGGGTCTCGGGGAGTGAGGTCTGTTCATCCGGCGGCAACCGCAGGTCTGCCCAGGTGTGGACCCCGTACCGGGAGAGCAGCCTGGCGATGTAGTCGCGGAGCGCGTCGCCCTCGAAGATGCCGTTGTCGACGAGCAGCGAGCCGACGTCCACGACAGGGGCGAGCGGACCGGCCAGTTGGCCGAGGCGGCTGCGGTCGGCGAGTCGCTCGAAGTCCATCGCCAGCGCGATCTCGGCGAGGTGGTCGAGCGGCTCCCCCGCCCGTTGCATCGCCGCCGCGAGACCACCGAGGATCGCGCCGGCGGAGGTGCCGGCGATCCGCGGGAACCGGTAGCCCGCGCGCGCCAGCCGGCGGACGACGCCGGCCAGCGCGATCCCCCGAATGCCCCCGCCGCCGAGTACGAGATCGGCGTTGCGCCGGTCTCGCTGGCCATCGGTCACGGCACGGGACCTTACTGCTCGAACGGGTTGGGCAGGGACAGCGACGGCCGCGTGCCGCCACCTGGCTCCACGCCGCGGACACCGGTGCCGACGCCGGAGGCGCAGTGCCGCCGTCGGGCGCCGACTGCCTACCAGGGCGTCGCGGGCACCTTGCGGCCCCTTGGAAGATGGACGGCCGGACGAGCCAGGGCGGGAGCCCTGCCCCGAGTCAGGAGCTCCCGCCCTGGGGACCGGGCGACATGGTCGAACTGCGCGATGGGCCGACGACCCGTAATCCAGCCGGCACGCTGGTGGTACTTCAGCTCGCCCGCGGCAATGCCGGTTGACCGGCGCACACCTCCTCAACCTGCACGAGGAACTCTGCGACCGTTGCGCACAGTGCCGCCACGTCGTGCTCGCTCACTGCGCCGTGCAGCCCCGACTCAACAATGGACCGCACTCTCGCACTCGCTGCGAACACCGTCGCCCAACCGGCGAGCTCCGGCGCGGTCTCGGCCAACTCGGCCCAGGCGGTGCCCGGGCGTCGCCGTGCGGGGCGACCACGCACCGCGAGCACCGCTGCTGCGCAGCGCAGTGCAGCCAGGTGCGCCGCGACGTATCGCAGCTCGGTGCCCGCACCACGGCCGGTGTCCTCGGCCTCCGCCAGCGCACGCCAGGCCTGCGCGAGGTACTCCGCGGCCGTGTAGCCGAGCCGCCGGGTGCGCAGGCGTGTCTGCGCCTCACGACGTGCCATGCTGCCTCCCCTCGCCCAGCCGGCCCCCGCCGCTGGTCGTGACCGACCAGCTACCGCCGCGACCGCTCGACCAGTCCATGCACAGCTCGTAGACACCCGGCCCCGCGCCCCGACGCGGATGGGCTTCGACCTGCCAGAACTCCCGCTCGGTCGACACCGGCGGCGACGTGCCCGACGCCGTCGGCGAACAGCCGGCGTCGGCGGCCGGTCCGGCGAGCAGGGCGCGCACCGAGGCGGACTGCCACCACGGGCCCGTCTCCACCCAATGCGCCCGCACTCCCTGCACCAGGTAGATGCGACCGCGCCAGCAGAACGCCGCCGGATTGCGATCCCGGCGTTGCACGTCCACCGGGTCCGCGTACTGACCACCCATGTCGTTCACTCCCTCTACGCTCGTACGGCGCACCGAGGGGAGGCAGCGCGCCTGGCGCGACCGGCCGGGGCGGTGCTTCCCCCACACCGCGCCCGGGCCGGCCGTTCCCATCCGGGCGGGGGTCGAGAACCGCCCGGATGGGACCTTGCGCCCCTACCGGTACGAGACCGCGAGCGCTGCGTACCGGCAATTCGAAGCTGTGTTCGAATACATTTACTATAACCGCCTCGGTACAGGGGCGCAACCCCTGGCTGGTGCGATCTCACCCGCAGGTCAGGAGTGGGAGACGCGGTAGGACCACAGCGATGAACGCGGAGATGGCGCCCAGTAGGTGGAATGCGCCAGTGCGGCCCTCATACCGGCCGGGGATGTCGGGGACCTGGGGCTGGTTCAGTAGGGCCGTCAGGGGCAACCGTGGGCGGGCGCTGAGCGGGTCGAGGAGGCGGCCCGACGGAGAATGGCCACCAGGAAGTCCGAGTCGTCCCGCAGCGGGCGCAGATCCCAGGTCGACAACAGCAGATCGGGTTCCCACCCGGCACCACGCGCATCGGAAAGGAACTGGTTGAAGTCGTACCCTCGCCCAGCACCGAACCCGAATACGGCCCTGCCTCCAGATCGTAGATGGGCAAGCAGTCGGGCCAGTACCGCCGACCGCGTGCTGGGCGCCAGGAACGGCATCACGTTTCCCGCGCACACGACGGCATCGAACTTCTCGGCAACCCTTTCGGCGGGCAGGTCCAGGACAGCCAAGTCACCAACCAGCCACCTGACCTCGGGGTAGTCCTGCCTGGCCGCGCCGATGAGAGCGGGGTCCACGTCGACCCCCACGACCGCGTGGCCTAGTCGCGCCAGCGCACCGCCCACCCGGCCGGGACCGCAACCGGCGTCGAGGATGTGCGCGCCGCGCGAGACCATCGCATCCACGGCCCGAGCCTCCCCGCCGAGATCGGCACCGTCCGCGGCCATCGCTCTGAAGCGCTCGATGTACCACGTCGAGTGGCCGGGATCGGCTTCCACCTTCCGCATCCAGTGACTCTTCTCCACCATGCACACATTGTGGCCTCCGTGGTGAGGCCAGACCGCACGTGAGGTAGCCGGACGCTCCCAGCCACGCAAGGCACCGTGCTCGCACGGTTCACATACGGCGGGCGACCTCGTTGACCGCGGCGGCGATGTCGTTCCAGGCGCGCTCGACGTGCGCCCACTCGGTCGCCGGGGCGCCTACGCAGAACCTCAGCACCGTACGCCCGCCCACCTTGGCATGGGAGAGAAAGAGCCGACCCGAGTCGTTCAGCCGGTCGAGCACGCGAGCGGTGAGCGCGTCGGCCCCCTCGCCTGTCGCTCCGGTGAGCGCCTCCCAGCGGGGACGCAGGCACACCAGGGCGAGCGGACGAGGCGCGGCCAGCTCGAACCTGTCGTCGGCGGCGACGAGTTCGGCGAACCGTTCGGCGAGCTGGACGTCGTCGCGAATGTGCGCGCGCAGCCCCTCCGCGCCGTACCACCGGATGACCGACCACAGCTTCAGCGCGCGGAAGCGGCGGCCCAGCGGCACTTGCCAGTCGCGGTAGTCCACGACGGCCCCGGACTCCGTCGCCGCGTTGCGCAGGTACTCGGGCAGGACCGACAGCGCGGTCTCCAGTGGCCGGCGGTCGCGCACCCACAGCATGCTGCAGTCGAAGTTGGTGAGCAGCCACTTGTGCGGGTCGGTGCAGTACGAGTCGGCGTACTCGCCGACGCCGTCGGTCAGCGTGCGGAACTCCGGGCAGACCGCGGCGACACCGGCGTACGCGGCGTCGACGTGCAGCCAGACGCCGTACCGGCGGCACACCGCGCCGATCGCGCGGACCGGATCGATCGCGGTGGTGGCCGTGGTGCCCACCGTCGCGCACACCAGCGCGGGCGTCGCTCCAGCAGCGATGTCCTCGGCCAACACCCGGTCGAGGTCGCCCGCGTCCATGGCGAGCGTTTCGTCGGTCGCGACGGTACGGACGTTGTCGGCGCCGAGGCCCGCAATGCGTACCGCCTTCTCCAGCGAGGAGTGCGTCTCGGTGGACACGTAAACCGTGTAGCGCCCGCGCACGCCGGCCACCTCCACGGCGCCCTCCGAGGCGTGGTGCCGCGCGGCGAGTAGCGCGACCAGGTTGCCGCTCGACGCGGAGTCCTGGATCACCCCGCCACCCGAACCACCGTGCCGGAACTCCTCGGGCAACCCGAACAGCTCGGCGAGCCAGTCGGTCACCACCATCTCCAGCTCCGTGCACGCCGGGCTGGTCGCCCAGAGCATGCCCTGCACCCCGAGACCGGAGGACAGCAGATCACCGAGTACGGCGGGGCCGGACGCGTTCGCCGGGAAGTACGCGAAGTACGAGGGATGCTGCCAGTGCGTCACGCCGGGAAGGATCACCCGGTCGAGGTCGGCGAGCACGTGCTCGTACGGCTCCCCGCGCTCGGGCGGGTGAGCCGGCAACGCGGCCCGCACCTCGCCGGGACCGACCTGGGCGCGTACCGGCCGTTCCTCGATCCGGTCGAGGTAGTCCGCGATCCAGTCGACGACCCGGTGCCCTTCCCGGCGGAACTCCTCCGGAGTCACGAGACAGGCTCAGTCGCGGACGTAAACCTTCTCATCGTGCCCCACCAGCTTCGGGAAGATCGTCGAGGTATGCATCGGGATGCGCACGCAACCGTGCGACGCCGGGTACAGGGGAACGTACGGCTCACCGTGCACGGCGATGCCGCCGTTGAAGTAGACCGGGTTGTACAGGTAGCCGAGCCGTGAGTGGCGCCAGCCCTCGATCCTGCGGTACGTCTCGTAGTTGCCGGTGGGCGTGACGGCGACCCCGCAGGAGGTGCCGGTGTCTCCCGTGGCCTCGTCGGTGTACTGCTCGCAGTAGCTCGCGCCGCTGCCTGAGGAGAGGTGGCTGATCAGTGCGACGGCATCGCCCCGGTAGACGACCAGATACTGCTTGTCGAGGTTGATCTCCACCCGGTTGTCGGCACCGCCCGGCTTGAGCACCTCCGGCTGGTCGGGGTCGGCGAATGCCGCCCGCACCAACTTGCCGACCGTGTCGTGCGGCTTGATCCCGTTGACCTTGTCGAAGGCCCACACGGCGTACCGGGTGTTGGGGCCGTAGTGGCCGTCGATCTCACCCGGGTCGTAGTGCAGCGCCGTCAGCCGCTTCTGCAGCGCCTTGACGTGCCTGCCCTGCCGGCCGTACTTGATCTTCTTGTCGCCGAGATCCAGCGGGTCGCGCACGGTCGTCGCCCGCTCCGACGGTGACGCGTCGGGAGTCGTCGAGTGCCGCGACGGGGAACTGGAGTGCGCCGGCGTCGCCGACGCCGTGTCGGCCGCCGGGGTCGTGCGCGGCTCAGTGGCCGTGAACGCGTTGGTGCAACCGGACGCCATCAGCGCCGCGGCGGAGAGCAACGCCCCGAAGACCACGACCCGCCGACTCATCTGCAATGCCTCCCACCGTCTGCGTCAATCGTTGCCAAGTGCAGCCGAAAGTAGCTGTCCGTGCCGGTCGGGATGCGGTACTGCTCCACTACTTTCGGCCGCATTGGCAAGGTGCGCCGTCGTAGCTTACGGACGCGCACGAATGTCTCCGCGTTGCCACGGGGACGGGAAGGAAATTCGTGAGCAAACCGCAATGATCGTGGGCGGGAGGGTACCAGGGCATCGACCGCATGCCAGCGCTCGTACAGTGCCCTCATGGCTGTGCACCCCGTCACCCACCCGCGTTCCGCTCCTCGCTGCGTCGACAGGTGGCCGCGGTGGCGCCCGTGCACCGCTGCGATGCTCGCGCGGGAGGGCTCCTCATGACACAAGGCATCGAACGGGTCCGCGAGCGGCTCCGCGAGCAAGGCGCGGCCGGCGAGGTACGCATGCTCCCCGACAGCGCCCGCACGGCGGCGACGGCCGCTGCGGGCCTCGGTGTCGAGGTGGGCCAGATCGCGAACTCCCTCATCTTCGAGGCGGACGGCGAGCCGGTCCTGGTGATCGCGAGCGGCGGGCACCGCGTCGACACCGAACGGGTGGCGGGGCATCTAGGGGTCACAGCGGTACGCCGCGCGGATCCCCCCTTCGTGCGCGACGCCACGGGTTTCACGATCGGCGGGGTGCCGCCCGTCGGCCACGACAAGCCGCTGCGCACGGTCGTCGACGACGACCTCGTCCGCTACGACACCATCTGGGCGGCGGCCGGCCACCCGCACGCGGTCTTCCCCACCACGCACGGCGAACTCCTTCGCATGACCGGAGGCACGCCCGCCGACGTCGGCTGTCCCTGACCGGGACGACCGGCGAGCAAGCGGTGGCGCCCCTGCCCCTACCTCACCTCGTGTCCGCGGACGAGTTCCGCGACCACTGGTTCGACGCCGCCGTCGATGTGTACCTGCAGGCCATGAACCGCGCCCCCCGCCACATCCCACATCGTCGCGAGCTGTTCCGCACGCACCTCTCCGAACCCGGCTGGTCGGCGGTGGTGGCCGGGCGCCCGCTCGCGGGATTCGCGTACGGGTTCCACTGCGATAGCGGCCAGTGGTGGCACGACCAGGTCGAACCGCGCCTGCGCGCGGAGTACGGCCAGCCGGCTGCGCGGGCGTGGCTGGCGAACGCGTACTGCCTCGCCGAGCTCCACGTGCGCCCGCGCTGGCAAGGGCGCGGGTTGGGCCGGGCGCTCACCTGGGCGCTGCTGCGCGACCGGGCGGAGGAGACGGTGCTCCTCTCCACCCCGGAACGCTCGTCCGGCGCGCGCGCCTTCTACGCCGCGCTGGGATACACCGAGCTCCTGGTTGGGATGGGCTTTGTCACATCGACCGACCCGTACCTCGTCCTCGGCCGGCGCCTGCGCTGACATCTAGGCTTTGGGTCTGTGACAAGCGCCCCGAGCGGCGGGAGGGAGCCGGTGACCGCCGCATGAGAGTCGATGGCTCGGTGCGCCTGAGCGACGCCTGCGCGGAGTTCGGGCTCGGTGCGGCCCAGACCTGGGTACCGGTCCGCGGCGGCCTCTCCAACCGGCTGTTCCGGGTGACGACCGATCAGGGCCAGTTCGCGGTGAAACAGCTCATGCTGAACGCCGACCACCCGGAGTTCCTGCGCTACCTGCACGAGGCATACGCGATCGAGCGTGCGGCGTTCATGGCACGGGTACCGATGCCGGAACCGATCCCGCACCCCCGCGACGGCCGCCCGGTCATGCGGGTCGGCGACGCGCTCGTCCGCGTACACAAGTGGCTCGACGGCGCCCCCGTGCACCCCCGTGCCATCGACCCCGACCTCGTGCACACCGCGGGACGGGTCCTCGCGCACATCCACCGGGCGGGACGGACGGGTCCGCCGCTCATCGTCGGCCCGCGTCCCGACTACACCTGGCAGCGCCTGGCCGGGTGGGCCGCCGCCACGGGCGCACCGTTCGCCGACGAGCTGTACGAGCTGGTGCCGCTCGCCGACGCGCTGGATGCGCGCATCGGTTCCGACCTGGACCGGCCGAGCCGCCCGACGCTCACCGGCCACTCCGACTTCGACCCGAAGAACTGCCTGCTGCTCCCCGGCGGAAAGCTGGCGGTCACCGACTGGGACACCGCCCGCCCGGTCGACCCGTACCGGGAGCTGGGCGCGGTGGTGCTCGACTGGTGCGGCGCCATCCAGGGCGACGCCGACCCGGAGCTGACCACCGCGTTGCGCGCCGGCTACCGCGACGGGGGCGGGCCAGCCGGAACGCCGGCACCCGACGCCGTCGCGTCCTGGCTGCGCACGTACCTGGACTGGCTCGCGGTCAACATCGAGCGGCTGCGGCGCGACCAGATGGCCGACGTCGCGATCAACCAGGTGCGCTGGGGCATGGACCTGATCAGGCGCGCCACGCGGCACTACGACCACTGGGTCGCCCTGGTCACCCGCTGAGCGGCCGGAGCTGGGTATGCGAGGGTTACCCACGTGACCGTAATGATCAGTTCACGGGTACGCAATGTCGCCGCGGTCGAACGCCTGCTGTCCGCGCTCCCTCATTCTTTCGGCCGGGAGGAGGCGAACCGCGAGTACGTGCAGGCAGCGGAGCGGCTGCCGACGTACCTCGCCTGGGAGGACGCGACCGTTGTCGGTGCGCTGCTGCTCGAGACGCACTTCCCGACGACGAGTGAGATCCACCTGCTGGTCGTTGACCCGGAGCGGCAGCGGCAGGGCATCGGCCGCTCGCTGGTCGACGCCGCCGAGGCCGAGCTGGTCGATGGCGGCACCCGGCTGCTCGAGGCCAAGACGCTCGGGCCGAGCGTCGCGCACGAGGGGTACGCGGCGGCGCGCGCGTTCTACCAGGCGATGGGCTTCCTGCCCGTGGAGGAGCTCGCCACGGTCTGGCCGGACGACCCCTGCCTGCTGCTCGTCAAGCCGCTACCCGAACCGCGTGTTTCCGGTTAGCGGTTGGCCAGGTCGAGCCGGGTGTAGATCTCGCGGGTCGCCGTCGACTTGTTGAGCGTGATGAAGTGCAGGCCGGGCACGCCCTCGCGCAGCAGGCGCGCGCACATCTCCGACGCGTAGTCGACGCCGATCGCGCGTACGGCGTCGGGGTCGTCCTCGACCGCGTGCAGCCGCTCGGCGAAATCATCGGGGAACTCCGCGCCGGAGAGCACGGCGAACCGCTCGATCTGCGACACGTTCGTGACCGGCATGATGCCGGGAACGATCGGCATGTCGCAGCCATGCGCGGCGACACGGTCGCGCAGCCGCAGGTAATCCTCCACGCGGAAGAACATCTGGGTGATGGCGAAGTCGGCGCCCGCGCGTGCCTTGCCGACGAGGTACCGCACATCGGTCTCGTGATCCGGTGAACGCGGATGCTTCTCCGGGAAGGCGGCCACGCCGACAGAGAAGTCGCCGGACTCGCGCACGAGCCGTACGAGGTCGGAGGCGTACTCGTACCCCTCCGGATGCCGCACCCACTCCCCCTGCGGATCACCAGGAGGGTCACCGCGAAGGGCGAGCACGTTGCGGATGCCGACACCGGCGTACTGGCCGATGACGTGCCGCAGCTCGGCGATCGAATGGTTGACCAGGGTGAGGTGCGCCAGCGGCGTCAACGTGGTCTGCGCCGCGATGCGCTCGGTCACCCCGACGGTCTTGTCCCGGCTCGACCCGCCCGCGCCGTACGTAACGGACACGAACGTCGGCTTCAGGCTCTCCAGCTGGCGGATCGAGGTGAACAGGTTCTGCTCACCCTTCTCCGTCTTGGGCGGGAAGAACTCGAACGAGTACGAGGCCGCACCGTCGGCGAACAGGTCGCCGAGCTTGGGTGGTCTGGCGGGCAGTGTCGTCGCGCTACCTGTGGACATGTGACAAGAGGATATCGGGTCGGCTGCTCACAGGCAGCCGAAACGATGACATACAGTCGCGATCACCCCGCTGACCTGCACGGTTACGACAACACCTCCGCGATCACCGGCACCTCGGGCACTGTTCGGCGCGAGACGTGCCCGAAGTGACGATGATCGTTGGATCTGGGCAGAGCCGCCGCTACCCGGCGCGGACGTCCAGCTGCCTGGACACCGGCGCGGCGGCCTTCGTGTCGGCACCGCCGCCCGGCTGCACGACGCCGTTCAGCTTCAGCGTGTAGCCGGCGTACTTCGACGCGGTCTCCGCCGGGTCGTCCGCGGTCACCAGCACCCCGATCCGGTCGGCATGGCGGAAGATGTGCCGCATCTTCCCCTTGCCCACGTGTGCCACGAACCCGCGCTTCTTGTCCTTCACCTTGCCGGACTTGTACGCGACCCGGGTGCCGTCGAGCGACCAGCCGACCAGCTGCACCGTCCACCCGTCCACGGGCACCGGCGACACCTGCGTGGCGGACTGGGCGCCCACCGTGGAGGTTCCGTCGGTGACGAGCATGTCGCCGACCATGACGTCCTTCACCCACCAGCCGAACGGCCCCTCGCCGCCGTTGCCGTTGACTGCGGCGTCGGTCATGTACCGGAAGGACAGGTGGACCGTCTGGCCGGCGTAATCGGACAGGTCGAACGTCTCGTCCGTCCAGCCTTCCGACGCCCCGGTCAGGCCCGGCAGCTGCTCGGCGATCCTGCTTGCCGCCGCGGGGTTGTGCTCGGTCGTGGTGTCGTCGTTGGCAAGCGAGGTGTACGTCTTACCGCCGTCGGTGGACACCTGTACCGCGCCGAAGTCCCAGCCCTGCTCGATGTCGTACCTGGTCGAGAAGGTCAGCGTGGGGTCGTCAGCCGGCACGTCGACCTGGTAGACGAGCGTGCGGTCGAGCTCGTTGCCCTCGCCGCTGTACAACGCGCCGGCGTCCTGGTCGACGGTCCACGCCAGCGGGTCAGGCGCGTAGTTGCGCGCACCGTTGAACCGCAGGGCGCCCACCGTGTCACCGTTGAGTGGCCGGTTGGTGCGGCCGAGCACGAAGTCGGCGCCGTTGGTCGGCGCGCCCGGGCTGTCGTACGAACCGGTCCACGCCCAGTCGATCGCCGCGTTGAGCTGGTCCGCGGTGAACCGCTGCTCCTGGTTGCGGGTCAGGCCCCGCGCGCCGTTGTCGACGAACCGGTCAAGGGCGGCCGTGGCCAGCCAGTCGTGCACGACGTCGCTCGCCGTGAGGCCCGGCGCGTGGTCGTCCAGGTAGTTCTGCACCGAGGCGAGCCCGTTCGCCGGGTTGCGGTGCAGGTAGCTGATCGCGTCGCGACCGAACTGGTTCTCCACGTACGTCACGAACGAGTACGCCGCGCCGTAGTCGGACAGGATCGATGGAGCGCCCTGGTCGCCCCATCTGGTGAGCGAGTTCTCCGCCCCGCAGTACGGGAACTCCGCGTCGCCGTACCAGCCGTAGAAGCAGGAGACGTGGCTGTCGTTGCCGATCTGGCCGAACGGGATCGTGGTGTCGACGTAGCCGGTGATGGTCTGCGCGTAGTCGGAGAGCCCCTCGTTCAGCCAGGTCTCCTCGCCGGCATCCACGTAGTACTCCAGCAGGTGCTGGTACTCGTGGGCGAACGTCCCCTCGTACAGGTACGGGCGGGCCGGCTGCTTCGGGCTGCACAGGCCGTGGTCGCCCTCACCCGGCGGGTTCGCGCCGGTGCGGTGCTTCCAGTCGTAGGAGTCGATCGTCATGACGTTGCGGTCGAACGCCTCGTTGAACAGCGGTGAGAAGAAGCCGGCGATGTACGTGGCGCCCTCCGGCGACGTGGGGTCGTAGTAGTTCGCGTCCCGCACGTTGGAGACCAGAGCCACGGTGTTGTCACCGTCGCCCTTGTAGTAGTCCGGGTTGCCGCCGCCGAGGACCTGCCACAGCGGCGCGCCGAAGCCGACGTCCTGCTGGTTGGTGCCGTCGCGCGGCGGCGCGGTGGAGAAGTACTGCGACTCCTTCGGCAGCATGTTGTTGTCGTACTCACCGATCAGCGAGTTGACCTGCGCGTCGGTGACGACGTTGCGCACACCGTCGTTGCGGCAGTCGCCCGCGGGGTAGTTCAGGTCCTTCTGCACCCAGACCTCGATGTGCTCGCCGACGCCACGCAGGACGAACGTCGCGGCGAAGTACCCGCCCGTGGTGTCGTCGAGGCCGAGCCAGGTCTTCTCCCCGCCGATCGGCGTGCCGGTCGCGTCGTCCTTCCCGGCCTGCCGCCGGTTCGGCCGGTCGAGCTTGTCCGCCTTGCGGGCGAGCTTCGTGCGTTCCTTGGCCGACAGGTCGACGGTGGACTTGTTGTGGATCCTCGGGCCGACCTCACGCACGTCGGAGGTCGGCGCTTGCGCGTGCGTCTTGGGCGCTGCCGCCGCGACGGGCGCGGTGGCAGCGACACCGCCGAGCACGAGCGCCGAGACGCAGGTGAGCAGGGCGGGTTTCCTGAGCTTGGGGGCAACGCGCGCGGACATAGGCACCTCACAGGGTCGAAGGACCCGCCCGCCTCGGGCGGGACCGCTCGCCGGAACCGCGCGCACCGCGGGTGGGGGCATCCGCGGCGACGCGTGGTTCGCGCCGGTAGCGAAGCAGAGCCGACCAGTCGTTGACCATGCCTTGGTGTCAAGGCGTACGGAACGTGACCCGCGCCCGCGGGCCGAACGCGGTCCGTGTCGGTGCGCCTACCCGAGACCCTGCGCTACACGGTTGACCTCGCGGCGCCGGCCGTTCGCGAGCGCCTCTACGGGCGAAGTGCCGAGGCTCTCCTCGACCGACAGCATCCAGCTGATGCTCTCCTCGGCCTCGAACCCCGCGTCGTGCAACACCGTGACGAGGCCGCCGAGGCCCTTGAGCAGCTCCCCGCCGGCGACGAACGTCGCCGGCACGACCTGCGCGCCGTTCCTGCGCACGGTCACGAGCCGGCCGTCGCTTACGAGGTTGCGGATCTTGCCGGGCTCAAGGCCGGTACGGTCGGCGAGCTCGGGAAGCGTCAGCCAGTCATCGGTCACGTCGGTCGGGTCGGTCATGGCCCCAGTCTGCCCGAGCCTGCCCGCACCACTCCCTCCCGGTTGCTAGCGCCGCGGGGTCCCACAAGGGCACCTTCACGCGCGCGCCTGCTTCACCGACACGCCGGGGTCGGCCAGCCGGCCCTCGTCGACCGGCGTGCCGCGTTCGGCCATCCGCCGCGCCTGCACCGCGTCGCGCGGCCGGTCAACGCCGAGCACCGCGGTGATCCGTCCGTCGCGCACCCAGCAGACCGACCACGCCGCCTCATTCTCCGGGTCGCCGCGCCACACCTGCGCGTCGCCGGCCCGCGGACGCCCGGCGTACTGGACGTACCTGCCGAACTGCTCGGACCAGACGTACGGCACCGGGTCGTACGTCACCTGCTCCCCGAGGAGGGTCGCCGCCGCGACCTCGGGGCCGCGCAGCGCGTTGTCCCAGTGCTCCACCCGTACGTGCTCCGCATACCGCTCCGACCACCAGGCGGCGACGTCACCGACCGCCCACACCCGGGGAGCCGCGCGCAGCCCCGCGTCGACCCGCACCGCGTCGGCGATGTCCAGCCCGGAGCCGGCGAGCCAGCCCACCTCGGGACGCACGCCAACCGCGACCACCACGTCGTCCGCGCCGAGGTGCTCGCCGCCCTCGAGCGCCAACCCGTCCGGCTCGACCGCTCGTACCGCGGTGGAAAGGCGCAGGTCGACGCCCGCAACCTCCCACCAGCCGGTGGTCAGCTCGGCGATCGGCGCCGGCAACGCGGTCGCGAGCGGCGTCGCGGCGGCCTCCACGACGGTCACCGCGCATCCGGCCGCCCGCGCCGCCGTAGCCAGCTCGGCACCGATCCACCCCGCGCCGACGACCGCGAGCCGCCGCCCCGCGCGCAGCGAGGAACGCAGCGCCCGTGCGTCCTCGACGGTACGCAGCGTGCGCTGGTGCGGGTCCCCGGGCAGTCGGACGGGCGCGGCGCCGGTGGCGAGTACGACCGCGTCGTACGCCACCTCGCCGGCATCGGTGACGACCGCACCGTCGCTCAGCCCGGTCGCGCGCACACCGAACCGGCAGTCGAGGTCGAGCGCGGCCGGGTCGGCCGGAAGCGTCGTGTCGTCCACCTCGCCGCGCAGGAGCTGCTTGGAGAGCGGCGGCCGGTCGTACGGGGCATGCGGTTCGGCGCCGAGCAGCGTGATCCGGCCGGTGAAACCGCGCCCGCGCAGCGCGACGGCAGTGGAGTGCCCGGCGAGCCCGGCGCCGACGATCACGCAGTGCTCCATGCCCCAAACCTAGATGGTTGCCTGGCAGCCTCCCGTGCTGGCGGCGTCGGACTCTCTAGACTCGGAGGGTGAGCGAAGGGAGCACGAGCACGACGCTGTCCGACCCCCTGGTCGGGCGGGTGCTGGACGGCCGGTACCACGTCGAAGCACGGCTCGCGCGCGGCGGCATGGCCACCGTCTACACGGCGCGCGATACGCGCCTGGACCGTACCGTCGCCGTCAAGGTCATGCACCCGAACTACGCGGAGGACGAGGCCTTCGTTGCCAGGTTCATCCGCGAGGCGCGCTCCGCGGCCCTGCTCTCCCACCCGAACGTCGTCGCCGTCTACGACCAGGGCGACGACGAGGGCATTGCCTTCCTTGCCATGGAGTACGTGGCGGGACGGACGCTGCGCGACGTGCTGAAGGAGCGGGAGCGGCTCGGCACCAGGGATGCGTTGGAGGTGCTGGAGCGGATCCTGTCCGCGCTCTCCGCCGCGCACCACGCGGGGCTCGTGCACCGCGACGTCAAGCCGGAGAACGTGCTGATCTCCGACGAGGGCCGGGTCAAGGTCGCGGACTTCGGGCTGGCCCGCGCGATCGCCGCGACGTCCCAGACGACCGGCGTGATCCTCGGCACCGTCGCGTACCTGTCGCCCGAGCAGGTCCTTGACGGCAGCGCCGACACGCGCTCCGACGTGTACTCCGCGGGGATCTTGCTGTACGAGATGCTCGTCGGCGAGACGCCGTTCCACGGTGGCACGCCGATCGCCATCGCGTACAAGCACGTGCACGAGGAGGTGCCGCGCCCCTCCGTACGGCTGCCGTCGCTGCCGGCCGAGGTCGACGACCTGGTGCGCAACGCGACGAGCCGCAACCCGCGGGAGCGCTACGCCGATGCCGCGGAGATGCTCGGCGAGGTCGCCGCCGCCCGGCGCGGGCTGGCGGCGCACGTGGACGACGCCGTGGTGCTGCCGGCCGAGAACAGCGGCGACGACACCCTCGTGCTGTCCGGGACGCGACGGGACCTGCCCGCGAAGAAGCCGGCCGACACCGACTCCCAGCGCCCGGTGCCGCGCCGGCGGCGCAGATGGCGTGGCCCGCTCGTGCTGATCCTGGTGCTACTGCTCGCGGCCGGCGCCGGCGTGGCGGGCTGGTGGTACGGCGAGGGCCGGTGGACGCAGACGCCCCGGCTGGGGGGCATGGAGCGCGTCGCGGCCGCCCACAAAGCCACCCGGCTCGGCTTCGACACCAACCGCGCGACGCGGTACGACGAGTCCGTACCCAAGGGCGATGTCATTGCGACGAAGCCGGCCGCGGGCGATCGGGTGCTGCGCGGCTCCACGCTCACCCTCCTGGTTTCCCGGGGGCCGGAGCGGCATCCCGTACCGAAGGTCGTCGGCGTCTCGCAGTCGACGGCGAAGACGCGGATCGCCGCGCATCACCTCTCCGTCGGCAAGGTCAAGCACCGCTACTCGGAGACCGTCGACAAGGGCGACGTCATCTCCTCCGATCCCAAAGCGGGCAAGGAGATCAAGCGCGACGCGACGGTCGACCTGGTCGTCAGCAAGGGCATCCCGCCGGTGAACGTCCCCGCGCTCGCCGGCCTCACCGCCGCCGCGGCCAAGGGGGCCGTCGAGAAGCAGGGCCTCGCCTTCGCCAGCACGCAGGCGTACAGCAAGACAGTCCCGGAAGGCGAAATCATCGGCCAGCAGCCCGGCGCGGGCAGCGACGTCAAGCGGGGCTCGACGGTCACTGTCACCGTCTCCCAGGGACCGCCGATAGTCGACGTCCCCGACGTCAAGGGCCAGCCCCTGGGCAAGGCGAAGAAGGCGCTGAAGGACGCCGGCTTCAAGGTGCAGGTCAAGCGCATCCCGATGGGCCGGGGCACGGTCGTCCAGCAGAGCAAGACAGGCCAGGCCCGCTGGGGCACGACGATCCAGCTGTGGGTGCTGTAGAGGTTGGCCAGTCGTAAGCCGCCACCCATCGGGTCGCACGTGCCCGTCGCCCGCGGGCTGGCCGCCGGGGCACTGCCCTACGCCGAGCGCGTCGGCGCGGAGGCGATCCAGGTTTTCTTGTCCAACCCGCGCGGATGGAAGCTCTCGCCCGGCGATCCCGCCCAGGACGCCGCGTTCCGCGAAGCGATCGGACGCCTGCGCATCCCGGCCTTCGTGCACGCGACATACCTGGTGAACTTCGCCACGCCGGACCCGCCCACGCTGGAGAGGTCGGTGGAGTCCGTGCGGCACACGCTGCGCCGGGCCGCGCTCGTCGGTGCCCGCGGGGTGGTGGTGCACACCGGCTCGGCCGTACGGCCGGAGCGCCGGACTGCCGCGCTCACGCAGCTGCGGGATGCGGTGTTGCCGCTGCTGGACGAGCTACCGGTACGCGGCCCGCGGTTGCTGTTCGAGCCGACCGCGGGCGGCGGTGCCCCGCTGTGCTCGCGCGTCGACGACCTGCCCGCGTACCTCGCCGCGTTGGACGACCATCCCCGCACCGGCGTGTGCCTGGACACCTGCCACGCCTTCGCGGCCGGCCACGACCTCGCCAAGCCCGGTGGTGTACGCGCCACGCTCGACGCGCTCGGACGCGCCGTCGGTCACCGGCGGCTGCACCTGGTGCATGCCAACGATGCCAAGGACCCGGCCGGTTCGTTTCGCGACCGGCACGAGAACATCGGCGCCGGCCTGATCGGTTCGGAGCCGTTCGCCGAGCTTCTCGCACACCCGGCGATGCGTGGCGTACCGGTCGTCGTCGAGACCCCCGGCAGGGAGAGCGGCCACGCCCGCGACATCGTTCACTTGAAGGAGCTCCGCGCAGATGGTTGATTGCTTGGTCAGCGGACATGGGCGGTCAGTGGTCGGCTCCGGAAGCTGCCTGTGCAGACCACGCCAGATGACGGCGGTCATGACGGGTACCTCCGAGCAGCAATGCGCTATCCCCGGCTACAAGGAATCGACCATCTAGATGACCGTGGCGACCCGCAATCGCATGCCCGCCGCGACGGTTGCCGTCATCACCATGCTCGTGGTGACGGCGATCTGGGGCTCGACGTTCGTCGTCGTCAAGGACGCCGTCGCCCGGATGCCGGTGATGGACTTCCTCGCCTGGCGGTTCCTCGCCGCGGCGGTCGTCCTGTTGCTCTGCCGGCCACGCAGTCTGCGCGCCCTGCGCCGCGGCGGCCTCGCACACGGGATCGTGCTGGGACTGCTGATCGGCGCCGGCTTCATCACCCAGACCTTCGGGCTCGCGCTGGGTACGCCCGCGAGCGTGTCGGGCTTCATCACCGGCATGTACATCGTGTTGACGCCGCTCATCGCGGGCGTCCTGCTACGCCGCCGGATCGGGCCCGCCGCGTGGTTCGCGGTCGTCCTCGCCACGGCGGGGCTGGCGCTGACGTCGCTTCGCGGGCTGTCGTTCGGCTCCGGTGAGCTGATAACGCTCGGCTGCGCGGCGGCGTTCGCGTTCCACATCGTCGGGCTGGCGGCGTGGTCGTCGCGGTACGACTCGTACGCGCTGGCAGTGGTGCAGATCGGCACCGTCGGGGTGCTGTGCCTCCTGGTCAGCGCGGGGAGGAATCTGGTGAGCGGCCACCCGCGGGTGCTCGCGCTGCCGCCCGACGCAGCCGTCTGGGGCGCCCTGGCGTTCACCGCGGTGCTCGCCACCGCATTCGGCTTCCTCGCCCAGACCTGGGCACAACGCCACGTGTCGCCGACGCGCATCGCCGTGGTGATGACGATGGAGCCGGTGTTCGCCGGGATCTTCGGCGTGCTCTACGGCGAGCACCTCGACGCGGCGACCATCGTGGGCGGCGCGCTCGTACTCGCCGCGATGTACGTCGTCCAGCTGCGGCCAGAGCCCGACCCGACCGACGACGTGGAGCGACTCGAGATGTAGCAGACCGCGCGGGTGCTGCGGTCCCGTCGGCAACGTAACCTTGCATCCCTGGCAGCGAGGAGGCGGGAAGCAGCATGGTCGTCGTGATGGGTACGCACGCCACGGACGAGGACATCGCCCGGGTGACCGAGGCGGTGCGGTCGGCGGGCGGCGAGGCGTTCGTGAGCCGCGGCGTGTCCCGTACGATCGTCGGCCTGCTCGGCGACAGCGAGCTGTTCGACCGGCTGGACCTGCGCGCGTTCCCCGGCGTCGCCGACGTGGTCGCGATCACCGCGCCGTACAAGCTCGTCAGCCGCGAGCACCACCCCGACCGCTCGGCGGTGCACGTCGCGGGCGTGCCCATCGGCCCCGGACGGTTCACGCTCATCGCGGGGCCGTGCGCGGTGGAGGGCGCCCAGCAGACCCTCGAGGCGGCCGAGATGGCCAAGGCCGCGGGCGCCGCGATCCTGCGCGGTGGCGCGTTCAAGCCGCGCACCTCGCCGTACGCGTTCCAGGGGCTCGGCGAAGAGGGCCTGCGGATACTCGCCGACGCCAGGGCACGCACCGGCCTGCCGATCGTCACCGAGGTCGTCGACGCCCACGACGTGCCGCTGGTCGCGCAGTACGCGGACATGCTGCAGGTCGGCACGAGGAACATGCAGAACTTCGCGCTGCTCCAGGCCGTCGGCGCGGCCGCGCTGCCGGTGATGCTCAAGCGCGGCCTGAACGCCACGATCGAGGAGTGGTTGATGGCCGCCGAGTACATCGCGCAACGCGGCAACCTCGACATCGTCTTGTGCGAGCGCGGCATCCGTACGTTCGAGAAGGCCACGCGCAACACCCTGGACGTCAGCGCCGTACCGCTCGTGCACGAGTTCTCGCACCTGCCGGTGATGGTGGACCCGTCGCATGCGTCCGGGCGGCGCGAGCTGGTCGTGCCGCTGGCGCGCGCCGGTATCGCGGCCGGGGCGGACGCGCTGATGGTGGACGTGCACCCGCATCCGGAAGAGGCGCAGGTCGACGGGTCGCAGGCGCTCGTGGACACCGACCTGCGCCAGCTCGCGAGCGCCGTACGCGGGCTCCCCCCGCTCGTCGGCCGGGAGCTGACGCCCCCGCGAGGGCCGAACGCCTAGTTGCCGAACCGTAACCATTTCGAGGCCAGCCGTCCGCTACGGTAGCTCCGCGCCTACTCGCCGGTAGCTGACTTTGTGGGCAGCCGTTCGCTACGGTAGGCGCGCGTCACGCCCCCCGGGTAACGGGGTAACGCGTCAGAACCGCGCTGGACGGGAGGCCTGGTGAATTTCTGGGAGTTCGTCAAAGACCGTCAGGAGATTCTGGTCTTCCAGGGCTGGCAGCACGCCTTGATGGTCATCGAATGCGTGTTCTGGGCTGCCGTGATCGCCGTGGCGGTCGGCATTCTGGTGTACAAGTCGCCTGCGGGATCGGGCATCGCGAACGCGTTGTCGGCCGTGGGCCTCACGATCCCGTCGTTCGCGTTGCTCGGTATCCTCATCATCCCGTTCGGGCTCGGCATCCTCCCGTCCTGGGTCGCGCTCTGTTTCTACGCGGTGCTGCCGATCCTGCGCAACGCCATCGTGGGCCTGGCGGGCGTGGACCAGAGCCTGATCGAGTCGGCCAGGGGCATGGGCATGGGGCGCTTTCGCACCCTGTTCCGGGTCGAGCTGCCGATGGCCTGGCCCGTGATACTCGCGGGTATCCGCGTGTCGACCCAGATGATCATGGGCATCGCGGCCATCGCCGCGTACGTGAACGGTCCTGGGCTCGGCGGCCTGATCTTCTCCGGCCTTGCGCACCTCGGCGGCGCGAACGCAGTGAAGGAAGCTCTCGTCGCCACCATCGGCATCGTGATACTCGCGCTCATCCTCGATGGCATCTTGCAGCTGATCGGCCGTATCACCACCCCGAGGGGGATCCGTGTCTGAGACCACCACACCTGCGACCGACGGTGCAAGCGAGGTCGCGAGCGCCGCGTCGATCCAGCTCGAAAACGTCAGCAAGAGGTATCCGGGACAGTCGGAAGCGGCCGTCGACTCGGTGAACCTCCAGGTCGAGCCAGGCGAGATCGTGATCTTCGTCGGGCCGTCGGGCTGCGGCAAGACCACGACGCTCAAGATGATCAACCGCCTGATCGAACCGACGGATGGGCGCATAGTGATCGGCGGCGAGGACGTCACCCGGATCAACGCGGACCAGCTACGCCGGCGGATCGGCTACGTCATCCAGGCCGGCGGCCTGTTCCCGCATATGAGCGTGGGGGCGAACGTCGGGCTCGTACCCGGCATGCTCAAGTGGGACAAGAAGCACATCGCGGATCGCGTCGACGAGCTACTCGAACTCGTCGGGCTCGACCCCGGGCAGTACCGCGACCGCTTCCCGCGCGAGCTGTCCGGGGGGCAACAGCAGCGCGTCGGAGTGGCGCGCGCGCTCGCCGCGGACCCGCCCGTGTTGTTGATGGACGAGCCGTTCGGCGCGGTCGACCCGATCACGCGGCAGCGACTGCAAGACGAACTGCTCGGCATCCACGAGGAGGTGCCGAAGACGATCTGCTTCGTTACGCACGACTTCGACGAGGCGGTCAAGCTCGGCGACCGGATCGCGATCCTGACCGAGGGCGCGCACGTCGAGCAGTTCGACACCCCCGACGCGATTCTCGCCAATCCGGCCAGCGAGTTCGTCGAGGACTTCATCGGACATGGCTCGACGCTGAAGCAGCTGACCCTGACCCGGGTCGACGAGGTGGAGCTCGAACAAGCGAGCGCGGCGAAAGTCGGCGACGACGCCCGCGAAGCCGCCGCCACTGCTCGGCGAGAAGGTAACGCCGAGGTCCTGATCCTGGACGAGCGTAGCCGGCCGGTGCGCTGGGAAGAGGTCAAGGACCTCGAACGTGACGGCGGAGCCGTCCAGCGCGGCGCCGGCGGGGTCGAAACCATCGGCATGCGGGCGACGCTGAACGACGCGCTGGACACCATGCTGATGTCCAGCCACGGCGCAGCCGTGGTGACGGGTAAGCGGGACGAGTTCATGGGCGTGGTGTCGGTCGAGTCGGTGATGCACTCGATCCAGTCCGCGCGGGAGAACGCCAAGCAGGAGAACAGGCGGATCAACGAGCCCGCCGCGGACGCCACTGCGCAGACTGCGGCCGCCGCCGACGCCGAACGGGGCTCCGCATGAGTAGCACCGTCGCCGAGGTGAAGGTCGACCCGGATGCCATCACCTCCGAACTCGGGGAGTCCGGAGTCGCCAAGTGGGCGAAGCTGTCCATTCAGCCGGCGCTGGTGATCATCTTCGTACTCGGCTTCGTGATCTGGCGGGCGACCGCGACCCTGGACAGCATCGAACGCCGCAGCCTTGCCTGGGCGCGGGTCGGCGAGCTGCTCTGGCAGCACATCGCGCTCTCCGTCGTCTCGACCGTGATCGTGCTCGCTGTGGCGATGCCGCTCGGAATCCTGCTGACCCGGCGATCGACCCGCAAGGCCACCCCAGCGGTCGTCGGTGTCGCGAACATCGGTCAGGCGGCACCCGCGGTCGGCCTACTGGTGCTGTTCGCCCTGTGGCTCGGCATCGGCTTCTGGACGACGATCATCGCCCTCTGCCTGTACGCGATCCTTCCGGTGCTGCGCAACACCATCGTCGGCCTCGACCAGGTCGACCAGCGACTGGTCGAGGCCGGGCGCGGGATGGGCATGACCGCGGCCGCCGTGCTCTGGCGCATCGAACTGCCGCTGGCCGTCCCGGTCATACTCGCCGGTGCGCGGACCGCGCTCGTGCTGCTCGTCGGCACTGCAACGCTCGCGACGCTGGTCGGCGCCGGCGGGCTTGGGGAGCTGGTCAACACCGGGATCAAGCTCACCAGGACCAGCGTGCTCGTGTCCGGCGCTCTGCTCGTCGCCGCGCTCGCACTGATCATCGACTGGCTCGGGCGCGTCGCCGAGGAGATCGCCAAACCGAAGGGGATCTGACTGTATGACCACGCACACGGCCCGCAGGACGCACGGCCGCGCGCTCGTAGCGCTCGTGACGGTGCTGACGCTGGCCGCCGTCGCGTCCGGGTGTGGGCTGAAGGCAGCATCGCAGTTCGTCCCGGCCGCCGGCCCGGGGAGCATCAAGCCGACGGACAGCCTGGAGGGGGTCGACGTCAGCGTCGGATCCAAGGACTTCACCGAGCAGCTCATCCTCGGCAAGATCACCGTCATCGCCCTCACTGTCGCTGGTGCCAACGTGACGGACCAGACCAACATCCAGGGCAGCAACAGCGCTCGCCGCGCGCTCGAGCGAAATTCGATCAACATGTACTGGGAGTACACCGGCACGTCCTGGATCTCGTACAACCAGCAGACCAAGCCGATCGCTTCGAAGAAGAAGATGTGGCAAGCCGTCAAGAAGGCGGACGCCAAGCAGGGCATCGTCTGGCTGCCGCCGGCGGACCTGAACGATACATACGCGATGGCGATCCGCGACGAGGCGGCGAAGAAGCTTGACGTACAGACGCTGTCCGACATGGCGAAGCTGCCGCCGAAGGAGCTCACCTTCTGCGTCGAGTCGGAGTTCGCGAGCCGAAACGACGGCCTGGTGGGGATGCTGAAGCATTACGGCATCCCGCTCGGCAAGAAGGTGCCGCGCGACCAGGTAAAGACGATGGGCACCGGCGTCGTGTACACCCAGACGGACAAGGGCACGTGCAACTTCGGCGAGGTGTTCACCACCGACGGCCGGATCAAGGCACTCGGCCTGACGGTCCTGAAGGATGACAAGCACTTCTTCCCGAGTTACAACGTTGCGCTGAACGTCAACGAACAGTGGTACAAGCAGCATTCACAGATCACCAAGACCATTGCTCCGATCCGAAGGAAACTGACCAACCAGATGATGGTCAACCTCACCGAGAAGGTCGACGTGGAAGGTCAGGACCCCGCACTCGTTGCGCGCGACTGGATGGTGAAGGAAGGCTTCATCACGAAGTAGCGCGCTCTTTGCGCACAAACCCATCCCGGCGTTCTTTCTCCGGGGAGGGTCCAGGGGTGAGGGCCCGTGGGAGAAGGGCCCGGCGGCTAGGTAGCGCGGGGAACTCACCAGGAGCGTTGCAGCATGCCCGCGACGAGGAAGGCGAGTTCGAGGGCCTGGCTCGCGTTCAGCCGCGGGTCGCAGGCGGTCTCGTAGCGGTACGGCAGGTGCTCGTGCCCGATGCCGGTGCCGCCGCCGAGGCACTCGGTGACGTCGTCGCCGGAGAGCTCGATGTGGATGCCGCCGGGCGTCGTACCCGCCGCCTCGTGCACCTCGAAGAAGCCGGTCGCCTCCGCCACGACATCGTCGAAACGCCGGGTCTTGAAGCCGTTCGCGGACTCGAACGTGTTGCCGTGCATCGGGTCGCACACCCACACCACCGGGTGCCCGCTCGCGTCCACCTTCTGCACGATCGGCGGCAGCACGTCGCGGACGTTCGCCGCTCCCATCCGCGCGACCATGGTCAGCCGCCCTGGCTCGCGGTCCGGGTCGAGCCGGTCCGCGAGCGCGACCGCCTGCTCCGGGCTGGTCTTGGGCCCGAGCTTCACACCGACCGGGTTGGTGATGCGGCTCGCCAGCTCGATGTGCGCGCCGTCGGGCTGGCGGGTGCGCTCCCCCACCCAGAGCAGGTGGCCGGAGAGTCCGTACAGCCGGTCCTGCTCCTCGCGTACGAGCGAGGTCTCGTAGTCGAGCAGCAGCGCCTCGTGGCTAGCGAAGAACTCCACGCCTCCCGCCGGGCCCGCCTCGAGGTCCACACCACATGCGCGCATGAACGCGAGCGCGCGCTCGATGTCGTCGGCCATCACCTCGTACTGCTGAAAGACGGGGCTACTGCCGACGAAGTCGGCGTTCCACGCGTGCACCTGGCGCAGGCTGGCGAAGCCGCCGGTCGCGTACGCGCGCACGAGGTTGAGCGTCTGGGCCGCCGTGCCGTACGCGCGGAGCATGCGCTGCGGGTCGGGCACGCGGGCGGCGGGTGTGGGCTCGACGGAGTTCACCGCGTCGCCACGGTACGAGGGCAGCGGGACGCCGTCGACGACCTCGGTGCCGCTGCTGCGCGGCTTGGCGTACTGCCCTGCGATGCGGCCGACCTTGACCACCGGTACCGAGGCGCCGTAGGTCAGCACGATCGCCATCTGCAGCAGGACCTTGATCTTCGCACGGACCTGTTCGGCGGTCACCGAGCCGAACGTCTCGGCGCAGTCGCCGCCCTGCAGCAGGAATGCCTCCCCCTGCGCCACCGCGGCGAGCCGCTCCTTCAGCAGGTCGCACTCGCTGGGCACGACGAGCGGCGCAGAGCGGCGCAGCTCGTCGACGACGCACTCGACACCGGTCCCGTCGGGCCACTCGGGCTGTTGCTGGGCCAGTAGCTGGTGGCAGGCGGTACGCAGGTCGTCGAGAGAGGTCACCAGCCAACCGTAATGCGCCGACCTCAGCGGCGCAGCACGCGCTCCTCGTCTCCGAGCTGCTCGACCAGCACGATGTCGCTCGGCGCGAACCGGTGGACGGCGTCGAGAGCCGCCTCCACGTCGATGCGAGCGCCCGTGATGTGCGTGCTGAGCGGATCCGGGACCGCGGAAGAACCGGCCGGCGGCGGTCCGAGCGCGGTGATACCCGCGGGCAGCGGCGCGCCCGGGTTCAGCCGGACGCCGATCTGGGGCGACGCCCCGGCAGTGCCGCACGAGTCGTGCCGGAGGATGACGAGCTGGTAGATCGATCGCCACGGCACCATGACCTCGCCGTACGAGACGCCCTTGTGGTCGATGCGGAGCAGCTCCGGCCGCCGCAACCCGCGTGCCAGCGCGACAGCCGCGACCACCGTGCACAGCGCGAGCAGCGGATACCACAGCGACCCCGAATTGCCGAGGCGGTCGGTCATCGCCAGCCATACAGCCACACCACAGACGGCGAGTGCATCCACGACCGCGACGACCACGAGCCCGGCCCGGCGCGGGTCCCGCAGCGACCGCGGGCCGTACAGCACGTAGCCGCGGGTGGACGTGCCCGCACGAGGCGCCGCCCGATCGGCGACAGGACGGCGAAGCGGCAGGTCATCCACGACGCCTTGCTTACCAGGACAGCCGCGTGAGGCGAAAGCGACCGGAACGGCGCGCGACCAGCAGCTAGCCCGCCGTAATGCCGTCGACGCCGAGCATGCCGAGCAACACGAACACGCATCCCGCGAGCAGGAGCGCTCCGATCGCGAGCCAGCGGCCAGGGCCCGTACGCACCGAGCGGCCACTGCCGACGTACGCGGTGGCGGGGTCGTCCGGATCGTAGAAGACGGCGACGCGTTCACCCACGCCCCAGCGCTCGGACCTCGTCCCGTTACGCACCGTGGCTCGCACGGTCGCGCCACCGGCGGCGAACTCCACGACCGGATACACCGCGTAGAACATGTTCTTCACACTCGCGCCCGTCTCCTGCTGACCGATCACGGTCGCGCCGGTGTGCACGGCACGGGAGCGCAGCGCGCGCAGCGACCGGATCCCGGCGACGCCCTTGACCACTGATCCGACCCCGACCACGGCCAGTCCACACACGAACAGCCACTGGACCGCGTCGTCCACGGCACGCTCCCCGGTCCGGTGATGGGCTACAGGAGATCATGCACCACCTCGCGGGCGTACGGTTCGAACGACGGCACCGAGGGGCGCTCAGCCGAAGAAGACCTCGGCCTCGCCGTACCGGTCGGTGCTCACCGTCTTGAGCTTGTCGACGGCCTCGGCGAGGGGCACCCGTACGATCTCGGTGCCCGACAGCGCCACCATCTCGCCGAACGCGCCGTCGTTCACGGCGTCGATGGCGTGCAGGCCGAACCTGGTGGCGAGCACCCGGTCGAACGCGGTGGGCGTGCCGCCGCGCTGGATGTGGCCGAGCACCGTGCACCGCGCCTCCTTGCCGGTGCGCTGCTCCACCTCCTGGGCGAGCCAGTCGCCGATGCCCCCGAGCCGTACGTGCCCGAACGCGTCCAGCGACTTGGTCTGGGTCACCATCTGCCCCTCGAGCGGCATCGCGCCCTCGGCGACGACCACGATCGGGGCGTAGCGGGTACGGAACCGGTGCTCGATGTACTCGCACACCCGCTCCACGTCGAACCGGCGCTCGGGGATGAGCAGGACGTTGGCGCCTCCGGCCATCCCGCCGTGCAGGGCGATCCACCCGGCGTGCCTTCCCATGACCTCCACGATCAGCACCCGGTGATGTGACTCCGCGGTGGTGTGCAGCCGGTCGATCGCCTCCATCACGATGTTGACGGCGGTGTCGAACCCGAACGTGAAGTCGGTGGAGCCGAGGTCGTTGTCGATGGTCTTCGGCACGCCGACCACCCGTACGCCCTGCTCGTGCAGGCTCCGGGCGACGCCGAGGGGGTCCTCGCCGCCGATCGCGATCAGCGCGTCCACGCCCTGCTCGGCGAGGTTCTTCTTGATGGTCTCCAACCCGCCGTCGACCTTGGACGGGTTGGTACGGGAGGAGCCGAGTATGGTGCCGCCGCGCGGCAGGATGCCGCGGACGGCGCCCACGTCGAGAGGCATGCTGTCGTTCTCCAACGGCCCGCGCCAGCCGTCCCGGAAGCCGACGATCTCGTAGCCGTAACCGTCGACGCCCTTGCGTACGACAGACCGGATCACCGCGTTGAGCCCGGGGCAGTCGCCGCCACCGGTGAGCACTCCGACGCGCATGGCCTTCCTCTCCGACTGTGGACTGGGGAACCGTGCGCGGGCAAGCCTACGGAAGGCCGGTACGTGCCCTGACGGCGAGGCGCGGGAGTCCGCGCGGCGCCATCAATAGTTGCTTGTTGTAAAGTAACTAATGTGCCACGAAGCAAGCCGGAGAGCGTCGAGGCGGCAGCGCCGGAGGGGACGCTCGACACCGAGGAGCTCGTGCAGCGATTCCGGCTTGCGGTGGGGCGGCTCTCCCGGCGACTGAACTACCAGACCAAGCGCGAGCTGACGCTGTCGCAGTGGTCCGCGCTGGCGACCACCGCCCGCTGCGGCCCGATGCGGCTGGGAGAGCTGGCAGCGCACGAACACGTGAGCCCGTCGGTGCTGTCGCGGTTGGTTGCCGACCTCGAGTCCGGTGGCCTGGTGCGGCGCCGGGTCGATCCGGACGACGCCAGGGCAAGCCTGCTGACCGCGACCGCCGCCGGCCAGCGCCGGCTCGCCGCGGTACGCGCCGCATCCTCGGAGTTGCTGGGTAGCCTGCTCGCCGAGCTGAGCGACGAACAGCGCGATGCCCTGACGAGCGCGCTGCCCGTTCTGGAGACGCTGGCGGATCGGTTGGCACGCCAAGCGGGCGCAGAGAACACCTTCGCGCCCCGTTAGGCGGTACCCATTCCACAACTCCAGGCAGAGCGCAAGACCATCCGGTACGCGTGGCGCGTCCTGTCGGTCACCAGCGTCGGCGCGTTTCTCACCGCGATCAACAACAGCACGCTCAACGTCGCGCTCCCCGTCATCGCGCGCCACTTCCACGCGACCGCCACAGAGGCGAGCTGGATCCTGCTCTCCTACATGCTCGTCAACACGGTGCTGATCCTGACGTTCGGGCGGCTGGCCGACATCCTGGGGCGGCGGAAGCTGTACCTGGCAGGGCTTGCGCTGTTGACCGTGGCGTCGCTGGCCTGCGGCCTCGCGCCGAGTGCCCCCGTCCTCATCGCTTTGCGTGTCGTGCAGGCGGTCGGCGGGGCGTGCGTGGTGACCAACACGACGCCGCTGCTTGCCGACGCCTTCCCGTCCCGACTGCTGTCGACGGGTCTCGGGCTGAACGTCACGATCGTCTCAGCGGCCGCCGTGCTGGGACCCGTCGTCGGCGGCTTCTTCGCGACGGCGCTCGGCTGGCGGTGGGTGTTCTGGTTCAACGTCCCGATCGGAATCCTCGGGTTGGGCTGGGCGGCGCTGACACTGCGGCGGATGCCGACACGGGCGTCTCGGGAGCCCTTCGACATCGTCGGCGCACTACTGTCGCTTGTCGTCGTGGGGACGCTCGTCGTGGCCCTCTCCGAGGGCGGGGCGCTCGGTTGGACGACCACACCCGTGCTCGCCGCCTTTGCCGTGTTCGTGCTCGCCGTGCCGCTCTTCTGCTGGACGCAGTGGCGCCGCAGCCATCCGCTCGTCGACCTGGGTCTCTTCGCGTACCGGGAGCGCGCGATGGCGTACCTGGCGACGTTCATGAACAGCGCCGCCCGGTCTGCCGTCGTCCTCCTGGTCTCGCTCTACGTCCAGGCCGCGCACGGCAGCGACGCCTTCCACGCGGGCCTGCAGGTCGTCACGGTCGCACTCGGGATGATGGCCGCATCCCCGGTCGCCGGCAGGCTCGCGATCCGGCTGCCGGCGCGGGTCGTGTCCACGGCGGGCCTGTTCCTCTCCGCGGCGAGCTTGGCGGCACTGGCGTTCCTGATAGGGCCGAACATGAGCGAACTCGCCATCGCGCTCCTCCTCGCCGTCATCGGCATCGGCTCCGGCCTGTTCCTCACACCGAACACCAGCTCGATCATGGCGGGCGTCCCGGCGGGTCGCCGCGGAGTCGCCAACGGCGTCCGTTCGATGCTCCAGAACGCCGCGCGGGTGACGAGCACGGCGCTCGTACTCGCGATCATCACCGGCGCGTTGCCGCAGCATGCCAAGGCCGCTGCCTACGCGGGCGAGCTCTCCCACCTGCCCGCGCCGCTCCTCGGCGTGTTCACCAATTCGTACCGCGTCGCGTTCGCCGTGCTGGCGGTGCTCGCCGCTATCGGGATGGTCGCCTCGCTGCTGCGCTCACCCAGGCGAGTCAACACGCCTTACTAGCTCGCCCGCTTGAGCTCCTTCTTCTCGACCTTGCGGGCGGCGTCGAGCTCCTTCTTCACCGTCTCGGCGTACTTGTCGACGTACTCCTGGCCGGAGAGGTGCATGATCTCGTACATCAGCTGGTCGGTCATGGCGCGGAGCACGTACCGGTCGTTGCCCATGCCCTCGTACCGGGAGAAGTCGATCGGCGAGCCGAAGTGCACCCCGACGCGGTGGATGTGCGGTACCAGCTTGCCAGGGGGCTGGACCTCGCGTGTGCCGAAGATGGCACAGGGGACGACGGGTGCCCTGCGCAGCACGGCCATCCGCGCGACGCCGGTGTGGCCGCGGTACAGCCGGCCGTCCGGCGAGCGGGTGCCCTCGGGGTAGATGCCGAGGACGTCATCACGATCCAGGACCTTGAGGCCGGCGCGCAACGCGCCCTCGCTCGCCCGGCCGCCTGAACGGTCGATGGGCAGCTGGCCGACGCCGCGGAAGAACGCCGCGGTGAGCCGGCCCTTGATCCCGGTGCCGGTGAAGTAGTCCGACTTCGCGAGGAAGGTCATCTTGCGCGGCACCATCAACGGGAGCAGCACCGAGTCGGAGAACGACTGGTGGTTGGAGGCGATGATCACCGGTCCCCTGTCCGGTACGTTCTCCAGCCCCACCGTCCACGGCCGGAAGGGCACGCCGAGTACGGGAGTGAGCACCACCTTCATCGTCTGGTAGAGCAATCGTGCCTCCCCACATTGGCGCCCGCCCGGTCGGGTCGGTGCACCGCCCAAAAGGCTAGCCCACCAGCGAAGGAGGCTCCAGGTGTCGGGCCCTGCGTGGCCGCCGGGGCCGGTCGCGTGCACTCCGTGCGCGTGGGAACATCGACTGTGTCGGAGGAGGAAGAGCGTGCCCGTACAACCTGGGGCGGAGCCGTACCGCCACGACGGGGGCTCTGTCGGCGTGCTGCTGTGCCACGGCCTCACGGGCTCGCCACGCGCGCTGCGGCCGTGGGCTGAGCACCTCGCTCGTGCCGGCTACAGCGTCTCCCTCCCCCGGCTCCCCGGGCACGGCACCACCTGGCAGGAGATGACCCTCACCCGGTGGGAGGACTGGTACGCGGAGGTCGATCGCGCGTTCCGGGAGCTGCGCGGGTGCTGTGAACGGGTGGTCGTCGCCGGGCTGTCCATGGGCGGGACACTCGCGTTGCTGCTCGCGCAACGGCGCGGCCGCGATGTCACCGGTCTCGTGCTCGTCAACCCGTCGGTGATGAGCTTGGACAAGCGCCTCAAGCTCGTACCGTTGCTGCGGTACGCCATCCCCTCGCTGCCCGCCATCGGCGGCGACATCAAGAAGCCGGGCCCGAGCGAGGGCGCGTACGACCGGACGCCGTTGAAGGCGCTGTACTCGCTGACGAAGCTGTGGGTAGTCGCGCGGCGCGGCCTGCCGCGGGTGCGCCAGCCCGTGCTCATCTTTCGGAGCCGCGAGGACCACGTGGTCGAGCCGGCCAACACCGACGTCATCGTCGCGGGCATCTCCTCGGCCGAGGTCGAGGTGCGTGACCTGGACGACAGTTACCACGTGGCCGTGCTCGACAACGATGCGCCCGCCATCTTCGCGGGGTCGGTCGAGTTCCTGCGCCGCCACGCCGGCGACAAGGCACCGCGGTGAGCACGCGCGACAACGGGCTCACCGCCGGCTCGTACGTGTTCGCCGGATCCATCACGGCCCCGATCGTCGCGGACCTGCTCGCCGAGCTGCGCGAGGAGGGCATCGCGGCGTACACGGTGCAAAGCGACCCGGCGGAGCGGTTGTACGTGGACCGGGTGTCGGCTTCGTACGCCCAGGTCCTGGTGCGGCGCCGCGCCACCGAGTACGAGGCGAGGCACGCCGGTGAGCGCACCGACACCGCCGAGGCGGCCGCGCCGAGCGACGAGGAGGCGGCGTGGCTCGCGATCGTCGCGGCCTACGAGCGGCCGGTCGACGACTCCGAGCGCCCCTGGCCCGCCGCGGAGGACGTCGCGTCCGCGGCGCACGGCCAGGCAGCCGACGCGCCCGCGACGGACCCGGAGCCGAAACCGACGCGTACCGAGCGCGGATACGGCTCCGCGGAGGCGGAGGCGGAGGAGGAAGAGGAGCACTACGTGCCGCCTCCCCCACCGCGACTGCCTGCGGAGGACATGCCCACCAAGGCCGCGTTCGCCGGCATCGCGCTCGGGCTCGCCTCGCTGTGCCTGATGCTCCTGTTCGACTGGGCGCGGCAGTGGTGGATTGTGCTGCTCACGATCGCCGTACTCGCCGCGGGCGTCGTCACGCACGTGTTGCGCATCGGTGATCCGCGCAACCCCGGCTCCGACGACGGCGCCGAGGTGTAGTTCCGGTCATGATCTGTTTTTCACGGCCGAATCGCGCAGAAAACTGCGCGCTGCGGCCACAAAGAACGGATCTTGGTCACACATGCTCGGACACCAGCACCGCGGCCGTGCCGGGCTCGAGCGCCTCGAACACGTGCGCGGCGTCGCCCGGATAGGCGACGTAATCGCCGGGCCGCAGGTCGACCGGTTCGTCCACCGCGCCGACGACCGCACGCCCGCTGGCCAGCACCACGTGCTCGACCACGCCCGGCATGTGCGGGTCCGACGCGCGGGGCGACCCGGGTTGCGCCCGCACCAGGTAGATGTCCCGGCGTGCCGTCGGCGGGCAGACCGAGAGCACGGTCGCCACGTAGTCGGCCTGCTCGGAGGCGACGGCCGGCCCGTGACCCGCACGTATCACCTGCGTCCTGGGCGCCGGCGGATCGACCAGCCGAGCGAACGGCACGTCCAGGGTCACGGAGAGCGCCCACAGCGTCTCGATGCTCGGGTTGCCCGTACCGGACTCGAGCCCCGACAGCGTGGACTTCGCGATGCCGGCACGGCGAGCGACCTCGGCGAGCGAGAGGCCCGCCCGGCGCCGCTCCCGCTGCAGGCTCGCAGCGATCTTGCCCAGGGGCGCGGTTGCGCGCTCGTCCATGCGTTCGCTCCACTGATATGGCGTTCGGTTTGACGAACACCGCGGCGTCTGTCCACTCTAGACTACGTACGTTCGGTTTACAGAACACTTGGTCCACACCTGTTCCGTGACATCGCGCTGGTGTGCCTGGCCGACGGGCTCGTCGGCATGTCGTACGGGGCGGTGGCGATCGGGTACGGGCTCGAGGTCTGGTTACCGGTCATGCTCTCGGTGCTCGTACTCGCCGGGGCCTCCGAGCTGCTGTTCGTCGGGATCGTCGCCGCCGGCGGCAGCCCGATCACCGCCGCCGTCGCCGGGCTCCTGGTCAACGCCCGGCACCTGCCGTTCGGCCTGGCGATCGGCGACACCGCGGGACGGGGATGGCGGCGCGTGCTCGGCAGCCACGTCATGAACGACGAGAGCGTGGTGTTCGCCCTCGACCAGCACCAGGCGGCCCGCAAGCGCGCCGCGTTCTGGGCCTGCGGCCTCGGCATCCTGGCATGCTGGCCGGCCGGTGCGTTCGCAGGCGCGATGGTCGGGACCGTGCTCGGCGACACCGACGTGCTCGGGCTGGACGCGATGTTCCCCGCCGTGCTGCTCGCGCTCGTGTTCCCCGCGCTGCGCGATCCGGCGGCCAGGCGGGCGGCGGTCACCGGCGTGATGATCGCGCTCGGCACGTCGCCTTTCCTGCCCGCGGGCCTTCCCGAGTTGCTGGCGCTCGTGGGCCTGGTCACTTGCTACATCGGCCGGAAGGAGGCCGTGGCCCAGTGAGCCACACCGTCCTGGTGGTCGCGGCGGTGCTCGCCCTCGCCGTCGGTACGTTCGCATTGCGGTATGCCGGGCCATCGCTTCGTTCGCGCGTCGAGGTCTCACCCGGGGTCGAGCGGCTGCTCTCCAGGGGCGCCACCGTACTGCTCGTCGCGCTCGTCGCGACCACCGCGCTCATCGAGGGCGACGGATTCGCAGGGTTCGCCCGACCCGCCGGCGTCGCCGTCGGCGGCTTGCTGGCGTGGCGCAGGGCCCCGTTCATCATCGTCGTGCTTGGGGCTGCCTGCACCACGGCCGTGCTCAGGCTGCTCGGCGTCCCGTGACCAAGATCCGTATCGTACGGCCGTACCGCGCAGAAAACTGCGCGCTGCGGCCACGAAAAGGGGATCTTGGCTGTCAGCGGCGGACGCCGGCCGCCAGGTCGGCGGCCAGCTCGCGTACGGCAGCCACGCCGTCGGGCTCCGACGGGGCGTCCAGCAGCTTGCGTACGAACGCCGAACCGACGATCACGGCGTCGGCGTAGCCGGCGACCTCGGCGGCCTGCTCGCCGTTGGAGACGCCGAGCCCGACGCCCACCGGCAGGTCGGTGGCACCCCGCACGCGTTCGACCAGCTCGGCGCCGCGCGCGCTGGTCTGCTCGCGGGTGCCAGTGACACCCATCACCGACGCCGCGTACACGAAGCCACGGCACACCTTCGCCGTCATCGCGATGCGCTCGTCGGTGGAACTCGGCGCGACGAGGAAGACCCGGTCGAGGCCCTGGGCGTCGCTCGCGGCGAGCCAGTCGTCGGCCTCCTCCGGCAGCAGGTCAGGCGTGATCAGGCCGGCGCCGCCGGCGGAGGCCAGGTCCGCGGCGAACCGGTCGACCCCGTAATGGGCGATCGGGTTCCAGTACGTCATGCACAGCGCGGGCACGCCGGTCGCCGCGACTGCCTGCACGGTACGCAGCACGTCCCGCGTGCGGGTGCCTGCCCGCAGCGCCTGGTCGGCCGCGGCCTGGATGGTCGGCCCGTCTATCACCGGGTCGCTGTACGGCAGCCCGACCTCGACGACGTCGACGCCCGCCTCGATCATCGCTGTCAGCGCGCGGACGCCGCGGTCGTATGAAGGAAACCCGGCGGGCAGGTAGCCGACCAACACCCGTCGGCCGTCTTCGCGGGCCCGGGCGAACGCGGCCTCGGTACTCACTCCGCCTCCGCCATGCCGAACCAGCGCGCCGCGGTGTCGCCGTCCTTGTCGCCGCGGCCCGACAGGGTCACGACGATGACGGCGTCGCGGCCCAGCTCGCGGGCCACGTCGCGTGCCCCGGCGATCGCGTGCGCCGACTCGATCGCGGGGATGATCCCCTCCCTACGGCACAGCAGGGCGAACGCGTCCATCGCCTCGGCATCGGTGACCGGCAGGTACGTCGCCCGGCCGGTGTCGGCGAGGTAGGCGTGCTCGGGGCCGACGGCCGGATAGTCGAGGCCGGCCGAGATCGAGTGGCTCTCGACGGTCTGGCCGTCCTCGTCCTGCAACAGGTACGTGCGGGTGCCGTGCAGCACGCCGGCCGCCCCGCCGATGATGCTGGCCGCGTGCCGGCCGGTGTCGATCCCGTCGCCGCCGGCCTCGAAACCGTACAGCCGGACCCCGGCGTCATCGACGAACGGGTGGAAAGAGCCGATCGCGTTGGACCCGCCGCCCACGCACGCGCAGACGGCGTCGGGCAGCCGACCGAGCTGGTCGAGGCACTGCTGCCGCGCCTCGGCACCGATCCCGCTGACGAAGTCGCAGACCATCGTGGGGAACGGGTGCGGGCCCGCTGCCGTGCCGAGCAGGTAGTGCGTGCCGTCGACGTTGGTGACCCAGTCACGCAACGCCTCGTTGATGGCGTCCTTCAGCGTGCGCGACCCAGTACGGACAGGGATGACCTCCGCGCCGAGCAACCGCATCCGCGCGACGTTCATCGCCTGCCGCCTTGTGTCCTCCTCGCCCATGTAGACCACGCAGTCGAGGTCGAGGTACGCGCAGACGGTCGCGGTCGCCACGCCGTGCTGGCCCGCGCCCGTCTCGGCGATGACCCGGGGCTTACCCATCTGCTTGGTGAGCAGCGCCTGCCCGAGCACGTTGCGGATCTTGTGCGCGCCGGTGTGGTTGAGATCCTCACGCTTGAGCAGCACCCGCGCACCGAACTCCGCGGACAGCCGCTCCGCCTCGTACAGCGGGCTGGGGCAGCCGGCGTAGTCGCGCAGCATCCGGTCGAACTCGGCGCGGAAGCCGTCCTGGTCGGCCCAAGCCTTACGGTAGGCCGCGTCCAGCTCGTCGAGCGCGGCCACCAGCGCCTCGGGAACGAACCGCCCCCCGTACGTGCCGAAGTGCCCGAGCCTCGTGTCGGCGCTCATGACCGTGGTCCGTGCCTGCAGGCGGGGTGCGCGCCGGCCGTGACCAGCTCGGCGACCGCCTGCCGCGGGTTGGGGTGTACGACGAGCGACTCGCCGACGAGCACGGCGTCGGCGCCCGCGGCGGCGTACGACAGCAGATCGTGCGCGTCGCGTACGCCGGACTCGGCCACCTTGACGGTGCCCTGCGGCATCAGGTCGGCGAGTCGGGCGAACGCGTCGCGGTCAACGCGCATCGTCTGCAGGTCGCGGGCGTTCACGCCGATCACCCGTGCGCCGGCGTCGATTGCGCGCGGGACCTCGTGGTCGGTGTGCACCTCGACGAACGGGGTGAGCCCGATCGACTCGGCCCGCTCCACCAGCGAGACAAGCGCCTCCTGCTCGAGCGCGGCGACGATCAGCAACACGATGTCGGCGCCGTACGCGCGCGCCTCCCACAGCTGGTACGAGCTGACCACGAAGTCCTTGCGCAGAACCGGAACGTCGACCGCCTGGCGGACGGCGGACAGGTCCGCGAGCGAGCCGGCGAAGCGGCGCTGCTCGGTGAGCACGCTGATCGCGTGCGCCCCGCCCGCGGCGTAGTCGCTCGCCAACCGCGCGGGGTCGGGGATGGTCGCGAGCTCGCCGCGCGACGGGCTGCTGCGCTTCACCTCGGTGATGACCGCGACCCCCTCACCGCCGAGCGCGCCGACGGCGTCACGGGCTTCCGGCCTCGCGGCAGCGATCTCCTTCAGCTCGTCGAGCGGGGTTTCCGCCTGCCGGCGGGCGAGATCCTCGCGCACGCCGACCAGGATGTCCTCAAGGACGTTCACGCGGCACCGGCCCCTTCCGCGATGAATTATCTGGCGATGGTAGCGAGGACGGTGACTCCGGCCACACCCGGGGCGATCGGCACGGCAAGGTGTCGGCGGCCGCGAGGCGGTCAGGGAGCGAGCACCTGGCCGAACGGCAGGTTGCGCACCACCGCGAAAACCGGCGCGACCACGACCGCGGTGACAAGTGCGATTCGGACGACGCGGCTCGCCCAGCGACCGAACTCCAGCCCGGCCGCGCGCACGTAGAGCCAGTAGCCCCACAGCATCGCGAGCATCGCCGACAGCGCGATGCCGTACGCGTTGAGGTCGAGCGCCCGTAGCGGGTGCCCGTGCATCAGCGCGTGCACCGCGCGCAGGCCGCCGTCGCCGGGGTCGTACACACCGAACGTCGCGAGGAACGGACAGGGCGGGAAGTGACCGGGCTCGAACGGGCTGACGACCGTGTCGTACATGAGCAGCGCCAGCACCGGCGCCGCGACCAGCAGCGGCAGCCGGATCGCACGCAGCCTCGACCACCTCTCAGAACCTGCCGGTGCGACAGCACCGTGAGGTTCTGAGAAGCGTACGGAAGCCACGTTCCGATGTTACCTACGCGGTGGGATCCTCGCCGTGGTCGAGCGCGCGCCACATGTCCGTCTCGCTGTCCGCCGCGGGCCGGGGAGCGTCGTACTTGCGTCCCATGCCCGGCCACAGCGGCCCGCGAATCGTGGCCACGATGCCGAACGCGAGGACCAGCGCCGAGCCCGCGACCGCCACCCAGGGCCACGCCGTGACCTCGACCGCGACGGGTCCCGCACCGCCGGAGCCCGGCAGCGCGTCGCGTACAGCAGCCGCACCCGTGCCGCGCCAGGCGAAGAACCCCGCGCCGGCACCGCAGCACGTGACGATGACCGCGACCACGCGCCGCAGCCAATGCCGGGTCGCCACGAGACCGACGATCCCGGCCAGCCCGGCGAGCCCGAACGCGAAGGCTCCGGGAGCGAGCGTGCGGCCGTCGACGGCCTGCTCGCTGCCGGGTATCCCGGCGAGCTTGAGGCTCGCCGTCGCCCAGGCCTGCCCGCAGGCGAGGAGCAACGCGCCCGCGCCGACCGCGGCCACCACCGCCGCGACCGCGAACTCCCGTCCCAGCACGGTGCGGCTCATCCGCGCTGGAAGGTTTCCGCGACGGCGACCGCGGACAGCACGGCGGCGGCCTTGTTGCGGCACTCGGCATCCTCGAGCGCCGGCACCGAGTCAGCGACGATGCCCGCGCCGGCCTGGACGTACGCGACGCCGTCGCGCATGAGTGCCGTACGGATCGCGATGGCCATGTCCAGGTCGCCGGCGAAGTCGAGGTAACCGACCGTGCCCGCGTACAGCCCACGGCGAGTGGGCTCGAGCTCGTCGATGATCTCCATCGCGCGCACCTTCGGCGCGCCGGAGAGCGTGCCGGCGGGCAGCGTGGCTGCGAGCGCGTCGAACGCGGTGCGGCCCGGGGCCAGGTCGGCGACGACGGTCGACACCAGGTGGATCACGTGGCTGTACCGCTCGACCTGCATGAACTCCACCAGCTCGACGCTGCCCGGCGTGGCGATCCGGCCGAGGTCGTTGCGCCCGAGGTCGACGAGCATCAGGTGCTCGGCGCGTTCCTTGGGATCGGCGAGCAGCTCCGCCGCGAGCCCCGTGTCCTCCTCGGGCGTCGCGCCGCGCGGCCTGGTGCCCGCGATCGGGCGCAGCATCGCCCGGCCGCCGGTCACCTTGACGTGCGCCTCCGGGCTGGAGCCGACGACGTGGTGGTCGCCGAGGTCCAGCAGGTACATGTACGGGCTCGGGTTCGTCGTACGCAGCACCCGGTACACGTCCAGTGGCGAGGCGGACGTGCTCGCCTCGAACCGCTGGCTCGGCACGACCTGGTAGCAGTCGCCCGCCCGTATGTACTCCAGCGCCCGCTCCACGACCTGCGGGTACTCGCCGTCCGGCATGCGGCAGGTCACGGTCGGCGTCGCGGCCGGGTCCATCGTGACGGGCGCGCTGTCGACAGGCTGCCGCAGCGCGACGGTCATCTCGTCCAGCCGGGCGACGGCGTCCGCGTACGCGTCGTCGACCTCGTCGCCGGGGAACGCGTTGGCGATGAGGAGCACCGTGCCGTCGTGGTGGTCGAGCACGGCGAGGTCGGTCGCGAGCAGCATGGAGAGGTCGGGCAGGTGCAGGTCGTCGACGGTGCGCTCCGGCAGGCGCTCGAGCCTGCGTACCGCGTCGTACGCGACGTAGCCGACGAGGCCGCCGGTGAGCGGCGGTAGGCCGGGATCGCGGGGGCTGTGCAGGGCCGCGACGGTGTCGCGCAACACCTGCAGTGGGTCGCCGGTGCGCGGAGCGCCGGGCGGCGGCTCGCCGAGCCACGCCGCCTGGCCGTCGCGCACGGTCAGCATTGCGCGGCTGCGCACGCCGACGAACGAGTACCGGGACCAGGAGCTGCCGTGCTCGGCCGACTCCAACAGGAACGTACCGGCGCGGCCGGCCGCCAGCGTGCGGTAGAGCCCGACCGGCGTCAGCCCGTCAGCGAGCAGGCGACGCGTCACGGGCACGACCGGCTGGTCGAGCGAGGCGAACGTATCGCGGTCGGGCGTGACGACGCCGCTGCTGGTCGCGCGGCCGCGGGTCGTGGTGATGGTCACCGCCTCATTCTCGCGCTCGTGGGCGGACCGTGTGCATGCGGGGAAGCGATGGTCCTGGCCGACGCGTAGCCGGAACCAACGTAAGTTTGCGCGCATGATCGAGGAGCTCTGGCCGGCGTACGGACTGACCATCACGACCCCGCGCCTGCACATGCGGCTGCCGAGCGACCTGGAGCTCTTCCGGCTCGCCGCGCTGGCCGGCCAGGGAGTGCACCACCCGTCCGAGCGGCCGTTCCTCACGCCCTGGACGGACGGCACCGCGCGAGACCGTGGGGAGTACGTGCTGCGAGAGCTCTGGGGCCAGCTCGCCAGCTGGCACCCCGAAGACTGGCGCCTCGGCCTGGGAGTCTTCACCCGAAGTGGCGACCCTGTCGGCATGGTGACCCTCAGAGCGCGGGATTTCCGCGTGGTTCGCGAGGTTGCCACGTCTTCCTGGCTCGGGCTCCGCCACCACGGGCAAGGCCTGGGAACGGAGGCACGCGCGGGTCTGCTGACCCTGGCCTTCGATCATCTCGGCGTCGAGGCCGCGGTGAGCGAGGTGTTCGCGGACAACCACGCGTCGCAGCGGGTGTCGCGGAAGCTCGGCTACCAGCCGGACGGAATCTCCCGCGACGCGCGCGGTGCCGAAGTCCTGACGTCCGATCGGCTGAGGCTCACCCGCGACCGGTGGGCAGCCACCGCGCACGATGACGTCAAGGTCACCGGACTCGAGGCGTGTCGTTCCATGTTCGAGGGCTAGGAGGCCGCGGGTTCCTGTTGCGCCGGCGACAACGTCTCGGGCCTGCGACACGTCGGTCACGTTTGCGCCTCCCCGCCAACCGGACGTACCCCTCCTACGTGCTACGTGCAGGCGCCGCCGCCTCGGGGGCGGCGGCGCCGACCACGACCGGGAGCAGAGCATGATGATCGGCCTGATGACCCTCGCCATCTGGATCGCCGCGGCGGTCAGCGCCGCATTCATGATCCATGTCGGCAAGCGGCAGGAACGCCCCCCGCTACCGATACCGGGCGCCGACTCGCCGAACCGACTTCCCACGACGAGTACCTCCTTCACACGACCTGCAGGCCATGAGAAGCAGGAAGTCAGTTACACACCGTGATCATTTCCGGCGCATCTTTAGGCGGGAGCACCCTGCACGGCCGCGAGTGGGCTCGCGTCGAAGCAGGTGCGGTCGCCGGTGTGGCAGGCGCCGCCGACCTGGTCGACCTGGACCAGCAGGGTGTCGCCGTCGCAGTCGAGGGCGACACGCTGCACGTACTGCGCGTGCCCGGAGGTGGCGCCCTTGACCCAGTACTCCTGCCGGCTCCGGCTCCAGAAGGTGCACCGGCCGGTGGTGAGCGTACGGTGCAGCGCCTCGTCGTCCATCCAGCCCACCATCAGAACCTCGCCGGTGTCGTGCTGCTGCACGACCGCGGTGACGAGGCCATCGCGGTCGCGCTTGAGGCGGGCGGCGATAGCGGGGTCGAGCGAGGAGGACGGGAGCGACTCGGTCATGCCCCCATTCTCCCGGCCACGGCCTGCGTAGCGGTCCCGGGTCCGACCCACAACCTCCCCGGTGATCATGAAAGGTCGTCGTAGCCACAGCTACGAACATGTTTCATGATCACTGGGGTTTGGTGCTCACAGGCTCGCGAGGAGGTGGTCGCGCCGTGCGGTGAGGACGTCGAGCGATGCGGTCGCCGACGGGGGTCCGGGTACGGCCCGGCGTACCTCGATGTGCACCGTCGCGTGCGGGCGGCCCGTACCGGCCGCCACCCGCCCGACCAGCGCATTGACCTCCCGGCGCAGCGCGGCGGCCTTCTCCCAGTCCGCGGGCTCGGGCGGCTGTTCTCGCTCTTCGCGCGCCTGGCCGGAACCGGTACGGCGCCTGATGTCCCCGTCCCGCTTCGACAGCACCGCCGCGGTTTGCTCCGGCGACAGCAGGCCGGGCAGCCCGAGGTACTCCTCCTCGTCGGAGCTCAGCCCCGACAGCTCGGGCGTAACCGCCCGGCCGCGGTGCAGTACGTGGGCGAACTCCGCCTCCGCGTCGAGCGCCTCGTACTGGTCCGCGCCCGGCTCCGCCTCCGCCGGTGGCAGCGGGTCGAGGTTGTCGCCGCTGGGTTCGGGCGGCGGGAGGATGTGATCGCGCTCGCTCTCCAGCTCCGCGGCCAGCGCGAGCAGCGGCCGCACCGCCGGCAGAAACACCGTCGCGCTCTCGCCCGGTCTGCGGGCGCGGATCACCCGGCCGACCGCCTGGGCGAAGAACAGCGGCGTACGGTACGAGGTCAGCCACGCCAGGCACGCCGCGCGCGGGACGTCCACGCCCTCGCTGATCATGCGCACGCACACCGCGATCCGCCGGTCGCTCGCGGTGAAGTCGCGGATCCGCCGGTTCGCCTTGGCGTCGTCGGACAGGATCAGCTCCGGCCGCTCCCCCGTGACCCGCTCCACGATTGCGGCGTACGCGCGGGCCCGGTCCTGGTCGGAGGCGAGCACGAGCCCGGCCGCGTCGGGCATGCCGCCGGCCCTGAGCTGGTCGATCCGCTCGTCCATGGCGGCGATGACATGCGGCACCCAACGGCCCCGCGGGTTCAACGCGGTGCGCCACGCCGCCTCCTCCGTGCGCCGCGTGCTCGCCTCGGTCAGCGAGGACGCGACGACCTCCCCCGCACTGTTCCGCCAGCGCGACACGCCGGTGTACGCGGCGAACACCACCGGACGCACGACCCCGTCGCCGAGCGCCTCGCGGTAGCCGTAGGTGAAGTCGGCCGCGCTGCGCAGCGCTCCGCCGCCATCCTCCTCGTAGCGGACGAACGGCATCCGCTCCTCGGGGCTGGTACGAAACGGGGTGCCGGTGAGCGCGAGCCGGCGCCGCGCGGGCGCGAACGCCTCGGCGACGGCATCGCCCCACGACAACCCGTCGCCGCCGTGGTGGATCTCGTCGAGGACGACCAGGCTGCGCCGGCTCTCCGTACGCGCCCGGTGCAGCATCGGCGCCGCCGCCACCTGCGCGTAGGTGGTGACGTAGCCGCGCGCGTCCGAACGCACCGGGCCGACCGAGTTGGGAAGCGCCGGGTCGACGGAGATCCCGGCACGCGCCGCGGCGTCCGCCCACTGCGTGCGCAGGTGGTCGGTCGGGCACACCACGATGACCCTGTCCACGTCCCGCTGCTCCAGCAGCCGGCTGGCGACCGTGAGCGCGAGCGCGGTCTTGCCGGCACCGGGTGTCGCGGTGAGCAGGAAGTCCGCGGCGTCCCGCTCGTCGTACGCGGCGAGCGCGTCGCGCTGCCAGCGGCGCAACGGGCGAGCGCCGGTACGGTCACGGACGGACAGGGTCTCGGTCACGCACGCGGTCCTCTCCATGACGGCAACCCCGGCGAGGCTAGTCGCGGCCGCGGACGAGTGGAGCGGGCCACGCGGAGGCGTCCACGGATGTGATCCTTGCCTCCCGCTGAGCAGAGGGCATGGCACGCGAAGGGCATACGATCTGCACCATGATGACCATGGCCCGAACGGAGCGGTCCCTGCTCTGCGACCTGCTGGATCAGGTCGGCCCGGACGCGCCAACACTCTGCGCGGGCTGGATGACCCGCAACCTCGGCATCCACCTGGCCGTGCGGGAGCGCCGGCCGGACGCGGCCGCCGGCATCTTCCTGCCGCCGCTCGCGGGCTACGCCGACCGGGTCCGGCGGGGCTACGCCGGCCAGTCGTGGGGAGACCTGGTCGGGCTGGTCCGCGATGGGCCGCCGCCGTGGTCGCCGCTGGCACCGCTCGACCGGGTGGCCAACACCCTCGAGTTCTTCGTCCACCACGAGGACGTCCGCCGCGCACAACCCGACTGGACCGTGCGCGAGCTCGACGAGGCACACGAGGGCGAGCTGTGGCGGCGGTTGACGAGGATGGCCCCGCTCCTCCTGCGCCGCTCGCCGGTCGGTGTGGTGCTGCGGCCGGGGTCCGGGCCGCTGTTCCGGGCACGTTCCGGTCACTCGTACGTCACGCTCACCGGCGCGGTCGGCGAGCTCGCGCTGTACGCCTTCGGCCGTGGCGAGCACGCGAACGTCGAGGTACGCGGCCACGACGCCGACGTCGAGCGCTTCCGCCAGACGCGGCTGGCGGTCTAGAGGCCTACTGTGACGGCGGGCCGATGCCGCAGAATCGGCGTACCGCGGTCTGGTTGAGCAGCGCGACCGCGACGACGACGAGGAACAGCCCGACGAAGTGCTCGGCCACGCCCCTGGTGATGCAGTACGCCTCGAAGGTGCCGAAGGCGAGGATCGACACGAGCGCCCCGCCCCAGGCGAAGCCCTGGCGCGTCAGGAGCAGCACACCGAAGATCAGGCACGCGGCACCCGTCAGTGCTTGGGAGGTGGCGAGGAAGAGCGGGTCGCCGCCCACGAGCCACAGGCTGCGGTACTGCTCGTGCAGGAACGAGATCGGTGCCCAGGCGGCGTTGACGGCTCCGGTCACGGCCAGCACGACGACGGCGGCGAGCACGGGCAGCCCTGCGCGCGGTTTGGCCGGTGCGCCGCCGGGAGCCTGGTAGGGCTGTGCGGCTTGCGCGTACGGCGGTTGGGGCTGGAAGGGCGGCGCCGCCTGCGCGTGCGGGCCGTAGGGGTGCCCGGGTCCGTACACCTGCCCCTGCTGTGGGCCGTACTGCTGAGGCGGCTGTCCGGGTCCGTACACCTACCCCTCCCTTCGCAAGGGTGCAGCCTACGCGGTCATCTCGCGCGCGGCGGTTTCGACCGCCTCCGCGAGGCTCTCGTCGTCGGCCTCGTCGACGGTGCGCAGGTCGAGCAGGCATCGCCCGCGTTCCACCCGGCCGACCACGGGGAGCCACGCCGTACGCAGCGGGACGGCGAGGGCGGAGGGCACGCTGACCGCCGCGCTAGGCAGCGTCACTTCGGGCGCGCCGCCGCCACCGATCGCCGCCCGCGAGTCGACGGCGGAGGCGTCAATGCCGGCGACGGCCAGCCGCGCCGCGACCCGGTCGGCGCGTTCGCGCACCCGGGTGACCGGCACCTCGAGGGCGAACCGTACCGGCGTCGGCGGGCCCGTGAGGCTGGCTTCGAGCGCGGCCAGCGTGAGCTTGTCAACGCGCAGCGCGCGAGCCGCGGGGTGCCGACGAAGACGTTCGACGATCCCTGTTCGCCCGAGGAGCAGCCCGGCCTGCGGGCCGCCTAGCAGCTTGTCGCCGCTGGCGGTGACGAGCGCGGCACCCTGCCGGAGAACGGTGGCCGCGTCCGGCTCGTCGGGCAGGAGCGGGTGCGGCGCGAGTAGGCCGGAGCCGATGTCGACGACGACCGGCGTGCCGAGCCCGGCCAGTTCGCCGACGGCGACGCTCGACGTGAAGCCGGACACCACGAAGTTGGACGGGTGCACCTTGAGCACGAACCCGGTGTGCTCCTCCACCGCTGCCTCGTAGTCGCGGAGCGAGGTGCGGTTGGTCGTGCCCACCTCCCGCAGCCGCGCACCGGTCGACGCGAGCAGCTCCGGAATGCGGAACCCGTCGCCGATCTCCACCAGCTCGCCTCGGCTGACCACGATCTCCCGGCCAGGCGCGAGTGCGAGCGCGGCGAGCAGTAGCGCGGCGGCGTTGTTGTTGACGACGTGCGCCGCTTCGGCGTCCGGCACCGCGCGGGCGAGCGCGTCCAGCGCGCCGGTCCCCCGGCG
>JBOHBN010000180.1:0-2058 GCA_050698355.1 Streptosporangiales bacterium | reverse complement strand
GCAGTCCCTTGCACTCGTCGGCCTGGGCGGGACTGGCGGTGAGCAGCACCGAACCACCCATCAGCATGCCTGCTGCGGCGCCGGTGCACAGCATCCTCGGAAGACGTCTCATGCGCGCACCCCTCTTCACTGGGCTAGTGAACAAGAGGCCGAGACCCTGGTCGTTGATACGAATCCGACTGATGAGATCGCGCTCGAGGTCGTGTCAAGCAGCTCATGTCGAGTGGCCTAGGGGGCCACAAGCGTCCGCGACTAGCCGCAACCCCGGTGATGAACGGCTTTGTGCGTCTTAGATCGATAACCAGGACCCGGTTCTAAAAGTCCGCATCCTTGCTGGTTGGATCAACCGGACAAGGAGATCACTTTATGACCGATCAGAAGCGGCCGGCCGTGTCGAGCACGGCGGCCGGGCAAGCCCGGCCGAGGCGTAAGCGTAAGCGGCTGGCGCCCTCGCAGAAGTACGAGATCTTCACCTCGGTGCTCACCTCGTCGGCGACGCAGCGGGAGCTGGCTGATAAGTACGGCGTCGACCGCACCACGATCCGCACGATCTGTGCGACGGCGAAGCAGGGTGCGCTGGACGCGCTGGCGGCGGCCGTTGCGGGCCGGCGCGGCAAGTCCGTCGAGCAGCTCGAACTCGACCAGGCCAGGGCCGAGATCGACAGGTTGAAGGCCACCGTGTTGGAGCAGGCCGTGTCCTTGCACCTGGAAAAGGGAAAAGACGAGTGGGACTGAACGTCGGCGTGGTCCCCGCTCGTGTCGACGCGCCGACGAAAGCAGGCCTGCTCGAGCTGGTCGATCATGCCGTGTCGCAGGGGTTCTCGGCGAGGTGGGCGTGCCGGCAACTGGGTCTTGACCACGCCCGGGTGCTCTCGTGGCGCGACCGGGCCGCGGCCGGGCACGGCTTGGACGACGCGGCACCGGGCCCGGTAGCCGGCGAGGCGTTGCACGCGTTGCTCGATTGGGAGATCGAGGCGATCATCGACGTCGCCGAATCGTGGGAGCAGACCGATCTCTCGCACCGCAAGTTGGCGCACCGCGGCTCGTACCTGGATCGGGTGTTCGTGTCCGAGTCCACGGTGCTGCGCGTGCTCACCAATGCGGGCATGCGCCTGCCCGGGCTGCCGCCACGACCGCCACGCCCGCGCACGCCGTGGCCCGACTGGGCCGAACTCACACCGGGGGTGATCTACATCTACGACTTCACCCACTTCACGGCCCTACCCGGCTGGTGCGCGATCGCCGTCGTCGACGTCGTCTCGCGTTACTGGCTGTCCACGGTCTTCGCCCCGGAGGAAACCTCGATCCAGGTCGAGACCGCGTTCATCGACGCTCTGGAGGCCGACGGCAAGGGCTGGCTGCTCGAGGACGCCGCCGTCGCAGAACAACTCGCCGCCGGTGAGGTCCCCGACAACGACGAGCGGGTACCGATGCTGCTCGCCGTCTCGGACAACGGGCCACAGATGCGTTCGGATCACACGGCACAGTTCATGGCCATCGCCCGCATCGCCCAGCACTTCGGCCGGCCCGGGACCCCGAACGATCAGGCCTGGATCGAATCGTTCTTCGGCCATCTCAAAGCCGAGAACCCGCACCTGGACGACATCGACGACCCCGCCGTCATGCGCGCCGAACTCGACAACCGAAAGGAGCACTACAACACCGTGCGGCTACACGAGGGCATCGGCTACGTCACCCCCGACGACGAGCACCACGGCCGCGGCGAGACCATCCGCAAGGCCCGCCGCGACGGCCTCACGACCGCCCGAGCCAACCGCATTGCCACCCGCCGACAAACCCGGCACACTCAACCCGAACACTCCAGCCCGGATGAGGACAATTAAAAGCCATCACTGGTTAGTTATTTGAGATACGGCGCGAACGGCTGAGGCTAGGGCGAGGCTGCGCCTCGATCCTCCCCGTTCTCGCCACCACGCTTGGCGGCCAGCATCGCGGTGAGCTCGGCGATCTCGGCGTCGATCTGCGCCAGCGCGCCGGCCACCTCCCCCTGGTCCGGCTCGCCTCCTTGCACTGCTCCGGTTTGCTCTGTCAATGTCC
>JBOHBN010000179.1:0-4050 GCA_050698355.1 Streptosporangiales bacterium | reverse complement strand
GTCCAGGAGCTGCGCCGGCTGCCGGAGTTCTCCGGCCGCGCCACTCGCCGCGCCGCCGGCACCTGGCACGGCGCCATCGCCGACGCGCTGACCGACCCGGAGGGCAGCATCCCGGAGCGCAAGCCGGAACAGGACGGCCCGCCGCCGTCGAACCGGTGGGCGGACAAGGAACCGCAGGCGGCGAGCCGGCTCACGGTCTGCCGTACGGCGGTCAGCGCGCTGGCGGAGCGGCACGAGCTGCCCGCGGAGAACCTGCTGCCGCCGGCGGCGCTGCGGCAGCTCGCCTGGGAGCCACCGGATCCGGCGACGTCCGACACCGTCGCGGCGGTACTGCGCGCCGAGGGCGCCCGGCAGTGGCAGGTCGACCTCACCGCCGACGACCTCGCTGCAGCCCTCACCTCGCCGTAGCACTCACCTCGCCCGTGACAAATCCGGCCAGCCCGTCTCCAAATGACCACGTTATGTGGGCTTAGCCGGCCTTCTCGATGGCTGCAGGCATCGAGAAGGCCGATTTGGCATCCAACAGTGCTTGCCTTCCCCAGAGGGGCCCCGGTGGTCATTTGGGACACGTCCGAAGTACTGGAGTGGCGCGTCGCGCGGGGGTGTGAACAGCCGCCGCTGAGACAGGGCCGTACCGGAGCGCCGGTGCGGGGCGGATGTTACTGACCAGTAGCATGCGGGCAGGCATCCCGTTCTCAGGAGGTGACCGTGCCCGGCAACAACCGAAGTGTCCGTGATGTCGCGTTCATCGACGGCGTACGTACGCCGTTCGGCAAGGCAAACGGCGCGTACGCGGAGACCCGCGCCGACGACCTGGTGATCCGCTGCCTGCGCGAGCTGCTGCAGCGCCACCCGAAGCTCCCGCCGGAGCGCATCGACGATGTCGCGATCGCGGCGACCACTCAGACCGGTGACCAGGGCCTCACGATCGGCCGTACCGCGGCGCTGCTCGCCGGCATCCCCAAGTCGGTGCCGGGCTTCGCGGTCGACCGGATGTGCGCGGGCGCGATGACCGCGGTGACCAACGTCGCCGCCGGCATCGGTGTGGGCGCGTACGACGTGGCGCTCGCCGGTGGCGTCGAGCACATGACCCATCACCCGATGGGCGAGGGCGTCGACCCCAACCCGCGGATCATCGCCGAGAAGCTCGTCGACCCCTCCGCACTCGTCATGGGTCAAACCGCCGAGAACGTCCACGACCGCTTCCCGCACATCAGCAAGGAGCGGGCGGACGCGTTCGGCGTGGCCAGCCAGCAACGCTACGCGCGGGCGTACGCAAGCGGCCGGATCGGCAGCGACCTGGTGCCGGTGGCGACCCGCAGCGTGGAGCAGGGCTGGGGCCTGCAGTCGGCGGACGAGCCGCCGCGGCCCGATACCTCGATGGCGGCGCTCGCGGGTCTGAAGGCACCGTTCCGTCCGCACGGACGCGTGACGGCGGGCAACGCCGCGCCGCTCACCGACGGCGCGACAGCGTGCCTGCTCGTCGCCGAGGACACCGCCGCGGAGCTCGGCCTCGCCACCCGCATGCGGCTTGTGACGTACGCGTTCGCCGGCGTCGAACCGGAGGTCATGGGCGTCGGGCCGATCCCGTCGACGGAGAAGGCGCTCGCCAAGGCCGGGCTCGCGATGGACGACATCGGCCTGGTCGAGATCAACGAGGCGTTCGCCGTGCAGGTGCTGGCGTTCCTCGAGCACTTCGGACTCGCCGACGACGACCCGCGGGTCAACCCGTACGGCGGGGCGATCGCCGTGGGCCACCCGCTCGCCTCGTCCGGCGTGCGGTTGATGATCCAGCTCGCCCGCGAGTTCGACGAGCACCCCGAGGTGCACTACGGCATCACGACGATGTGCGTCGGCATCGGCATGGGCGGCACGGTGATCTGGGAGAACCCGAACTACCGCGGAGGCGACGACAAGTGAACCTCACCGAGACCTTTCCCGACGAGGTCGTCACCCACGCGCACGTGCGCTACGTCGACCTGCCGCGCGCCGCCGGCAGCGCGGCGCTCATCACGCTGGACAACGGGTACGACCACACCAAGCCGAACACCTTCGGCCCCGCCGGCCTGCTGTCCCTCGACGCCGTGCTCGACGAGGTGTCGGCGCGCGACGACCTCGTCGCGGTCGCCGTCACGGGCAAGCCGTTCATCCTCGCGGTCGGCGCCGACCTCACCGGCATGCCGCTCGTCACGGGCCGCGAGCAGGCGCTCGAGCTGGGCCGGCTCGGCCACCGGGTGTTCCGGCGCCTGGGCGAGATGGACATCCCGTCGTTCGGCCTGATCAACGGGGCGGCGATGGGCGGCGGGCTGGAGGTCGCGCTGCACTGCACGTACCGCACGGTGTCGTCGGCCGCCAAGGGCATCGCGCTGCCGGAATGCTTCCTCGGCCTGGTGCCCGGCTGGGGCGGCACCCAGCTGCTCGCCAACATCGCCGGCCCGGACGCCGCGGTGACCGTCATGATCGAGAACGCGCTGAACCAGAACCGCATGATCGACGGGCCGAAGCTGTACGACCTCGGTGCCTCCGACGCGATGTTCGACGGCGCCGACTTCCTCGAGCGCAGCCTCGACTGGGTCGCCCAAGTGGTCGGCGGACTGCCCGTCGACCGCCCGACGTTCGACCGCGGGGACGCATGGGACGCCGCGGTCGCGCGCGGCCGCGCGATCGCTGACGGCAAGGTGCACGGCGCCGCACCCGCCCCGTACCGGGCGCTGGACCTGCTCGAGCTCGCCCGCACCGCCGACCGCGACACGGGCTTCGCCGCCGAGGACGACGCGCTCGCCGACCTGCTGATGAGCGAAGAGCTGCGTTCCGGGCTGTACGCGTTCGACCTGGTTCAGCACCGTGCCAAGCGGCCCGCGGGCGCACCGGACAGGGAGCTTGCCCGGCCGGTCACCAAGATCGGCGTCGTCGGCGCCGGGCTGATGGCGAGCCAGCTCGGCCTGCTGTTCGCCCGCCGCCTCGAGGTCCCGGTGGTGCTCACCGACATCGACCAGCAGCGCGTCGACGCCGGCGTGGCGTACGTGCACGGCGAGATCGAGAAGCTGCACGGCAAGGGCCGTATCGGCCGGGACAAGGCGAACAAGCTGACCGCGCTCGTGTCCGGGTCGCTCGGCAAGGACGCGTTCGCCGACGCCGACTTCGTCATCGAGGCCGTCTTCGAGGACCTCGCGGTCAAGCGGCAGGTGTTCGCCGAGTGCGAGGCCGTCGTGCCGGACACCTGCGTGCTCGCCACCAACACCTCCTCGCTGTCGGTCAGTGCGATGGCAGGCGAGCTGGCGCACCCGGAGCGCGTTGTCGGGTTCCACTTCTTCAACCCCGTCGCGGTGCTCCCGCTCGTGGAGGTCGTACGCGGCTCGTCCACCGACGACGCGACGCTCGCCACCGCCCTGTCGGTCGGCAAGGAGCTGAAGAAGTCGTGCGTGCTGGCGACCGACGCGCCCGCGTTCATCGTCAACCGGCTGCTCACCCGGTTCCTCGGCGAGGTGCACGCGGCGGTCGACGAGGGCACGCCGATCGAGACCGCCGACGAGGCCCTCGACCCGCTGGGGCTGCCGATGCCCCCGCTGGTGCTGCTGCAACTCGTCGGGCCGGCGATCGCGCTGCACGTGGCCGAGCAGCTCGCCGAGGCGTTCCCCGACCGGTTCACCGTGTCGCCCAACCTGAAGCGGCTCGTGGACGCCGGCAAGGGCAGCGTCTACCTGTGGGAGGACGGTACGCCCAAGGTCGACCCGGAGGTCGCCGCGCTGTTCGAGACCGGCGACCGCCCGTCCAGTGCCGACCAGGTACGCGACCGTGCGCTCGCCGCGGTGGCCGAGGAGGCCCGGGTGATGCTGGACGAGGGCGTGGTCGCCGAACCGCAGGACATCGACATGGCGATGGTGCTCGGGGCGGGCTGGCCGTTCCACACCGGCGGTATCACGCCGTACCTGGACCGTACGGGCGCGAGCGAGCGCGTCACCGGCGAGCGCTTCCTGCCCCCCGGTGTCGCGAGCGTTCCTCGCTGAGTTGTCAGTGTCTGGTTGAGCTATAGCTCAACCAGACACTGAC
>JBOHBN010000178.1:0-8941 GCA_050698355.1 Streptosporangiales bacterium | reverse complement strand
TGTCAGGGCTGCTCCCACCCTCCCCGGCACCACCCGGCTCAGGCTGCCCTCAGCTCCACCGTCTCGCTGCGACGAGATCAGCGACGAAGGTCTCTCACCTCCACTCAAACCACTGCGCCTCACGGCGCACCCATGATCTTCGGCACACCGGGAACCACCTGGCAGCCATGTCGGGTGCGTCCTTGCGTGATCTGATGCGCCGAATGGGGCAGTCGAGTACACGGGCCGCGATCATCTACCAGCACGCAACAGATGACCGGGATCGGGACATCGCCACTGCTCTGGACGCACTCGTTGCGAAGGCGCGTCGGGAAGACGAGGAAGGTGACGACGGTGACGAGGATGACGGTCTCGGCGGCGTGCTCGCCCCGGTGGGCTAATAGCACGCCAACAGCACGGGGTCATGCGAAGGACTTCGAGTTGACGTGCACTGGCCAGCCTCGATGGTCTCTGACCTGGGAAAACTAAGGGCGGTCCTGATGGGATTTGAACCCACGACCTCCACCTTGACAGGGTGGCGAGCACTCCTAGCTGCTCCACAGGACCATGTGTTGTTGCCGTACCCCCAACGGGGTTCGAACCCGTGTTACCGCCTTGAAAGGGCGGCGTCCTAGGCCTCTAGACGATGGGGGCTCCGACGGACGAAAGCCGCCGCCGGTGCATCCACGGTGTCTTGCCGTCGGGGACTGCTCAAGGATAGGGGGCGCCAGCCGTTTCGGCAAAACCGGGTGGGGCGGCAGCCCTACGGTGACGGCGAGCGCAGCGGTGAGCCCGCACGCCGCTCGCCCGGGCTGGTCGCGCCGCCGGTGGCCGCGGGCGTGCTGGCCGGTGTGCTCGGCGGCAGCGTGAACGGCGTCCGCCCGCCCGACGGCGTCGGGCTGACAGAGGGCTTCGGCGACTCGCCCGCCAGCTGGTCGAGCGGCCGGTTCGGTTTCTCCTCCACGTGCCGTTCGATCTGTGCGGACGTGAGCCCTACGCCACCGAGCGTGATGCTGTCCCACGCCTGCAGGCGGTGAGTCTGCTTGTCGAGGTAGAGCAGATCCATCGTGATCGGCGTCGGCTTCCCGTAGTCCAGCGCGCGGACGCCCGCACCGCCGGTAGACCCCTCGACCATGAGCCTGCTGCCGCCGGGCAACAGCTCGGTCTTGCGCTGGTGAATGTGGCCGGCGAGGATCAGCGGCGCCAGCCCGTCCCACTGGCGCGCGATCGCCGGATCGTGGGTCATGACCATGTCCACCGTCCCCGCATCCTCGATCCGTCGGCGCAGCCGCTGCCCGTACGTGGTGAGGGGGACCTGCTCGCCCTTCTGGGTCAGCTTGTCCGGGACGTACCGCGGGTCGCCGATGCCCCAGATCCGGACTCCGTCGACCTTCGTGCTCTGGCCGTCGAGGACGGTCGCGTTGTCCTGCCGCGCGACGGCGCGTGCCACGGCCTTCGAATCGTGGTTGCCCTTGACGAAGACGTACGGCACGTCCAGCGACTCGATGTTGTTCGCGAACCGTTGCTCGGGCTTGGTCCCGAGGTCGGTCAGGTCACCGGTGTCGACGATGAAGTCCACCTGGAACTGCTTCTCCGTCGACTTGATGATGTTCCACGCGGCCGGGTTGTTGTGAATGTCGGAGACGTGGAGCACCCGGATCGTGTTGGGGTCCGGCTCGTACGTCGGGAGCTTCAGGGTGGTCTCGTACAGCCGGGAGACGCCGGTGACTACCCGCGCGAGCTCGGTGCGGTACTTGCCGAAGTTCTTCTTGATGTTCTGCGCGTTGCCGACGAGGGTAGGCGCGGTCGTGAGCAGGCCCGTGTACCGCGGCTGCTCCATCGCCCTCGGGTTCCAGGTTGCGGCAGCGGCGGCGAACGAGATGAGCATCAGGCCGCAGATGAGGACGCCGGCCTTCCACAGCGTCGTCCATCGTCGGAACACGACCGTGACGAAGATCATCGACGACAGGACGCTACACGCGAACGCCTGGGCCGCGAGCCGGATGATCGCGTCCTCGAGGTCGGATGCGACCACGTCCTGGATGGTGTAGATCATGTCGGGGTCGTCGATGAACTGGCGTGCCGCCTCGACGCGGATCTGCTCGACCGACGCGTTCAGGGCGAGCGGCGAGTCGGTGGTGTCGAGCTCGAGCGAGCCGAGCGGCGCCACGTCGATGAACGTGTTCCCGGTAAGCGAGGGACGAAGCGAGAGGTGGGCGTCGACGGGGCCGATCGGTGCGGTGATCGACCCGCCGAGCAGCAGTCCGAACCACGCGCCGGCCAGCGCCACGACGGTGACGGCCAGCCGGTGCCGTACGCGGCGCCCGAACAGGTGCCGCGCCTGGTGGCTGACCGTCCTTACCAGGTCCATGACGGACAGGTTCTCACTCGGGCCGCGGATGTGTCCCGGTTCGCCCGACAATGGTTGCATGATCGACCTGACGCCCGAGGAGTTCGAGTCGCTCGTCGGCGAGGCGCTCGACGGGATCCCGGACGAGTTCGCCGAGGCGCTGGACAACGTCGTGATCGTGCTCGAGGACGACCCGCCGGAGCCCGGGCTGCTCGGCCTCTACCAGGGGATACCGCTCACCGAGCGTGGCGACTGGTACGCGGGTGTCCTGCCGGACCGCATCTCGCTCTACCGCAACCCGATCTGTGCCCACGCCTCCTCACCCGCCGAGCTCGCCGACGAGGTGCGGATAACGGTCGTGCACGAGCTGGCCCACTACTTCGGCATCGACGACGCCCGGTTGCACGAGCTCGGCTGGGCCTAACCGGGCATAGCCGACCGTGCTCCCTGCGAGCCGAGGGCATGCGACCCTATCCTGGCAGCGTGACCACTTCCGCACTCGAAGCCCGCCTGGCCGGCCCCACTGACGTCGCCGCGGCCCTGGACGCGGTCGGCTACCTGCCCGACGACGGCATCGCCACCGGCGTGCACCTGGCGCTGCGGATGGGTCGCCCGCTGCTGCTCGAGGGTGACGCGGGCACCGGCAAGACGGCCCTCGCGCAGGCGATGGCCGAGGTCATCGGCGTCCCGCTCGTACGTTTACAGTGCTACGAGGGCATCGACTCCGCGCAGGCCCTGTACGACTGGGACTTCCCCCGCCAGCTGCTGCACCTGCGCGCGGCCGAGGCGGTGGGCCGAGACGACGCCGATGCGCTTGAAGCCGAGCTGCACGACCGGCGGTTCCTGGTCTCCCGGCCGCTGCTCCAGGCGCTCGAGCTGTCCCGGCCGGAGGCGCCCGCCGTGCTGCTGGTCGACGAGGTCGACCGCGCCGACGACGAGTTCGAGGCGTTCCTGCTGGAAGTGCTGTCGGACTGGACGGTCACGGTGCCCGAGCTGGGTACGATCCGCGCCGCCGTGCCGCCGCTCGTAGTCCTCACCAGCAATCGCACCCGCGAGCTGCACGACGCGTTGAAGCGGCGGTGCCTGTACCACTGGCTGGACCACCCGTCGTACGACCGGGAGATCGCCATCGTCAGGCGCCGGGTGCCGGAGGCCAGCAAACAGCTCGCGGAGGACGTCACGCGCGTCGCGCAGGCGCTGCGTGCGCAGGATCTGCTGAAGCCGCCCGGCCTCGCCGAAACCATCGACTGGGCGCAGGCGCTCGTCGTGCTCGGCGTACGCGAGCTGGACGAGGACACCGCCGCGCGGAGCCTCGGTGCGCTGGTGAAGTACCGCGAGGACGCCGAGCGGGTCGAGCGCGCGGGCGGCGCGCTCGCGGTCGCCGCCGGGGGCTGAACGTGCACGCCAACGACGACGCCGCGCCGGCGCTCAAGCGCGAACCGGCCGCGACGTTCGTCGCGTTCGCGCGGACCCTGCGGGCCGCCGGTATGCGGGCGACGCCGCACCAGGTCCACGCCGCGGTCGAGGCGATCGGCTGGCTGGACGTGCTCAGCCGCGAGGACGTCTACTGGGCCGGCCGGCTGGCGCTGTGCGCCGAGCCGGACGACCTCGCGCGTTACGACGCCGCCTTCGTCGCGTTCTTCGGGCTGGAGCAGGCCGGTCCGGTACGCAAGGTCCCTGTCGTCGAGCGGGTTCGCGTGACCGCCCGCCCGGACGTGGGGACAGACGACGGGCAGGGCGAGGATCCCGAGGACACCCCCGACGTGGCCACCGCGAGCAGGGTCGAGGTGCTGCGGCAGCGCGACGTCACGACGCTGGACCAGGCCGAGCTCCGTGAGGTGCGGGCGATGCTTGCGATGCTCGATCCCGCCGGGCCCGTGCGCCCCGGCAGGCGCCGCCACCCGAGCAAGCGGGGCACGGTCGATCGCGCGCGTACCGTCCGCGACGCGCTCAAGCACGGCGGCGAGACCGTACGCCTCCACCACGTGCACCCGCGACCGCGGCCGCGCCGTCTGGTCCTGCTCATCGACGTCTCCGGCTCGATGCAGCCGTACGCCGACTCCATGCTGCGGTTCGCGCACGCGGCCGCCCGGCGCCGGGTCGGCACGGAGGTGTTCACGCTCGGCACCCGGCTGACCCGCGTCACGCCGTACCTGCGGCACCGCGACGCGGACGAGGCCATGCTCGGCATGTCGAAGGCGGTACCTGACTGGAGCGGCGGCACCCGCCTCGGCGAGCAGCTGCGCGCGTTCCTGTCCCGGTGGGGTCGCCGTGGCTGCGCGCGCGGCGCGGTCGTCGCGGTCTGCAGCGACGGGTGGGAGCGCGGCGACACGGCCCTGCTGGGCGAGCAGGTCGCCGACCTGCAGCGGCTCGCGTACCGGGTCGTCTGGGTCAACCCGCACCGCGGCGCGCCCGGCTACGAGCCGCTCACCGGGGGAATGCAGGCGGCGCTCGCGCACATTGACGCTCTTGTGGCCGGGCACTCGCTCGCCGCGTTCCAGGACCTGGCCAGGGAGCTGAGCGTCGCCACTCACGGCGCAGGAGGTGGACACGGTGCGTGAGGTACTGGACGACCTGCACGAAATGTGGTCCGACGGCCGCCCGTTCGGCCTGGCCCGAGTGGTGCGTACGTGGCGCAGCTCGCCGCGGGCACCGGGAGCCGCGATGGCCGTGGGTCCGGACGGGTCGGCGGTCGGCAGCGTCTCCGGGGGGTGCGTCGAAGGTGCCGTGTACGAATTGGCGCAGCGCGTCGTCGAGACCGGCGAGCCGATCCTGCAGCGCTACGGGATCAGCGACGACGACGCGTTCGCGGTGGGGCTGACCTGCGGCGGCGTGATCGACGTGCTCGTGGAGCCGGTGGACAAACCCCGGTTCCCCGAGCTGGACGACCTGGTGTCGTCGGTACGTCGCGGCGAGCCGGTCGCGGTGGCCGACATCGTCGAGGTGTCCGGTGCCGGTGCCGTACCCGAGGGAGCGCAGCCGGACGGGACCCCGCCGGCGCTCGGCCGCCGGCTTGTGGTGTGGCCCGACCGGTGGTCCGGCTCACTTGGAACGAGCCGGCTGGACGAGGCCGTCGCTGATGACGTGCAGGGCATGCTGGCCGCCGGACGTACCGACATCCTGCGGATCGGCGCGGACGGCGAACGCCGTCGCGACGACCTGGCGGTCTTCGTGCAGTCGCTCGCGCCCAAGCCACGGATGATCGTGTTCGGCGCGATCGACTTCGCCGCGAGCGTTGCGCGGATCGGGACGTTCCTCGGCTACAGGGTGACGGTGTGCGACGCGCGCCAGGTGTTCGCGACCAGGCAGCGGTTCCCCGATGCGGACGAGGTCGTGGTGGAGTGGCCGCACCGGTACCTCGACGCCGAGCGGGAGGCGGACCGGATCGACGGGCGCACCGTAATCTGCGTGCTCACTCACGACCCGAAGTTCGACGTGCCGCTGTTGGAGGTCGCGCTGCGTACGCCCGCGGCGTGGATCGGCGCGATGGGCTCGCGTCGTACGCACGACGACCGGATGGCCCGGCTGCGCGAGGCTGGTCTGGCCGAGGACGAGCTGGCGCGGCTGAGCTCGCCGGTCGGGCTGGACATCGGCGCCCGCACGCCGGAGGAGACCGCGGTGTCGATCGCGGCGGAGATCGTGCAGGCCCGCTGGGGAGGCACCGGCCAGCGCCTCGGTGAGCGCTCCGGCCCGATCCACAGCGACGCTGCCGGCCTCACCGTCCGCACCGAACCGGCGTGACCCGGTCCGCATGGCGCGCTGGTCACCCGCCGCCCTCCATTTGGGTGCCGACAATGAGACGGAGCGCGGCGTTGACGGGTGTCGTTGGTGAGCAGGGCCGGCGGGAGGCGCGCCGGTGATCGCTGGGCTGGTGCTGGCGGCCGGGGAGGGCCGCCGGTTCGGCGGGCCCAAGGCGACCGCGCGGCTGGATGGCATACGCCTGGTCGACCGGGCCGTCGCCACGGTACGCGAGGGGTGCGCGCCCGTGCTCGTCGTCCAGGGCGCGGCGGCGCTCGCTCCTGTTGCCGGAGCGCAGGTCGTCGATGCCCCCGACTGGCGTGAGGGAATGGGTGCGTCGTTGCGCGCTGGCCTGGCCGCGCTACCCGCGGAGGCGGAAGCCGCCGTGGTCATGCTGGTCGACACGCCGTGGCTGACGCCCGCAGCTGTACGCGCAGTGATCGACCGTTGGCATGTCTTGGCCGGAGAACCCGGTCCACGGGGGGCGGTGCTGGCCAGCTACGACGGTCGGCTGCGCCATCCGGTGTTGCTCGCCGCCCGCGTGTGGCCGGCCGTCGCCGACCTGGCGCGCGGTGACGAGGGTGCCCGCCCCTGGCTGCGCGCGCACCCCGATGAGGTGGCTGAGGTGGACTGCACCGGCCTCGCCGACCCCCGCGACGTCGACGTGCCCGAGCCCGGCATCCAGCCCTGAATTCGTAGGTTGTCAGTGCGTGGTTGAGCTATGGCTCGATCAGGCACTGACAACGTGCGGGACCAGCGGGGGTGCGGCGGCGGCGAGCGCGGAGAGCGCGGCTGTGAAGCAGGCCGCGGGCGGACGGACGAGACCCGCGCCGACCTGCCCGGTGCCCGCGACGCGTCCGGCGATGCCGGTGTTGATGTTGGGCAGCACGCCGGTACGCACGACTGCGGTCACGTCGATGCCCACCGGCACGCCGCGGAAGCCCAGCACCGGCACCTGGTACGCGGGATGCTCCGCCAGGGTGATGTCGTACATCGCGCGCGTCGCCGCCAACGCGTCGTCGACCGTGCCTCCGACGAACGCGACGATCGCGGGCGCCGCGGCCATCGCGAACCCGCCCAGCCCCGTCGTCTCGGTGATGGCCGAGTCGCCGATGTCGGGGTTGGCGTCGTCCGGTCCGTACGCGCCGAGGTACAGCCCGTCCGGCACTCCGGCGAGCCCGGTGAACCACGCGTCGCCCGTGCCCGCGACCTGGATGCCGAAGTCGGTGCCGTTGCGCGCCATCGCGACCACCATCGAGGAGCCCGCGACCCCGCGTGCGGTGTCGAGCGCGAGCTTGGCCGCCGGCATCGCCAGGTTGAGGAAGAAGTGGTCATTGCCGTTCGCGAACCGCACCACGTCGGCGACGTCTCCCGACCCGAGCCCGCCCGGCAGCGTATCCGCATCCAACAGCTCGGGCAGCAGCTCCCGTACCGCCATCATCGTGCCCGCGCGGTTGCGGTTGTGGCCCTCGTCGCCCATGTGCAGCATCTGCGCGACGATCGCGCGCACGTCGAGCGGCTCGCCGCGGTCGCTGCGCCTGCGCACCGCGACCTGCAGCAGCGGCCCGAGCACCCGCGACATCCAGCGCAGCCGGTCGATCACCTCCGGCCCGTACGCGCCGTAGCGCAGCACCTTTCCGAGCCCCTCGTTGAGGGTGCAGTACGCCGTGCCGCCGCGCGTCGGCTCGCGCAGCACGAACCCCCACATCGACGGCGAGATCACGCCGGCCATGGGCCCGACCGCGCCGCGCGAGTGGCAGGGTGCGAGCTCGCAGTCGCCTGCGGCAAGCATCCGTTCGGCGTCCTCGGTAGTCGTCGCCAGTCCCTCGAACATCGCGGCACCGATGAGCGCGCCTCGCAGCGGACCGGATGCGCGGGTCCAGTCGATCGGCGGACCGGCATGGCAGAACTGGCCCGGTGCCAGGCCGAGAGCTTCCCGCGCGGGTAGCACGTCCACCAGCTCCGCGCCGGCCGCGAGCACCCGGCCGACGCCCTCCGCGTTCACCGCGTCCCGGCGCTCATCAGCCGTCACCCGAGCCAGCGCGGCGGGGTCGCTGCCGGCGAGCGGGGGTCGCCAGTCGACCCTGCGTACGGGCACCGCCTGCTGCTCCAGCGCGACCGCCAGCAGGTCAACCCCCGCGGTCACCACCCGCGGTTCGGCGATCAGCAGCCCGCGCAACGGCTTGTCGTTCATCGCCTCTCCTGCACCAGTGCGACGGCGCGGCGCACGGCCTCGGCGTTGGACAGGTACACCTCGGCGCCAGCGGCAGCGAGCGTACGGGCCTGCCCCTCGAGCCCTTGCGGGTCACCTGCAGCGCCGACCAGGGAGACGACGACGGCTGGCGCCTGCGCCGCCGTCCGCACCCGTTCGATCACCGGTGCCAGCTCCTCGGCCGGGTCGCCGTGGCTGCCGTAGCCGAGCACGACGTCCAGCAGCACGGCGCCCAGGTGCAGGTCATCACCATCGCTTTCCAGCCGGGCGTTGCGCAGCGTCGGATCGATCATCGGATGGGCCCGCCCGCGGGTGTACGCGTCGTCGCCGAAGTCGACCAGCTCGTACCGACCGGCACCCAGCGCGGCGCCGGCAATGATCGCGGCCTCGTCGCGCAGCGTGCCGCCGCAGAACAGCCCGCGCAGCGCGCGTCCGGGAGCCGGCGTGGCCGGACGGTCGGGCATCCAGGACGGCCACCGCGGTGCGGTACCGCCGACCGCGCGTACGACCTGCTCGGCGACCGCGGTCAGGTCCGGCAGCCCGGATCCGAGCAGCGCCCACAGCACGTGCTGCCCGCGTGCGGTCGCTTCCTCGCGCAGCCGGTCGGCGACCTGCCCGTCCGGCGGCTTGCTCACCACCACGGTCAGCTCGGTGTCCGGGTC
>JBOHBN010000177.1:0-7174 GCA_050698355.1 Streptosporangiales bacterium | reverse complement strand
GGCGGGAATCTCCATGGTGCGGGCGAAGTCGTTGGCCGTGCCCAGGGGCAGCAGCCCGAAGACCGCCTCGTGGTGGGCGAGCATGTCGACGACGGCGCTCACCGTACCGTCGCCCGCACCGAGGATGAGCAGGTCACATCCCTCGGCGAGGACCTCGTGGACCGTCTCCGGGATCCGGCCGGGATCGCTGATCGAGTACGCCGACCGGACCGGCACCCCCGACCCGACCAGTGCCTCGTGCGCGTGCTCGTAGGCGCGCTCGCCGCCGCGTGAACGCGTGTTGACCACAAGGGCGGCGTGCGCGAAGTCCTGCGTTGCCATCACCGGAGCAACGCGGTTGGGGGGCGGCGGTTCCCCTGCCCACCCGCTACCGGATACGGGCGGTCACCTGTCGTAGCCGGTGGAGGACACTCCGGCGATCTCCCCGTTGCGGAACGCGTCGACGAAGTGCCGGTGGTCATCGCGTACGACCGCCGCGTAGTCGTGGGCGAAGCCGACAAGCCACCGCACGAACTCGTCGTCCCGTCCGTGCAAGGAGGCCGCGATCGCCTCCTCGGTCTGGAACGCGACGAGGTCCTGGTCGGAGTCGGAATCGGAGACGCAGTGCACCTTCGCCGTGGCGCGCCCGAGGTAGTCGAGCACCGGAGCGATCTCCTCTGGCTCGGTCAGGTCGTCCCATTCGTCGGACTGGTACGGCGACAGCTCACTGACCACGAAACCGGCGCTGTCGACCTCGGTGTACCCAAGCAGCGGGTCCGCACGTGCCTGCAGGGCCCGCTGCGACACCGCGGTGCGATGGCCGTGGTGGGTGAAGTACGAGGCGATCCGCTCGTCGGTCACCACTCGGGATGGCGCGGCGACGTTGCCCTGCTTCATCGACAGCACGACGTCGTTGTCCAGCGCCTCGTTGAACCCCTCGATGAGAATCGTGTACGCCGGCAGGCCCGCGCTGCCGATGCCGAAGCCACCGCTGGCCACCACGTCCTTCACCTCGTACGTGACGCTGCGGAACCGCTTCGCCCGCGGGATCGTGTCGAGGTAGCGCTCGAACGCGACGCGTACTCGCTCGTGCTCGTCCCCCTCGACGCGTCGGAGGCGCGGAGTCTCGCGGAAGCGGCGATCGTACCCCTCGGTTTCGGTGAGCGAGTCGAGCAGCGTCTCCCGGCTGCGCAGGCGCGCCCGCTGCAGCACCTCGTGCACGACCCCGTCGGTAGTGTCGAGCCGCAGCGAGTACGACGCGTCGTCGGACGCCTCGAGGAACCAGTGGACCTGGTTGAGGTACGCCCTGGCGTACCCGGCGACGAGGGCGTCGATGTCGGCGTCCGCGAACGCCTTGCGCCATCCGATCAACGCCACGCTGGCGCCAGTCTCTGCAGGTCCCAGGTGTAAAGGCCGAGGTAGGCCTCGTCGAAGTCGTTGACGTCGAAGATCAGGTCACCGGCGCCGTCCATGTACGTGCCGAAGTTCTCGGCGTGCAGGTCACCCTGGATCCAGATCCGGCTGGTGCGCTCGTCGACCCACGGGTCGGTCAGGTCCTGCATGTCGGCGTAGAACAGCGGCGTGTTGCCGCGGTAGAACGCGAACGGGTCCGCCGCCATCTTGCGGAACTTCGTACGAAACGCAGCCGGGTTGGCCGCCATCAGGTCGGAGAAGGCGTCGGTCAAGGTGCGTACGATCCGCGCTCGCCGCTGCTCCGGCTCGCCGTGCTGCAGCCGCTCGGTCACCTCCGACATACACGCACCCGCCTCTCGTCGTGACCCTGGCTGCCACCGTATCCAGGTCACGACCACCACGCGATCACTCGGAGATAACGACGGTAAGGTGACCGTCCGTCGCTGCACTGCCTACGAGGGAGCCCCGTGTCCAGCTTCGCGTCGACTGCCCCGACCGGAAATCGCCTGCGCGACTCGTTCGACCGTAAGCGGGTCGTGGCGTTGGTGACGTTCGCCGTGGCCATCGGCGTCGCTGTGGTACTCGCCGTGCAGGAGGGCAAGGCGGGGCTGTGGGGAATCACACCGATCGTCGCGTATGCGGTGCTCGCGATCGTCGGCGTGGACGTCGTGATCGCGACCATCGCCGCGGTGATCGTCGCCGCGGTCATGACCATGTCCGGGCCGGTTGCCATGGCCTCGCTGCTCGGCGAGTCGCTCGGTAGCTTCATCGCCGTCGTGGGACTGATCGTCATCCTGGGCGCCGGCCTCGGCCAGGTGGCGCGGGAGACCGGCGCGGCGCAGACGCTGGTGCGCACGGTGATGCAGCGCGTCGGCCTCAACACCCCGACCCGCGTACAGATCGGCGTGATGCTCTCGTCGTTCATCCTGGTGGCCGCGCTGGGCACCCTCGCCGGGGCGAACGCGATCCTGGCACCCATCATCATCCCGATCGCCGCGGCGGTGCGTTGGCGGCCACCGGCGGTCGCCGCGATGCTGCACTCGGCCGGTGCGGCGGGTCTGTTCGTGGGGCCGTTCACCCCACCGGTGGTGACCATTATCGGGGCGGCTGATCTCAGCTACCCCGCGTACCTGGCGAGTGCGGGGCTGCCGATGGCGGCGGTCACAGGCCTCACCGGGTTCGCGATGGCGCGCTGGCTGCAGAGGCGCGCGACCGCGGAATACGACGCCGCGGACGTTCAGCTCGCCGAGGAGGCCCAACAAGGCACTCGTGATGCGGGCGGCGCGCCTCGCCGGGCGACGTGGGCGTTCGTGGTGTCGCTCGCCGCGCTCACCGTCCTCGGCGTCGCGCTGCAGGCCGGTTACTCGTACGCGCTGATCGTCATGATGGTCACGGCGCTGGTCACCGGGCTCGCCGGCGGCCTGTCGCCGGTTCGGATCGCGCAGGCTGTGTACACCGGCGCGTCCAAGCTGCTGTGGCTGTTCATGCTGTTCTGGCTGTTCAACCCGCTGCTGGAGCTGGTCGACAAGACCGGGGCGTACCAGTCGCTGCTGCACTCCTCCCAGCCGGTTCTGACGACGGTGGGCACGTTCGGCTTCTGCATCCTCGCCCTGATGATCGGCTGGGTCGGTGTGGCCGGCGCCGCGGTCGCTCAGGTCGTGTTGATGGACAAGCTCTTCGCGCCGATCGTCGCCTCGCTGGGCATCCCGCCGACGGCGTGGGCCGCGGTCCTGCTGGGTAGCTCGCAGATCGACTGGTTCGGTCCCTTTCCCAACGCCGACATGGTGGGCCAGATGGGTCTCGCGCGGTCCAACAACCTGCGCCTGATGATGTTCAACGGCTGGGCGATCATGCTCGCCAACACCGCGCTGTTCGCGGTGCTGTTCCTGGTGCTGCTGTGAGTGCGCTGGCTACGGCGCGCCCGGAGCTGGACGCGCTGGTCGCGTCCGTACGTGAGTGCGGCGACGGCGCCCGCCTTGGCCTGGTCGTCGAGGACGTCGAGGCGGCCGAGCGGCTCGCGTGGGGCGCGGACGAGGTCTTCACCGCGGCTTCGGTGATCAAGGTGCCCGTACTACTCGCCGCCCTGCGGCGGGCGGACGCCGGTGCCCTGGATCTGGATGCGCTCGTGCCCGTCCCGGTCGACGGTCGCGCGGGCGGCAGCGGGGTACTGAAGGAGCTGCCCAGCGTGGAGCGGCTCAGCCTGCGCGACCTGCTCACACTCATGATCATCGTGTCCGACAACACCGCCACCAACGTGGTCATCGACCTGCTCGGTTTCGAACCGGTGGCCGAGCTGCTGCGCGACCAGGGACTGGCGGCCACCCGGCTTGCCCGCAGCATGATGGACACCGCCGCGCGGGAACGCGGCGAGGAGAACCTCACGACCGCAGGTGACATGGCAGACCTGTTCTGCGCGCTCGTACGCGGCGAGGTGCTCGTGACGGGTTCCCGCCGTACCGCGCTCGACGTGCTCTGCCGGCAGCAGGTACGCGACCGGCTGCCGCGCCACCTACCGCCCCAGATGCCGGTCGCGCACAAGACCGGCGAGCTGGCCGGGGTGCGCCACGACGCGGGCGTGCTGTTCCTCGGGCCGGTGTACGAGCGTCCCGTCGTCGTGACCGTGCTCACCGAGGGCTTCGCCGACCCGGGCACCGCCGGCGGGGTGAGCGGCGCCGCCGCGACCGACGTCGCCGCCGAGGTGGGCCGCATCGTCCACGATGCGTACACCGCCGCCCGATAGGGTCGGACGGGTGCATGTCGACAGGGGAGCCCCGGTGGGACGCGAACACGTCGATGGATCCCCCGTCGCCCGGATCACCCGGCTGGGCCTGACACCGGTCAAGGGCATGGAGCACGTCAGCCTGCCGTCGGTGGACCTGACCGCGGACGGGCCGCGGCACGACAGGGTGTTCTGCCTGGTCGACCCCGGCACCGGCGCGGTCTTGCGTACCGTGTCGAACGACGCCTTGCTGGCGTGCCGCGCGTCCTTGGATCCACCGGTTCTGACCATGCGTACCCCGCTCGGCGAGGCCTCCGGTGTCGTCGTCGACGGCCCCGCGATGACCGGGGACTACTGGGGCAGCGAGGTGCGCCTCGTCACCGTCGCCGGCCCGTGGTCCGAGCTGCTGAGCTCGTACCTGGGGCGCAGCGTCGTGCTCTGCCGCTCCGTTGACCCGGGCGCGATCGTGTGGGGCGGGTCGGTGTCCATCGTCACGACGTCGTCGCTCGACGACCTCTCCCGGCGGCTCGGCCGCCCCGCCGACGACGGTGCGCGCTTCCGCGCCACGGTGGTCGTCGATACCGGACAGGCTCCGCCGTTCGTCGAGGACGACTGGGTCGGTAAGCGCGTGCGCCTGGGCACCGCGACCGTGACCGTACGAGGACCGTTGCCACGCTGCGCGGTCGTGGAGCGGCGGCCCGGGGCGGGTGGCCAGGATGCCCGCGTGCTCGCAGCGCTCACGCCCGACAGGCACCATGCGGGTGAGATCAGGTTCGGCGTGCACGCCGACGTCGAGGAGCCGGGAACGGTCGCGTTCGGCGAGCCGGTCGTGGCGCCCGCTTGAGGCGATGGTGGGTGATGGAGCGCGTGTGGAGTCCGTAAGCCACTGGGGCGACTCGCCATCGACCCCGGTGGAGGGCCTCGGGAGGCCCGTGGTCGCGCGCAAGGCGGGTAGCCGGGCGGCCAGCGATCCGGTGAGCATGGCGATGCACCTGCACGCGTCGTTCAGCGAGCAGACCGCGAGCTACGAGGCTCACCTCTCCGAAGCCAGCCGCCTCGGCGTGGACGTGCTGTGGTGGACCGACCACGACTTCCGCGTCTCCGCGTACGGATACCGGCAGGGAGTGCGCTTCGACGGGCCGGTCGAGTCCGAGGGCCATCCCGCCATCTCGTGGACGTGGGTCGAGGAATGGGAAGGAGCCGTACGCGAGGGCGGTGGCGATTTCGTCAGCTGGCCGCGGTCACCGCATGAGCCCGGTGGCGCGCTGCGGATCCGCGCGTTGGCGGATGACCACGGTGAGGGAACCGTGTGGTTCCGCGGCAACGCGTGGAACATGCGGTACAGCACCAGCCTTGCGGACACCACGGTCGAGCTCGACGTGCTGGGTGAGTCGCTCGGTGAGGACGCCGTTCTCCTCGTGGAGGTGCAGTCGTCGTACCACCCGGCCTCGGGCGGAAGGCCAGCGGGCAAGTACCGGCTGGAGTACCGGATCGGACATGTGTCGAGGACCAAGCGCTGCACAGAGGGGAACGGCCTGATCGGCGTGGTCGAGCGCCCGTTGCGTGGGGACGCCTGGCATCGACTCGTACTTCGACCCGTGGATGACATAGCGAAGCTGTGGCCCGATCTGGTCGCCATGGACAACTCGTTGCACAAGCTCCGCCTCGGCGTGCGCTCGGCGAACGGCGCGGAGGCGCGTGCCGTCGTCGACAGGTTGAGGTTCCGTCGACGTGAGCGCCAACGGGGTGCGGGCCTCGAGCTGCGGCGGCGCGTCCTGGACGCATATGCCGAGCGGTTCACCGATGTGCGCCACTACGAGGCGCTCGAGGTGTCCCTGACCCGGCACCTGAACTGGTTCGGTGGCGACCTGAAGGTGCCGAACTACGGGGACGGCCCGCCGTTCCGCAGCTGGGACATCGACCGCGCGCGGTCGATGGTCGAGTTCATGCACGAGCACGGCGCGCTCGCGTCCTTCAACCACCCGATGGGGGTCAGCTACGACGAGAAGACCCCCGTCGACCTCTCCCGGCTGATCGTAGAGACGGGCGCCCTCGGCGCCGACCTCGTCGAGATCGGGCATCGGGAGGACATCGAACGGCTGCTGCACGTCTTCGACGTCGCCGCACGTAACACGGTCTTCTTCACCGGTACGGGCGTGAGCGACGACCACTTCGCCGAGGACTGGCTCGGCCAGGAGTTCAACTACCTGACACACGTGTGGTCACCGTCGGTCGAACTCGGAGACCTGATGGACGGCTTGCGCCGCGGACACGCTTGGTTCGCCGATCCCGGCGAGTGGCGCGGTGCGTTGGATACCGAGATAGGCGACGTCGCGGGTATGGGGCGCGTCGTGCGAAGCGCCGACCGCCTCCCCATCCGTGTCACGGCCACGGACCTGCCGAGCGACGCGACGCTCGAGGTCGTGTCGGGAGTGGTCGACCGGCCGGGCGTCAAGTCGCTGGAGCCGGCGACATCCACCGTTACAGTGCCGGCGAGTGACGTACATGCGGGTTCGTACGAGCTCGACCTCGCGGCCGGGCCTGAGGGGTCCTATGTGCGGGCGCAGGTACGCAATGGGACCGGAACGGTCGTCGCGGTTGGCAACCCCACGTGGTTGCTGCCGGAGGCCTTCGATGGCGACATCCCGGCGGCGCGGCTCGTCGAGCCCTGACCCGCAGCCGCCCGCAGGCTGACCCGAGCGCCTGTACGAGCGACGGGTCGTACGGATAGCGGCTCGCCCCTTGACTGCCGAGTACGCATGGGCGAACATAGGGCATTAATCAGACTTCTGAGTACTGAGTAGGCCCTAGTCCGGTACCCGGGAACCGACGGAGGGATGGCATGCCAGGCATGAACCAGCGGTCGTCGCCGTGTGTGCCGATGGCCCGGCCACACCCCACCGCGGCATTGGCTGACGGGACGTGGATATGGCGGCGGAGCCGACCGGCATGGCGTTAGCGGATCAGGCATCCGCGAGCATCCGGGTGGAGTCGGTTACCCACACGTTCCCGGCGAGCGGTCCGTCCACCGAGGACGTTCACGCTCTCGACGCCGTCTCCTTC